>JAHEXJ010000027.1 GCA_023252155.1 Actinomycetes bacterium | reverse complement strand
GGCATTGGGTGCTGAACGCATCGGAAAGTACGTCGAACCGTGGCTTGAAGGCATGGGATTGTCTCGAGGATGGAGCAATTCCATCTCACTAATCGGATTGACCTTGATCATCGCCTACATATCGTTGGTCTTTGGCGAATTGGTCCCAAAGAGATTGGCATTGGCTCGAACCGAGGCCATTGCTTTGACTGCGGCTCCGATCATCGATGTTCTGGCGATGGTGTTTCGTCCGGTTATCTGGCTGCTCTCGCATTCGACGAACGTGATTGTTCGTCTATTTGGTTTGGATCCTGAAGAGCAGCGCGAACAAATGTCAGAGGAAGAACTCCTCGACCTCGTTACTGGGCATGCCGCGCTGACGGATGAGGAAAGAGACATTGTCGAAGAGGTCTTCAACGCAAGTGATCGCCAAGTCCACGAAGTAATGGTCCCTAGGACCGAGGTTGATTTCCTTGATGGGTCATTGACCGTGGGACGGGCAATCGCGCTAGCAGTGGATCGGGCACATTCGAGGTATCCGGTCGTAAAAGGGTCGAGCGATGAAGTCATCGGGTTCATCCATGTTCGCGATTTGCTCGACAAGTCCTTGGCCAGCAACAGCGAAAAAATTCAGGAGCTCGTCCGCAAGATCATGTTTCTTCCTGGGACAAAGGGAGTTCTGCCCGCGCTCACTGAAATGCGCAATCAACGCCAGCACTTGGCAATCGTGCTTGATGAATACGGCGGCACAGATGGAATCGTCACGATGGAAGACCTCGTCGAGTGCCTTATTGGTGACATTCGTGACGAGTACGACTCACCTGAGACCGAGATATCCCATGAGATTCGGACGGGAGATTTTGAAGTAGATGGTCTTATATCCATCGAGGATCTCGTGGATGAAACAGGGATAGAGATTCCTGAGGGTCCGTACGAGACTTTGAGCGGATTTGTTATGCATTTGCTGGGTCGACTTCCGAATGCTCATGACGTCGTGGTGATTGATGGGGCACGGATCACAGTTCTTTCAATGGAAGGCAAACGCGCCGGAGCCTTATTGATATCGCGCACTGAGGCTAATTGATCTCAAAGGTAGTGCTGGGCATGCGAGAATTGGCGGCATGACCCGCAAAAGAGTCCTTTCTGGAATTCAGTCAACCGCAGATTCTCTGCACCTTGGAAATTATCTAGGAGCCGTTAGGCAGTGGGTGGCGCTACAGAATGAGTACGAGGTCTTTTACTTCATCGCAGACCTGCATACGTTGACAGTTGAAACGGAACCCGAAGTTCTTCGCAAACGAATTCTCGCAACAGCTGCGCAATTGTTAGCGATTGGCGTTGATCCCAAGGAGTCGGCTTTCTTCCTGCAATCACATGTGCCAGAACATAATCAATTGGGTTGGGTCATGGAGTGCTTGACCGGATTTGGCGAAGCAAGTCGCATGACACAGTTCAAAGATAAATCGCAGAAGTCAGGATCTGACCGAACTGTCGTTGGCCTCTTTACTTATCCGATGTTGATGGCCGCAGACATCTTGTTGTATCAAGCTGACTTGGTCCCAGTTGGCGAAGATCAACGACAACATCTTGAGATCACACGTGATCTCGCGGGGCGATTCAATTCGCGTTACGGAAAGACTTTCCAAGTTCCTGATGCCTACATTCTGAAAAGCGGTTCTAAGATTTATGACTTGCAGAATCCGACTGCAAAGATGAGCAAGTCATCCTCATCTGTTGCGGGCATCATCGAGTTTATGGATGCACCTGAAATCAATGCGAAGAAAATAAAGAGTGCAGTTACTGATACAGGTCGTGAAGTCGTATTCGACGAGAAAGAGAAACCGGGAATCAGCAACTTGCTTACAATCCATTCGTTGTTGTCGGGCAAACCCATTCCTGAGATCGAGCGAGAGTTTGCTGGGAAGGGTTACGGAGACTTCAAGGCAGAAGTGGCTGAAGTTGTGGTTGAGTTTGTACGCCCAATTCGGGCTAAGGCCCTTGAATTGCTTGAGAATGAACCAGCGCTGATGGCGATCCTGCATACCGGGGCGGCAAAAGCCCGTATCGTTGCCGAGAGCACTCTTTCCCGCGCGTATGAGAATTTAGGTCTTGTGAGATGAAGGTTCGTGGATTCGCCTTAGCAATCATCGCTCTGGCTGCCACCTTGTCTCCGATAGCGCCAGCCGCGCAAGCGGCGCAGCAGTTAAATGTTGGAGTGGCCTATGACACCGGTGGACCCGGGGATCACTCGTTCGATGACGCCGTCGCAAAAGGAATCGCGAGCGCGAAGAAGCAATTTACATTTCAGTTAACGCCAACTGTCACGATTGGGTCGGACGCAGACCGTGAGTTGAGGTTGCGCTCGCTGGTTGCTAAAGCCTGCGATCCTGTTATCGCAGTGGGAAGTGCATACGCACCCTCTGTAAAGAAAGTGGCACTGGATTTTCCTAGCACCCAGTTTGTGATAGTTAACGATGCAACCGTAAACATGTTAAACGTCACCTCACTTGTTTTCTCGGAAAATCAAGGAGGATATTTAGCCGGAGTTACGGCCGCATTAGCAAGCAAGTCAGGAAAGATCGGATTGATCGGTGGTTCGAGTACCGATACGGCATATGAAAAAGGATTTACCGCAGGAGCGGCCGAAATGAAGAAAGACGTAAAAGTTGACGCTCGATACGGAACTGATTCCTCTGTCGTGCTGGCAAAAGCGCTAATAGCAGCTGGTTCCGACGTGATATTCATGACGAGAGTCGGAGCGGTTTCTGATGTTGTGAGTGCTGTCGTCAGCGCCAATAAAGCTGGTTCAAAGGTTGGCCTCATTCTTGTCGAGCCTGACCAGTACGTAACGCTCACCGCGGGTGCGAAAAAATTCATTCTTGCCTCATTGGTAAATCGCGTGGATCGGGCGATAACCGACGTTATTTCTGAATCATCCAAGGGCCGCACTGTTATAGATGTTCTCGATCCCAGCGCAGGAATCTACGGTCGTCGATACGGCATCGGCAACGGGGGGATCGAGTTGTCCCTGTGGTCACCACTCGTCGCCAAGTATCGAAAAGTTATCAATGTCGCCGCGATAAAGGCTTCGAAACTCCCACTGTAATAAAAAGTTAACCATTTAGGTCTATTTCCACATCGCCCTCTATGGTTAGACTAAATCAATACCCCATGAAAGACATGGGGCTCCTTGGAGGAACATTGAAAAAGTCATTGCGTTACGGGGCCGTAATTGCGGCTTCCACACTTGCATTCGGCATTACCGTGGCTCCAGCAGCACCTGCTGCAACCGTTGTTAAAGCGTGCTTAGCACTCGACACCGGAGGTGTTGATGACAAGTCATTCAACGCCGCGGCTTGGCGCGGAGCGCAGTCAACAGCTTCGAAGACTGTAACAGTCAAGTATCTTGCTGCGCAGTCCGATGCAGACTATGCGCCAAACATTAAGAAGCTTGTAGATGAGAAGTGCTCCGTCATTATTGGCGTTGGCTTCCTAATTAACAGTGCAATAGTTGACGCCGCTAAGGCCAACCCTGGCACCAAGTTCGCAATCGTCGATCAAGATGGATTTGATCACGGTCCAAACGGCGATCAGTACCCAGGTACTGCACTTGCCAACTTGAAGGGTCTTCAATTTGCAACTAACCAGTCTGCATTCCAAGCTGGTTACCTTGCAGCTGGATATTCAAAGACCGGCAAAGTTGCAACTTACGGCGGACTTAACATTCCACCAGTCACCATTTTCATGGACGGTTTCGCCAAGGGCGTTGCGTACTACAACAGCAAGAAGGGCAAGCACGTTGTTGCACTTGGTTGGGACACCGTCAAGAAGGACGGAACATTTGTTGGCGGATTCTCTGATCAAGCAAAGGCTCTTCAGATTTCCAAGAACTTCGAACAACAGGGTGCAGATGTAATCTTCCCAGTTGCTGGTGGTCTTGGTGGAGCAACCGCTGGTCAGTCAATGACCGGACACAAGTCAGTAACAATCTGGGTTGACTCAGATGGATTTGTTCAAGCTCCTCAATACAGATCAGTACTTTTGACCTCTGTAGTAAAGGGCGTTGACACTTCCGTTGCAGGAGTTATCAAGGATGTAGCAAAGGGCAAGTTCTCCTCTGCTGGATACCTAGGAACTTTGGCTAATAAGGGAACATATTTGGCTTCGTATCACGACTTGGCCAAGAAGGTTGCCGCTCGACTTCAGAACGAGGTCCGTCAACTTGGTGTAGATATCAAGAACGGCAAAGTTAAGGTCGACTAGCTAGAAACTTGGCTTTGAGCGTTTCACGCTCATAGTCAGCAAGAAGTAAGAATGCGGGGCGAATCCGAGAGGGTTCGCCCCGCATTCTCCTTCTGTCAGGGATTGGCAGCGTGGCTAGACTCAATTGAACCCTGCATTTGTCGGGCTCAATGGAGGAACAATGAAAAAGTCCTTACGTTTCGGAGCTTTCGTCGCAGCCACAGTTCTTGCAGTGGGCGTTACAGGTTGCTCCAAGACCACAGTTTCAACCGCACTCAAAGCATGCTTGGCACTCGATACCGGCGGCGTAGACGACAAGTCATTCAATGCCGCGGCCTGGCGAGGAGCACAAGCTGCACAATCTTCAACCGTGACAGTGAAATATTTAGCTGCCCAATCAGATGCTGATTACGCGCCAAACCTTAAGAAATTAGTAGATGAGAAATGCAACATCATCGTAGGTGTTGGGTTCTTAATTAACTCCGCAATCATCGACGCAGCCAAAGCTAACCCAAAGACAAATTTCGCAATCGTCGATCAAGATGGAATTGACCACGGTCCTAACGGCGATCAATATCCAGGAACGCCGATTGCCAACTTGAAGGGCCTTCAATTTGCGACCAACCAATCCTCATTCCAGGCGGGCTATCTTGCCGCGGGATTTTCCAAGACTGGCAAAGTTGCTACATACGGCGGACTTAACATCCCACCAGTCACCATCTTCATGGATGGATTCTCCAAGGGCGTGGCCTATTACAACCAAATTAAAGGAACACATGTCGTGACTCTTGGCTGGGATACGGCTAAGAAGGACGGCACCTTTGTCGGCAATTTCTCTGATCAGGCAAAAGCCTTGCAAATTACTAAGAACGTCGAACAACAGGGCGCAGATGTAATCTTCCCAGTTGCCGGCGGTCTTGGTGGTGCAACAGCGGGGGAATCAATGTCTTCGCATAAGTCGGTGACGATCTGGGTTGACTCGGATGGTTTCATCCAAGCCCCCCAATACGCCTCCGTCTTGCTCACTTCAGTCGTGAAAGGAGTTGACACTTCAGTCAGATCCGTAATCACTGAAGAAGCAGCTGGAAAGTACACGTCAACTGGATACCTTGGCACATTGGCAAATGGCGGCACGTATTTGGCGCCGTATCATGACCTCGCTAAAGATGTACCAGTTGCTCTGCAAAACGAAGTACATCAATTAGGTCTTGACATCCAGTCTGGAAAAGTTAAGGCTGAATAGTTAGTTTGGTTACTATTTTTTTAAGGGTCAGAATCTAGTGGATTTAGCGCTCGTAAATAGTCGGAAAAACGGAGTAAGTCCCTTCGGACTCGCTCCGTTTTTCTTTGCCTAAAGTCATTTTCAAGGTAGATTTCCTTGTATGTCCTTGGAGCTTCGTGCTGTAACAAAGAGTTTTGGAGCACTGGTAGCCAACGACCACATTGACCTCAAAGTCGGCGACGGCGAAATTCATGCCATCCTTGGCGAGAACGGTGCTGGCAAGTCCACCTTGATGAATGTCGTTTACGGCCTTCTTCAACCTGACTCGGGGACGATCTTGGTCGATGGAAAAGAGATCAAAATTTCTGGCCCAGCCGACGCGCTCGCTGCAGGAATCGGCATGGTCCACCAACATTTCATGTTGATCCCCGTATTTACTGTGGCTGAAAACATCGTCTTGGGCCACGAGAAGACCAACAAATTTGGAATTCTCGAGTTGACTAAGGCCAAAGAGGAAATCCGACGAGTCTCGGCCGAATTCAATTTTGACGTTGATCCGGATGCCTTAGTTGAAACCTTGCCTGTCGGTATTCAGCAACGCGTCGAGATCATTCGGGCCCTCATTTATGATGCCAAGGTTCTGATTTTGGACGAGCCTACGGCCGTACTCACGCCGCAGGAAACAGATGAGCTTCTGCGCAATATGAAGATTCTCCGAGACAAGGGAACGTCGATAGTTTTCATCACCCACAAACTTCGTGAGGTTCAAGAAGCTGCTGACAAGATCACCGTCATTCGTCGGGGAAAAGTTGTGGGCACTCCACCGGTTACCGCGAGCCAAGAAGAACTTGCCTCACTAATGGTTGGCCGGCCCGTCGAACTAGAGGTGTACAAGAAAGCCATCACGCCGGGTCCTGTTGCGCTTGCGGTCAAGAATCTCAATGTTCACGACATCACTGGCCGCCGACTGGTCAAGAACGTCACCTTCGATGTGCATGAAGGTGAGATCCTGGCTGTGGCTGGGGTTCAAGGAAACGGGCAGAGTGAATTAGCTAAAGCAATCGTCGGCTTGGAAGAGTTTATGGACGGCTCAATCGTTCTCGACGGCAAAGACATCACAACGTGGTCGGTTCACGACACTTTGTATTCAGGCATCGCATATGTACCTGAGGATCGAGAGCACGACGGGTTGATCTCTTCATTCTCAATCGCGGAAAACCTCATTCTCGATACCTTCGACACCCCGCCGTACGCGAAGGGACCAGTCATGTCTCCCACGATTGTTGCCAGGGAAGCTGAAGTACGGGTTAAGGAATTTGATGTGCGGTTGCAGAGTGTGCAGGACTCTGCCGCCTCGTTGTCCGGTGGCAATAAGCAAAAAGTTGTTCTGGCTCGTGAATTATCACGGCCGGTCAAGTTGGTTGTCGCCTCCCAGCCGACACGTGGTCTTGATGTGGGTTCAATTGAGTTCGTGCATCAAAGGATTATTTCCGAAAGGGATTCTGGAAAGGCAGTACTTATCTTTAGTACCGAATTGGATGAAGTGACAGATCTTGCAGATCGAATTGCAGTCATGTACCGAGGCGAAATCATTGCCATGGTCCCGGCGACGACTTCTCGCGAAGATCTTGGTCTGCTGATGGCCGGAGTTCACCCTGAAGGGACTCGCTCGTGAAATTTTTCCGCAAGGCAGTCTCGACAATCGCCCTTCCTGGATTGGCTTTTCTTTCTGCATTATTCGTAAGTGGCCTTCTCATCGCATTCTCTGACCCAGCAGTTCTAAAACTGGCACATTCACCTTTGAAATTTATCGGCGGCGCTTTTGCTGCAGCAGGTAAGGCTTATCTCGCACTCTTCGAGGGCGCGATATTTGATCCGAACCTTGCCCATCCAAATATCTTCGATGGCTTCTACCCGCTATCGGAAACTCTTGTAGCGGCAGCGCCGCTTATCTTGACCGGCCTCTCTGTTGCACTTGCATTCCGAGCGGGACTTTTCAATATCGGTGCTCAAGGGCAGTTCATTTTCGGAGCGATTGGCGCATCGGTCATCGGTTTCAAAACGACAATGCCAGTTGGAATTCACGTCATCGCCGCCATTGTCACTGCCATGGTTTTTGCGGGGCTGTGGGGTGGATTCGTTGGATTGTTGAAGGCGAAAACCGGAGCACACGAGGTCATCGTGACGATCATGCTCAATTATGTCGCGAGCTATTTCCTGCTCTGGTTGCTAAGCACCACGCCATTTTTGCGTAAAGGACGGCAAGACCCAATCGCACCACCGGTAAAGGAAAGTGCACGCTTGCCTCACCTTGCAGGACCAAACCTTCGAGTCAATCTTGGAATCATCATTGCCCTCGCCGCAGCTGCAGGAGTGTGGTGGCTGCTCAATCGCAGCACGTGGGGATTTAGGTTCCGCGCAGTTGGGGCAAATGCAGCTGCTGCAAGAACCGCGGGTATTTCGGTTCCACTCGTTACGACATTGGTCATGGCAATTGCAGGGGCTCTCGCCGGACTTGGTGGTGCAGTTCAGATACTCGGTAGTGAATACGCTCTGACAGCAGGGGCGGGCGGAACCTTCGGTTTTGATGCAATTACAGTCGCGCTCTTGGGCCGCGCCAATCCGATCGGAACAGTCTTTGCTGCCCTTCTCTTCGGTGGTCTACGTGCCGGTGGTCTGACCATGCAGGCAAATACCGATACACCAATCGATCTGATTCTTGTCATCCAAGCGCTGGTTGTTCTCTTTATTGCAGCCCCTGCATTAGTGAAGGCGGTATTTAGGATCAAGCAACTCAAGGTTGGTTCGGGTGTTGTATCTAAGGGATGGAACGGCTGATGACTCAGGTAGAAGTGCTTTCGTTATCTGCGCCAGAGCGTCGTCGTCGCCGAATGGTTGTCATGATGGGCGTCTTGGGAGTATTCGCCCTCGTAGCATTTTTCATTATTCCCAAGCAGCACGACAAGGCAACCTTTGGCTTCGTGATGGATAAAGAATGGGTTGCCGTACACGAATGGGCAATAGATTCGCGACATGGTTCATTGGGCTTTGCAATTCTTGCGATATTGGCCGCGATCCTTGCCTACTTTCAATTCCGCGCTCGCAAAACCATCCGTCTAGCGAGCGCACTATTCGGTGTTAGTTTCTTGATGTCATTCTTATGCTGGGCTGCGAGCGGCAAATTCATTCCACTAACGGGTCTTCTCCAAGGCGGTTTGCTACTTGCCGTACCGCTCATCTACGGCGCTATGGCGGGCGTTCTGTGCGAACGATCTGGCGTAATCAACATTGCAATCGAGGGCCAACTTCTTGCTGGCGCCTTTGCCTCCGGTGTCCTGGCTAGCCTCACGCAGAAAACATGGATTGGTCTGTTGATCGCCCCGTTTGCGGGCGCCCTTATTGCCTACCTTCTTGCCGTCTTTGCTATCAAGTTCGCGATTGACCAAGTAATTCTTGGATTCGTTCTTAATGTTCTGGTCATCGGCTTGACTGACTTCTTGTATAAGAGATTGCTCATTCCCTACCAAGCAACGTGGAATTCGGGGCCGATACTTTCTCCGATCAAGATTCCAGTGCTCTGGAAGATTCCCATCCTCGGGCCGATTCTCTTTGATCAGACCATCATCGTTTATCTCATGTATGTGGTCGTAATACTCATTCATGTCGGCCTCTTCCGATCTAAGTGGGGCCTTCGTATGCGCGCGGCAGGCGAGCATCCAACCGCGGCTGAGAGCGTTGGCATCAACGTAAACCGCACGCGTTTCCGCAATGTCATCCTTGCCGGTGCAATTGCTGGATTGGGCGGCGCCTATTTCACAATCGGGGCGGTGGGACCATTTGGCAAAGAGATGACCGCTGGTAAAGGCTTTATCGCACTTGCTGCATTGATTTTCGGTCGTTGGAGTCCACTTGGCGCCGTATCTGCAGCGTTGATTTTCGGATTTGCTGACAATCTCCAAGGGGTCTTGTCCATCATTGGCACAGCAATTCCTTCGGAGTTCATGCTGATGGCGCCCTACGTAGCAACCATCATCGCTGTGACCGGATTCGTGGGTCGAGTTCGAGCGCCCGCTGCCGATGGGGTGCCTTACAAGCGAGGCGAGTCGGTCTGATGTTGGTCGATTGGGATCTACTACACGCCCAAGCAGTCTCGGCGATGAAGAATGCTTATGCGCCTTACTCGAAATTTCCCGTGGGAGTTGCTGCGTTAGTTGATGATGGACGAGTCATCAGCGGATGCAATGTGGAGAATGCGAGTTACGGCCTGACTCTCTGCGCCGAATGTGGACTAGTTTCGAGTCTTGTCTCCTCCGGTGGAGGTCGCTTGATCGCCGTTTATTGCGTAGATTCTCATGGAAATGCGCTGATGCCATGCGGTCGATGCCGGCAGTTACTCTTTGAACATGGCGGAGACGCACTCGAACTCATGACCGATAATGGAATTCGACCATTATCCGAACTTTTACCTTGGGCCTTCGGACCTGAAGAAATGAAGCGACGCATTGATTGAAGATTTTTCTGCAGTAGAAGTTATAGCCGCAAAACGCGACCGCAACGAGTTAAGCGATGCCCAGATTGATTGGGTGATCTCGGCTTATACAAGAGGCGTGGTAGCGGATGAGCAGATGTCTGCATTGGCGATGGCAATTCTCTTAAATGGAATGAACTCCCGCGAAATATCACGTTGGACAAACGCAATGATCAACAGTGGCGAGAGAATGAATTGGTCGGCGATTACGCGACCAACTGCTGATAAGCATTCCACGGGCGGAGTTGGCGACAAGATCACCCTTCCACTTGCTCCGCTCGTTGCCGCGTGCGGAGGCGCCGTTCCCCAACTTTCTGGGCGCGGTCTTGCTCATACCGGCGGCACCTTAGATAAATTGGAATCCATTCCCGGTTGGCGGGCTGATCTATCCAACGAAGAAATGCTTAAAGTCTTACAAGACTGTGGTGCTGTTATCTGTGCAGCAGGTGCGGGTCTTGCTCCCGCAGATAAGAAGCTGTACGCACTTCGAGATGTAACAGCGACCGTCGAGGCAATTCCACTGATCGCATCATCCATCATGAGCAAGAAGATCGCCGAAGGAACGTCAAGTCTTGTTCTAGATGTGAAGACGGGAAGCGGCGCATTCATGCATGATCCAGCTCAGGCGGCGATTCTTGCGCGGACGATGGTTGAGCTAGGTCGAAATGCTGGCGTGAAGACCCGCGCATTGGTTACTGCGATGGATGTTCCATTGGGGCTTACAGTCGGAAACGCACTTGAGGTTCGTGAATCGGTTGAAGTGCTCGCCGGTGGTGGTCCAAGTGATGTCGTCGAACTCACTTTGCTGCTGGCGCGCGAAATGATTGAACTGGCGGGAATATCTGGAAAAGATCCTGAAGTTGCACTCAAGGACGGAAGTGCCATGGATGCGTGGCGCAAGATGATTAGCGCCCAAGGTGGTAATCCAGACGCCGCGCTTCCAGTGGCTCGTGAAAAGAACCAGTACTTTGCGACGGAGGCCGGGCGCATGGTTTCGATGGATGCACTAAAAGTTGGTGTCGCGGCTTGGCGCTTGGGGGCCGGAAGATCCAGACAAGGCGAGAAGGTGCAGGCAGGCGCCGGCATCGAACTTCACGCCAAACCAGGGGATGACATCAAGGCAGGTCAACTATTAATGACGTTGCACACGGATGAACCCGAACGCTTCCCAAGGGCCCTTGAGGCTCTTGTTGGAAGCGTCAGTATTGTGGCTGGGGGAGAAGTCAATCGGCTACCTTTAGTTGTGGAGCGAATTCAATGACCGACCTTACGAAAATTCCAACACCTCAACAAATTGCGCGCCTTCCAAAGGCGCTTTTGCATGATCATCTCGATGGCGGACTTCGACCACAAACTATTATCGATATTGCTGCAGAGATCGGCTACAAGGCCTTACCCACAACTGATGCCGTTGAATTGGGAAATTGGTTTCGCGAGTCATGTGATTCAGGATCTCTAGTCCGTTATCTCGAGACATTTAGTCACACCATCGCCGTGATGCAAAGGCGCGAAGATATTGTACGTGTCGCACGTGAGTGCGTTGTTGATCTTGCGCGCGATGGTGTTGTTTACGCCGAAGTTCGCGGGGCTCCAGAACTTTTTACCGAAAAAGGTCTGACTATGTCTGATGTAGTTCAGGCCACCCTTGATGGATACAAGTTGGGCGAAGCCGATGCAAAAGCCGAGGGACTTTCAATCCGCGTGAGATCGATCCTTTGCGGGATGCGGCAGAACAAGCGATCGCAAGAGGCTGCCGAGTTAGTTGTTGAATACCGTGACGAAGGCGTCGTCGGCTTTGATATCGCAGGACCTGAAGATGGATTTCCGCCAAGTGATCAACTCTCAACTTTTGAATATCTACGCCGCGAGAACGCACATTTCACGATTCACGCAGGTGAGGCATATGGACTTCCATCTATCTGGGAGGCAATTCAGTTGTGTGGTGCCGAAAGATTGGGACACGGCGTTCACATCATGGACGACATTGATCTGACCGGCCCCAAACCAAAACTTGGTCGCTTGGCTTCCTACATTCGCGATCGTCGCGTTCCGCTTGAACTATGCCCGACATCCAATCTTCAGACCGGCGCGGCAAAATCCATAGCCCAGCACCCAATCGGCAAACTCGGCAAGATGAGATTCCGAATTACGGTAAACACGGATAATCGCCTGATGAGCCAGACTTCGATGACGAAGGAGATGACCCAACTTGTAGAGGCGTTTGACTGGACTTTCCTCGATCTTCAGCGGGTCACCATCAATGCGCTAAAGAGTGCATTCATTCCATTCGAGGAGAGACTTGCCATAATTGAGGAAGTCGTGAAGCCTACCTACGCTGCAATTTCGGCAGAGTAGGCAAACTAGACACCAATTGGATGCCAGATTGTCTTGGCTTCCATGAAAGCAAGAATCCTCTTGGGATGTTGAACTTTGCTAAATGAGTGAATCCGCTTCAAGTTCTGCGCACCCGCCGTCTTGATATCGGAAACGAGCGATGGCTCGTCAACGCCGCTGATATCCAGGCCATTGATGTCCATATGCGAGGCAAACCAAGGAGCAAGCTCTTCCTTCGAACCCGTGAGAATATTGCAAACACCATGCGGAAGATCGCTTGTCGCAAGTACTTCTGCAAAGGTCATGGCAGAAAGGGGAGCGCGTCCACTGGCAAGTACGATGCATGAATTTCCCGACACAATAATCGGAGCAATTGCGTCGACCAACCCGAGCAGAGAATTCTCCTCCGTTGCAATAGCGCCGATGACCCCCATGGCCTCAGGAATTGTGAAGTTGTAATACGGACCAGATACCGGGTTTGTCGATCCTGCCAGCACTGCTAGCTTGTCGCTCCAACCTGCGTACCAAACCCATCGATCGATTGCGGCGAGGACTTCTCTCTCGGCCTTTGATTCGGATATTGCATCGGAGGCAGAAATTTCCTTGATGAATTGTTCGGATCTACCCTCGAGCATCTCTGCAATTCGGTAGAGAATTTGCCCGCGGTTGTAGGCCGTTGCACTTGCCCATGAACTTTGCGCTGATCGCGCGGCCACGACTGCATCCTTCAAATCTTTGCGAGATGCCAAGCATGCATTGGCTATGAATTGCCCGTCTGAGCCTTTGACCTCATATGTTCTGCCCGACTCGCTACGTGGGAACGCACCGCCAATATAAAGCTTGTACGTCTTCTTCACTTCAAGACGCTCATTCATTGTTTGACTCCGCATCCTTGAGATAAGCCGTAAGCCCATGCCGGCCGCCTTCGCGGCCCCATCCTGATTCCTTGTAGCCTCCAAATGGGCTTGCAGGATCAAATTTATTGAAGGTATTTGCCCATATCACGCCTGCTTTTAACTGCCCGGCTGCCCAGAGAATCCTTGAACCCTTTTCACTCCAGATGCCTGCCGAGAGGCCATAAGGGGTGTTGTTGGCCTTCTCTATCGCCTCTTGAGGCGTCCTGAAAGTAAGGACAGATAAGACAGGACCGAAAATCTCCTCGCGCGCAATCCGATGGGCTTGGGTTACACCGGTGAAAATCGTCGGTGGAAACCAGAAACCCTTTTCAGGAACCGCACAGGGTGGACTCCAACGTTCGGCGCCTTCATCGTCGCCGGACTTGCTGAGGTCACGAATTTTGAGGAGTTGTTCGGAGGAGTTGATAGCGCCGAGATCGGTGTTTTTGTCCAGCGGATCTCCGACTCTAATTTTCGCCATCCGTACCTTAAGTTTCGAAAGTACCTCTTCGGCGACATCTTCTTGAAGGAGTAGACGAGAACCTGCGCAACAGACATGGCCTTGATTGAAGAATATTCCGTTGACGATTCCTTCGACGGTTTCATCTATCGGTGCATCCTCAAAGACAATATTGGCGGCTTTGCCTCCGAGTTCGAGGGTCGCCTTCTTTTTCGTTGGAGCGATTGCACGGGCAATAGCCTTGCCGACTTCAGTGGAACCGGTGAAGGCGATCTTGTCTATCCCTGGATGCTCCACTAGCGCAGCGCCAGTACTTCCATCACCGGTGACGATATTTACAACGCCGGCGGGGAGTTCGGCTTGCTGACAAACTTGGGCGAAGAGCAACGCGGTGAGCGAAGTCGTTTCGGCAGGTTTCAATACCACGGTATTTCCTGCGGCTAATGCGGGTGCGATCTTCCATGAAAGCATCAGGATGGGGAAGTTCCAGGGGATAATCTGGCCCGCGACTCCATGCGGGCGGGGAGAATTTCCCATTCCGGCATAATCAAGTTTGTCGGCCCATCCGGCGTGATAAAAGAAATGCGCGGCGGCCAATGGGACATCTACATCTCGCGATTCGCGAATCGGCTTTCCATTGTCGAGGGATTCTAGGACGGCAAATTCTCGGGCACGTTCTTGGAGGATCCGGGCGATCCGATAAAGATACTTGCCCCGCTCTTTTCCGGATAACTTTGACCAGACCGACTCGTATGCCACGCGCGCGGCGTCAACTGCGGTATCAATATCTTGGGCACTACCCAAGGCGATGTGGCTTAGAACCGTTTCATCAGAAGGGTTGATCGAAGCGAAGTGATTGCTTCCTTTGGTGAAGGAACCATTGATGAAGTGGCCATACTGCGGATCGATTGTGACGATAGTGCGTGACTCAAGGGCTGGTGCGTAGTCAAATGTCGTCATTGGTTTCTCGCTTAATCAATCGTCACGTAGGTTGGACTTGCATAGTATCCGTCGCGCATTTTCATTCTTTGCATCAGAAGATCATTGAGCAGGGCGCTTGCCCCAATTCGAAATAGCGATGGTGTCAGCCACTCCGGTCCTGCTGTTTCGTTAACGAGGACCAATTGCTTTATTGCATCTTTTGTATTGCGAATACCACCGGCGGGTTTGACGCCGATTCTCTTATTTGTTATCTGATAGAAATCGCGGACTGCTTCTAGCATCACGAGCACGACCGGTGGAGTTGCTGCTGGCGCGACTTTGCCAGTAGAAGTTTTAATGAAATCGGCGCCAGCGAGCATCGCTAAAAATGATGCCTTGCGAACATTGTCGTAGGTGACGAGCTCGCCCGTTTCGAGAATCACTTTGAGATGGGCTTTCTCGCCACACACTTCGCGAATCTTCACAATTTCTTCGAAGACATCCATGAGGTGACCCGATAGAAAAGCGCCGCGGTCGATGACCATGTCTATCTCACCGGCCCCAGCTTCGATTGCGTCGAGGGTGTCTTGGATCTTGACGGCCATGGATGCGCGGCCAGAGGGGAAAGCGGTGCATACTGCCGCAACAGGCACGTGGCTTCCGCCGACTAGATCAAGATGCTTTCGAGCTATCGAAACCATGTCGTTGTATACACAAATTGCTCCGACGCTTGGCACAGTTGGATCGCTGGGATCGGGACGTACGGCCTTAGATGCAAGAGCAGTCACTTTTCCCGCCGTGTCTGCGCCTTCAAGCGTCGTGAGATCAACCATCGATATTGCAAGATCGATCGCCTTCTTCTTCGAGGACGTCTTTATGCTTCGCGTCCCAAGCATTGCGGCTCGAGCTTCGGCTCCAACTTGATCGACACCGGGAAGGCTTTTAAGGAAGTTATTTAGGGACGCTTCTGTGCCGTCTACAAGCCCGTAATACTTCACAACTTCATCTTATCGACTTAGGCCCCAACTAAGAATTGCGTTAATGGTCCGCGTAATTCGTTGAGAATCGCGTTTGCCTCGGGCGCTCCCAAGTGGGTTATCACTTCCACGTAGCACTTGACCTTTGCCTCGGTGCCACTTGGTCGAATGATTACGCGGATATCTCCCTCTAGCCAGAGTCGAAGTCCATCGGTAGGAGGCAATGAATCCTTGGGGAGCATGAGATCGTCGACAGATAAAACGGTGCGATTGGCAATATGTGAGGGCGGATTAGCGCGGAGGGATGCCAAGAGCGTGGCGATGTGACCCATGTCTTTGACGCGGACCGAAATTTGCTCGGTGCCGTGATAGCCATGCCGGAGCCAAATTTCATCGAGTAAATCCAGAAGTGTCTTTCCATCTGCATTGAGGTCGGTAGCAAGTTGGGCAAGAACTATCGCTGCCGAAATTCCATCCTTATCGTTTACCGACTTTGAATCCACGCAGTAACCCAATGCTTCTTCGTAGCCAAAAGTCAGGTCCTTGATCTTTGCCAGCCATTTGAAGCCAGTCAATGTCCGGCGATACTCCATGTTGTAATGCTTCGCGATCTTTTCGAGGATCGACGAGGAGACGATGGAGTTCGCCAAGATTCCGCCGTTCGAATTTCGCGCAATGTATTCACCGAGTAGTGCGCCGAGTTCGTCCCCGCGCAACATTCGCCATCCCCGTTCGGGATCATTGACGGCGGCAGCACATCGGTCGGCATCAGGATCATTGGCAATGACTAGATCAGCATCAGATCTCCGAGCGGTCTCAAGGGCAAGATCGATCGCACCGGGTTCCTCGGGATTGGGAAATGCAACGGTGGGGAAGGCGGGATCTGGATCTGCTTGTTCTTTCACTAGAATTGGCGCATTGAATCCTGCTGCGTGGAACACTCTTTGCAGCGTTTCTGTTCCGACTCCGTGAAGTGCCGTGTAAACAATTTTGAGTGTGCCTGGATTTTTTGCCAGAAGTGAAGTCTGAGCTACATATTTCTCGACAACGGTATCGTCCAGCGCAGTCCATTTTGTGCCGCGCGGTTGCGAAGCCAGCGAAGTGATTTTCGCTATTTCTTGGGAAATCAGCCCATCTGTAGGTGAAATTATTTGCGAGGCGTTGTAAATGATCCCGTCAACGGTCCCGCCCAAATAGACCTTGTATCCGTTGTCTTGAGGTGGGTTGTGGCTCGCTGTCACCATGACCCCTACGTCGACACCGAGTTCGTTAATGGAGAAGGCCAATACGGGAGTCGGGAGCGGTCGGGGTAGAACGTAAACCTTCATGCCGGCACCGCTCATGATTTCTGCGGTCTCTTTCGTGAAATCTTCGGAACCATATCGGGCATCGCGTCCAATCACGATGCTAGAAAGTCCGCGATCTTTCATGAATTGGGCAAGACCGGCCGCAGTTCTGCCAACGACGGCGCGGTTCATACACGACGGGCCAGGTCCTATTGGTCCTCGCAATCCTGCTGTTCCGAATTGAAGAAAGCCTGCAAAATGTTTCTCTAGCTGCTCGTAATCCTCGTTTGCCAGCATGTCTTTGAGTTGCTGTGCAGTGTCCTGATCAGGATCGTCGAGGATCCATTCATTCACTTCAGCGATAAGCAAAGTTTTCGATTCAACCATGGGGATCGTCATCGGCCTAGAGTAGTTTCGGAATGACCCCGTTGAGAAGGGTGCCCATACGGCCAGTTGCCTCAAGGCCTGCTGCCACGACCTCTTTGTGATCCAACTTCTCCCCAGTAACCCCCGCTGCGGCATTTGTTACCAACGAAATTCCTAGAACTTCGGCGCCAAGTGCATGTGCGGCAATTGCTTCTGGGACGGTCGACATTCCGACAAGGTCTGCACCCATCGTGCGCACCATGTTGATTTCCGCCGGAGTCTCGTAAGCGGGCCCTCGGAAATGCACGTAAACCCCTTCTTCAATCCAAGGGTCTTCGGCTTTAACGATTTCGCGAATTCTCTTGGAGTAGACATCACTGAGATCTACGAAGTCAGCGCCGATGAGTGGACTCGTTGCCGTTAGAGAAATGTGATCTCGAATCAATACAGGTTGGCCAACTTTGAAAGTCGTGTTGACGGCCCCTGATGCATTAGTCAGCACGATGATCTTGCAACCAGTTTTGACTGCAGTTCGCACGCCATGGACAACAGGCTCGATGCCTTTGCCTTCATATAGATGTGTGCGTCCAAGAAAGACCAGCACGCGGATGGAGCCGCCGTGGTGCGTCATCTCGTATGTTCTTATTTTTCCAGAATGCCCCACAACGGTGGGGGCAACGAATCCTTCGAGATCGTGGGCGTCAAATTCGTGAGTTGGCGTTCCGAGAGCATCACATGCGCCAACCCAGCCTGATCCCATCACCAAAGCGATGTCGTGCTTTGGAACACCAGTGATTGTCGCGATTTGTCCTGCTGCTTTCGTTGCCGTTCCGAGTGGGTCGGAATAAAGATCGCCGGAATTTTGTGAATTCATGCGTCAATAATGTCACAGAGCTTGGCGCCGTTAGCAACGTTCTCGCCGATCACGGCTACCAGATTCGTCACGATTCCAGCTTTGTGAGCCATGAGCGGTTGTTCCATCTTCATTGCTTCCAGAACTATCACGAGGTCTCCTTCTTCAACGAAATCACCTTCACCCGCCGCGATCTTTACGACTGTTCCCTGCATTGGGCTGGTTAACCCATCCCCGGCGACCAACCCGCTCATACCCTTTTTAGCGCGGTGGCGTTTATGAATCGGCTCTGGCGCGTGAAGAATCACATCAAAACGATGTCCATTCACCTCTGCGACAAAGTGTTCGGCAGCGGCGTGGGAAGGAAGATGAGGATCAGTCTTACCGAAGGCAGGAATCTCGTTAACAAATTCATTTTCAATGTAACTGGTGTATACCGAGAAATTAGTCGTGAAGGCGGGATCCTCAACGATCGCGCGATGGAATGGCAGGGCCGTTGCCAAGCCACCAATATGAAATTCCTCCAGCGCACGCCTTGATCGTTCGATAACTTGCTCTCTCGAGTTACCGGTAATGATGAGTTTGGCGAGCAGCGAATCGAAATTTCCTCCGATTGTGTCTCCGCTTTTGAATCCTGCATCGACTCGCACACCAGGTCCGGAAGGAAGTCGCCACTCGGTGATTCGGCCGGGTGCTGGGAGAAAAGAACGCCCTGGATCTTCGCCGTTGATGCGGAACTCCATTGCGTGTCCTCGTATAACCGGATCTTCGTAGCCAAGGTGTTCGCCCATTGCGATGCGGAATTGCTCGCGGACCAAGTCGATGCCGGTGATTTCTTCACTGACTGGGTGCTCCACCTGCAGACGAGTATTTACTTCAAGGAAAGAAATCGTGCCGTCCAATCCGACGAGAAATTCGCACGTACCTGCTCCTATGTACCCAGCCTCTTTCATGATCGCCTTGCTCGACCTGTACAACTCAGCGTTCTGCTCGTCACTTAAGAAGGGCGCCGGAGCTTCTTCAGCCAACTTTTGATGACGACGTTGAAGCGAGCAGTCTCTTGAACTGATGACGACTGCATCTCCGAACGAGTCGACCAGTACTTGAGTTTCAACGTGTCTGGGTTTGTCGAGATAGCGTTCGACGAAACATTCACCGCGGCCAAATCCGGCAATCGCTTCGCGCACCGCAGAATCAAAAAGCTCTGGGATTTCCTCCATAGTGCGTGCGATCTTGAGTCCGCGGCCACCGCCTCCGAATGCGGCCTTGATTGCTACGGGGAGACCAAACTCTTCCGCAAATGCAGTTACCTCTTCATGTCCTTTGACAGGGTTCGCAGTTCCTGCGACGAGAGGTGCACCGACTTTGGCGGCAATCTTTCGTGCCGAAACTTTGTCGCCGAGCAATGCGATTGCGGCAGGGGATGGGCCGATCCAAATTAGCCCCGCATCGACGACAGCTTGAGCGAAATTGGCGTTCTCAGAGAGAAAGCCGTAGCCAGGATGAATTGCATCGGCGCCTGATTCCTTGGCGACCTCGATGATCTTTTCGATGTTGAGATACGTCTGCGCCGCAGTTAGGCCATTAAGCGAATAGGCCACATCGGCAGAGAGAGTATGTATCGCGCCGCGATCTTCATCCGAGTACACAGCGATGCTTTTCAGCCCGTGATCCTTGCACGCGCGAATAATGCGTACGGCGATTTCTCCTCGATTGGCGATCAGTACGCTCTTCATCAGTGAGCTCCTATTGCTTGGTGCGTGATTTCGTGCCACGAATATCCAATTTGCGTGATCATTTTTCGCAGGAGGGGAAGTGATAATCCGATGACGTTGGAAAAGTCACCCTCGATAGATGCAATAAATGGACTACTCAGACCATCCAAAGTGAATCCACCGGCGACATTGAGCGGTTCGCCTGAATCGACGTAGTCAGCGATCTCTTGGTCGGTCATCTCAGCGAAAGTTACTTTCGTTGTCGCAACGTCGGCGATTTCGATTCCGCGGTCTGTGTCGATGACACAGTGACCCGTGTGGAGCAGGCCAGATTTTCCACTCACCATGCGTGCTCGATTGCGAGCAACTTCAGGCAATAGCGGTTTACCTAGATTTTGACCTTCAAACTCAAAAGTTGAATCACATGCAATGATCAAGCCGGGTTCGGAAATAATCTTGCGCACCGTATGCGCCTTTACGATAGCAAGTGCCAAGACCATGTCCTTCGGTGGCATCTCCAGATAAATGGGGTCTTCTTCGTCGACATCGCTGACAACAATTTGCGCGTTAACTCCTGCGGCTTCAAGCAGACGCTTACGAGATGGCGAAGCTGATGCCAAGATGATTGAAGGCATTTACGGTTTCCTTGAAAGCGGCCTGCGAAGATGTGGCATTGCCCAGGCACTTCGATGTTTTGGCTTCGGTGCTTTAGGTTTTACATGACGACGAAGAGCATCTTCGAGTGCAGCTAATTCGTCCGGAGTTGGTTCTCCTGAAGTGATGGTGTAACGAATCACAGCGGGATGTTTCCATGTTTGCGCGCTGGAAGAATGTCTTGCTTTGTGCGCAGTGCCCGAAGCGCTTTGGTGATGTACTCGCGCGATTTATTGGGTTCGATGACAGCGTCGATGAAACCTCGATCGGCGGCCAAATAAGGATTAGCAAGGGTTTCGTTGTACTCGCTTATCAATTCTGCTCGAAGTGCTTGTGGATCGGTCGCTTCGCCGATTTCCTTTCGGTACAGAATATTTACAGCACCTTGGGCTCCCATGACAGCAATTTCGGCACTTGGCCATGCAAGATTGACGTCGGCTCCGATGTATTTCGAACCCATGACGATGAACGCTCCGCCATAAGCCTTACGTGTCACCAATGTGACGAGAGGGACCGAGGCCTCTCCGTACGCGTAGAGCAACTTGGCGCCGTGGCGAATGATTCCATTCCACTCTTGTTCGGTGCCCGGCAAGAATCCTGGCACGTCCACCAAAGTGACAATCGGGATGCTAAAGGCGTCGCAGAATCGTAGGAATCGCGCGGCTTTCTCACTCGAATCGATATCAAGGGTTCCGGCAAGTTGTTGAGGCTGGTTTGCAATGATGCCGACTGAATGTCCTTCGATTCTTCCGAAGCCGACAATGATGTTCGGTGCGAAGAGCGCGTGTACTTCTAGGAATTCGGCTTCATCTAGAAGTGCATGGATCAAGACCTTCATGTCGTAAGGCTGGTTAGGGCTATCTGGAATCATCGTGTCGAGAGAAAAGTCTGAGGCTTTCTGCTCGATCGTTTCTGTTGCTTCCAGAACCGGCGCACCGTCCACGTTGTTACTGGGCAGGTAGGACAGAAGTGCCTTCACGAAATCAAGGGCGTCGTCTTCATTTTCGGCCAGATAGTGAGAGTTGCCCGTTTTAGCGCTGTGGGTATGAGCTCCGCCCAATTCCTCCATACCAATTTCTTCCCCCGTCACGGTCTTGATGACGTCGGGGCCGGTTATAAACATGTGCGACGTCTCGTTCACCATGACGACGAAATCGGTCAAGGCAGGTGAATACGACGCACCGCCCGCACAAGGTCCGAGGATGAGAGAGATTTGGGGGATTACGCCCGATGAGCGCGTATTGAGCCTGAAGATCTTGCCGTAACCGCTCAGAGATGCGACGCCCTCTTGAATGCGCGCGCCGCCCGAGTCGTTGATGCCAATAAGTGGAATGCCGTTCTTAAGCGCGAACTCCGCCACCTTCACGATCTTCTCACTGAAGACTTCTCCGAGGCTTCCACCCATTACGGTGAAATCTTGCGAGTAAAGAGCAATGTTGCGTCCGTCGATGGTCGCGTATCCGGTGACGACACCGTCGCCGTAGGGACGGTTCTTATCCATCCCGAATGTCGTCGAACGGTGACGCACAAATTCATCGAGTTCGGTGAAGGAACCTGGGTCGACTAATTTCGCGATGCGCTCGCGAGCAGTCATCTTGCCTTTGGCGTGCTGTTTCTCGATCGCCCGTTCGGACCCGGCATGGACCGCCTCATCCAATCGGTCGCGAAGGTCTTGAATCTTTCCCGCAGTTGTATGCAGATCACGGCTCATACCCCTACGGTACTAGGCGTGAGCCCCATCGGTGTCCCTCTCGATAGCAAAAAGATTAATGACCTTGTGAAAGCGCGTTACTGGCGGGTAAACGTGGTCGATTCCACGGGCTCGAC
>JAHEXJ010000100.1 GCA_023252155.1 Actinomycetes bacterium | reverse complement strand
GACAATTTGACAGGAATTTACAGTTTAGCAAGGAATAGACCTTATGAGCGAAGGTGGCATTGTTAGTTTATTGGAACCAATGAATCGGCTGCACTTTTGAGGGCGCTAATTGACTGTGGAGAGGGGAACTCGATTGCTGCGATTCCGTTGTCTAAATAAACCCTTTCTCCGGCTAGATTGGCCACGTTGAACACTATCTTTCTGCCCTTGGGAGTTGTTGCGCTACTCTCCGCAAGCGAGTTAATTCGATGGTAGACGTGTGCTCGATCCTCTTCAGATCTTGCTGAAAAGACATTGAATGACTGCGCCTCAGGTAAGTCGATTCCATTGCGTGCAATGTAGGTAATCTGGACGACGCCGGCCGCAAGTGCCTGGAATTCGAATTCCTTCGAATCTCGGGGACCTACCCAAAATATCTTCCAGTGATAGTTGGTAGCGATTCTATCCTGGAGTTGTTTAACCGAGAGATGATCGAGATTCGAGGCGTATGTCGTCTTTGAGCGATCAAAGGTGAAATGTGCAAAGGCTAGAAAGATTAATCCCCCCACAACTAAACCGCCGCCAACCACGGCAGTATCGATGGCAGCGGTAATTAGTATGCGTCGTCGATTTGAACCCAATCCGAAATCATGCTTGCTAAAGAATTTTCGACGATATTTAAAGGGGGTAGCCATCACTCCTCTTCCATGAATTCGAAACTGAATACTCCCTTAAGGATAGCCTTGAGAAGGTCAGCTCCAAAGTGGACAGAGAATTTAGCAAATCGCCCAACGACTTTAGGATAATTCTCGCTTACAGGTCGGAGTAAGACTTGCGGCCTGTGATTGACGCTCAAATTTGATTGATTTCTAATCTGAGGGCACGGCGGGGGCACCAGAGATTCTGATTACAGAGCCAATTGCCTTTTGTATAGAACGCACTGTCGTAAAGGGTCGCTCGGCCCCAGATTTGGATGTATAAAATCGTCTGAAATGTTTCGGTCCATTCCGATCTTTTCCATGACTCGACGGGAGCGGATGTTCGAGATAGAAGTGAATGCGACGACTTCATTAAGACGCAAGTTGGCTGACGCCCAATCCATTACGGCGGACGAACCCTCAGTCGCGTATCCCAAGTTCCAGAACTTATGTGCCAGACGCCAACCGATTTCCACCGCTGGCGTGAAGTGAGATTCAAATTTGCATTGTGCTAGGCCAATAAAGCCGATTAATTCCCGAGTTTCGACGACCTCGACCGCGAACCGTCCATAACCGAGTTCCTTCCAACTTCTTTCGGCCCGGTCGATCATTGCTTGGCTTTCGGCCTCGTTGAGAGTAGGTCCGATGAATTCCATAACTGCCGAGTCTTGATTCAGCGCTGCCAAGGCAGGCAAATCGGCATCGCTCCATCTGCGCAACAGCAGACGTTCCGTCCGTATCGAGATTCCGTTCATGATTTCCGAATCCTATTAGTCGCAACAAAAATGCCCCCCGATTTCTCGAGGGGCATTTTCGGTAAGTCTTAGAGGTCGAAGTACAACTCGAACTCTGCTGGGTGTGGTCGCAACTGAACGTAATCAACCTCTTGAGTTCGCTTGAAGTGAATCCAGGTGTCGATTAGATCTTGTGTGAAGACGCCGCCGCGGGTTAGGAAGTCGTTGTCGCGCTCGAGGTTATCAAGCACGGCACCGAGGGATCCTGGAACCTGTGGGATTGATGCTGCTTCTTCGCCGGTAAGTTCGTAGAGATCCTTATCAACTGGAAGTGGTGGTTCGATCTTGTTGATGATTCCATCGAGTCCTGCCATCAACATTGCTGCGAAGGCTAGGTATGGGTTCGATGATGGATCTGGGCAACGGAATTCGATGCGCTTGGCCTTTGGATTGGATCCGGTGATTGGAATACGGATACAAGCAGAACGGTTACGGGCTGAGTAAACGAGGTTTACTGGTGCTTCGTAGCCAGGAACAAGGCGGCGGTATGAGTTGACGGTTGGGTTGGTGAATGCGAGAAGAGATGGTGCGTGCTTCAAGAGACCACCGACATACCAACGGGCCATGTCAGAAAGATCGCCGTAGCCCTCACCGAAGAAGAGTGGCTTGCCCTCTTTCCAAAGGGACTGGTGGACGTGCATACCCGAGCCGTTATCTCCGAAGAGTGGCTTTGGCATGAATGTTGCGGTCTTTCCACCCTGCCATGCGGTGTTCTTGATGATGTACTTGAACTTCATCAAGTCATCGCCGGCGTGCAAGATGTCGCTGAAGCGATAGTTGATTTCCATCTGTCCAGCGGTTCCCACTTCGTGGTGAGCGCGCTCAACTTGGAGGCCAACCTCTTCTAGCTTCATGACCATTTCATCGCGAAGATCGTTGTATTGATCTGTTGGAGAAACGGGGAAGTAGCCGCCCTTGATACGGGTGCGATATCCGCGGTTTGGAGTTCCGTCTGCATCTTTTTCAATGCCGGTGTTCCAAGCGCCTTCGTATGAATCGATGTGGTGGAAAGCTTCGTTGATTCCCGTGGAGAAGCGAACGGCGTCGAAT
>JAHEXJ010000026.1 GCA_023252155.1 Actinomycetes bacterium | reverse complement strand
GGGCAAAAAGGGTGAAGATGCCAAACTCTGGAATCGGTTCAAAGCGGCTCAAGATCAATTTTTTGCCGCAAAGAACGCGGACTTAGCCAAGCGCGAAGAGCAAATGGGTGCGAATCTCGCAAAGCGAGAAGCGCTGATCGCCGAAATTGAGGCGCTTCTTCCAATTTCCGACATTGAAAATGTGCAGAAAACGTTCCGCGAACTTGCTAAGCAATGGGACCGAATCGGCATGACCCAACGGGATAAGAAAGCAGCCTTTGAGAATCGTTTTGCAAAGGTAGAAGCCGAAGTGAAGAAGGCCGAGGAAGCACGTTGGCGCAAGATTGATCCTGTTGCGAAGTCTCGCGCTGCTGAAGTTGTTCGACAACTGAGTGAGGCCGTCGACAACTACGAGCGGCTGGCCCAGAAAGCATTAGCACTTGGCAATGCGAAGAAGGCTACCGAGGCCAAGGATGCCGCGGCTGCACGCCGACTCTGGCTTGAAGAAGCAGAGAAAAGCCTAGCCGAATTTAATTAGTCGCTAGTTGTTCGTCGTTCTGTAGACGTCGTAGACGCCTTCAATCTGCCTTACGGCAGAGAGCACTGAATCCAAATGCGTTGCATCGGCCATCTCGAAAGTGAAGCGAGAGATCGCGGTGCGGTCCTTGCTTGTGCTAACTGCCGCACTGAGAATATTGACGTGTTGGTCTGAGAGAGTTCGTGTGACATCTGAGAGAAGTCGCGATCTGTCCAGTGCCTCGACCTGGATATTCACTAGGAAGACGCTTGCGGCACCAGACAACCAGGAAACTCCAACTATGCGATCACCTTGATGGGTCTGCAGATCTGCGGCATTGACGCAATCGCTGCGATGCACTGAGACACCGCTGCCACGAGTAATGAAACCAATAATTGAGTCGCCAGGTACCGGCGTACAGCATCTAGCCAGCTTAACGAGAACATCATCGATGCCAGAGACATCGATGGCGTTACTTGATCTGCGTGAACTCGAAAGCCCCACCACGCTCGTATCGATTGATGGCTCAGGATGGGAATCTTCAACGCCCAATGTCGAAACTAATTTTTCGACTACCGATGCCGCCGAAACATGCCCATCCCCCACTGCTGCATAGAGCGTTGAAATATCCGGGTACTTGAGTTCGTGAGCGAGTTCCAAAAGTGAGTGTCCAGCAAAGATTTTTTGAAGTGGAAGACCGGCTTTGCGCATCTGTCTAGCGATCGACTCGCGGCCGGCGTCGATTGCTTCTTCGCGTCGCTCCTTGCTAAACCAAGCTTTGATCTTTGAGCGAGCCCGGGGACTCTTTACGAAATTCAACCAGTCTCGACTTGGGCCTGCGTGGTCGCTCTTGTTGGTCAACACATCGACGACATCGCCATTGGCTAGTTTGGATTCGAGCGGGACGAGTCTTCCATTGACCTTCGCACCAACGCATCGATTGCCGACCTCAGTGTGAACCGCGTAAGCAAAGTCCACTGGAGTGGAACCACCTGGAAGAGGAATCACATTTCCCTTGGGAGTAAAGACGAATACTTCGGGGCTTCCTAGATCAAAGCGAAGTGCCTCAAGAAATTCACTTGGATCCTCAGTCTCCTTCTGCCAATCATGCAACTGTTGCAACCAGAGCATCTCGGGGGATTTCTGGTTCTCGCCACCCTGCTTGTACTTCCAGTGAGCAGCGATGCCGTACTCGGCTCGCGCATGCATGTCGTACGTTCTAATTTGAATCTCGATTGCTTTGCCAGATGGACCGATAACGGTTGTGTGCAACGACTGATACAAGTTGAACTTTGGCATCGCAATGTAATCTTTGAAGCGCCCCGGAACTGGACTCCATCTGGCGTGAATCGACCCCAACACCGCATAGCAATCTCGCACGTCGTTTACGAGGACGCGAATTCCTACTAAGTCGTAAATATCGTTGAACTCACGACCGCGAACGACCATCTTTTGATAGACGCTATAGAAATGCTTCTGCCGGCCCGTAACCGTGGCTTCGATTCCATCTCTCTTTAGATCCTCTTCCACCAAAGCAACGACATCATCGCTTAGAGCTTCACGCGACGGTGAGCGCTCTGCCACTAAGCGGGTAATTTCTTCAAACTTCTTCGGCTCCAATACCTCGAAGGCCAGATCTTCGAGCTCCCATTTGATGGCATTCATACCCAACCGATGAGCCAAGGGTGCGTAAATATCGAGGGTCTCTCGGGCCTTGCGCTCGGCGTTTTCGGCAGAAACATATTTCCACGTGCGGGCGTTATGTAGGCGGTCGGCCAATTTGATGACAAGAACTCGGATATCTCGAGACATGGCCACAACCATCTTGCGCACGGTCTCGGCTTCGGCCGTGGGCCCGTAGATGAGCTTGTCGAGTTTGGTGACACCGTCGACTAAGGCCGCCACCTGATCTCCGAAATCCGCCTTGATCTGCTTGAGGGAATAATTCGTGTCTTCAACCGTGTCGTGTAGCAGGGCCGCAATGATGGTCTCGGAGTTCAATCCCAAATCTGCCAATATCTGAGCCACGGCCACCGGGTGGGTTATGTAGGCATCCCCTGATTTGCGCATCTGCCCCTCATGGGCCTGAGTGGCAGCCAGAAAGCCACGTTCAATATCTTCAACCTTTGCCGCAGGGTAATGCCCGCGAAATGACTTGATTACCGGCGCGATCATCGTTTCCACCTGCGCAAGCCTACTTCAGTTGCGCATAGGACTTGAAAGAAAAAGTTTTAGCGCTTTTTCTTCTTTTTCGGCTGATTGCGAGGTCCGCGTTTCTCCATGGTGGCAACAGATGGGGCCCGAGTGGGTGCACTAGCAGCTTTGGCAGCTGATTCAAGTGGCGCGGATGTTCGGACAGAAACTCGTTTTGCCAAAGCCTGCATAGCTGGTTCGCGTTCGCGCAACTGCGCCAGGATTGGTGTCGCAATAAAGATTGACGAATACGTTCCCGTTGCTAGACCGATGAAGAGGGCCAATGAGAGGTCCTTCAGCGTTCCGGCACCGAGCAAACCGGCACCAACAAAGAGAATGGAAGCCACCGGTAGAAGCGCAATGAGCGAGGTATTAAACGAACGGACAAGAGTCTGATTTACCGCGAGGTTTGCTGCTTGCGAATACGTCATTCTCGAACCGCTTGTAATTGTTCGAGTGTTCTCCCGTACCTTGTCGAAGACGACCACCGTGTCATAGAGCGAATAACCAAGAATGGTCAAGAAACCAATAACCGTTGCCGGCGTTACATCGAAACCAACGAGCGCGTAAATTCCGACCGTGATAAAAACGTCGTGAATTACTGCGACGATGGCGGCAATTGCCATCTTAGGTTCAAAGGCCATCGCAAGGTACAAAAGCACAACGATCAAGAATCCAAAGAGGCCGTAAAGGGCTTTTCTCGTGATTTCCTTGCCCCAAGACGGTCCAACTATTTGAGTGTCGATTTGATCTGCATTAACTCCGAACTTGGCGGCCAATGAGTCTTGAACCTGATTGGACTGCGTCACCGACAACGGAGCAGTCTGCACGCGAATCTTATTTGTTCCAAGCTTTTGAATAATCGTCTCGCCAGGAATTTTGGTACTTGCAACCGCTGCACGCGCATCAGGAAGTGAAATGCCCGTCTTGGTCACAGTGAAAGCCGAACCGCCCTTGAACTCAATCCCAAGATGCAAACCCTGAGTCGATAAGGCAATCGCAGAGACAATGATGAGCAAGCCCGAAAAGGCGTACCCACGACGTCGCTTACCAATGAAATCAAGTGAAGTCTCCCCGCGATATAGACGCCCGCCCAAACCAGCAAACTTAGTCATGCTTTATGCCTCCTTGACTGCTGTTGGTGCGACTATGACAACGCCCAAGTTTTTAGGCGATAGGCCGGAAAGCGGATGGCCTGAATTGTAAAACTTCACCTTCGCCAACGTGGTGACGATTGGCTTGGTGAACAAGAAGACCACGAAGAGATCAATGAGTGTGGTCAACCCAAGGGTGAACGCAAAACCTCTGACGCCTCCAACGGCGAAGATGTAAAGCAAGCCCGCAGCGATTATCGAAACAAAGTCTGCGACGATGATTGTCCGTCGTGCACGAATCCAGCCCGTTTCCACGGCGGAACGGAGGCTTCGTCCTTCGCGAACTTCATCACGGATTCGCTCGAAGTAAACAATGAACGAGTCCGCAGTGATACCGATGGAGACGATTGCACCTGCAATTCCCGCGAGCGTAAGAGTGAATCCCAGCCACTTTCCAAACAGGAGGAACAGCATGTATGTGATAGAGCCTGCGATCACGAGCGATCCAAATGACACGACGCCTAATCCCCTGTAGTAAAGAAGAGAGTAAAGAAGTACCAAGATCAAACCGATGATTCCTGCAAGAAGGCCCGCATGCAGTTGGTCTGCTCCTAGCGTGGGTGAGATCTGCTGAACTTCACCACGGTCGAATGCGAGTGGCAATGCTCCGTACTTCAAAACGTTGGCAAGATCGGTTGCATCGGCTTGTGAGAAGTTACCGGTGATTTCGGCATTGCCGGCAGTAATTGCCTCGTTGATTCGCGGCGCCGACTGAACAAGTCCATCAAGAACGATTGCAACCTCATTCGTAGGCGCCGGCAACTTTGTGACGCGAGTAGTAAGCGCACCGAACTTCTTGGTGCCGTTGTCGTTGAAAGTTAAGAGGACATACCAACCGCTGCCGGTTGTTTGGTTGATAGATGCTGACGCCTTAGAGATATCCGCTCCAAGAACTTCAGCTGGTGCCAAAATATATTTTGCAGTTCCGAGTTTTTCGCAGGTGACGAGTGGTTGGTTCGGATTGTCAGAACCATTGCCTTGACGGTTAGAAACCTTGGTGCAATCCAAAGCCGCGTATTGCGCATTGAGTGCAGCGGATACACCTGCTGGCGGAGTTGCAACAGCTCCTTTAGCTACTGGTGTTGCACCAGGAGCGCCTTCGACAAGAACCTGGCGGAAACGAAGTTCGGCGGTTTGCCCAACGAGATCAACGACTCGGCGTCCAGTCTCGCCAGGAACTGAAATAACAATCTGGCGGTTAGCGCCACTTCCTTGCGCGGTTACTTCGCTCTCGGCCACACCAAGTGAGTTAACACGTTGGCGGATGATGGAGACGGCTTGGTCGATCGCAGCACTTGTCACCTTGCCAGAGGTACCGGGAGCGATCCGCGGTTGCAGGGTGACGCTTGTTCCTCCGCGTAGATCTAGACCAAGTTTGACGGAGGTTGCCCCTTGAATAAAGACGAGGGACAGGAGTGCAACTAGGACGGCGGCCAGGATCGCGAGGGTGCGAGCCGGATTTGATGCCGTCTTAGGCGTTCGAGATTGCGCAGAAGTGGACATGGGTAGAGAGTCTAGGCATCAGAGGCTGGCGTGTCGAAAATCGACGGGGCCTGAGTCGAAATCGGGGGTTCGTAGCCCACATGACGCCAGCCCTGTGCTGTCGCAATTCGACCCCGCGGAGTCCTAGCCATGAACCCATTTCGGACCAGGAACGGTTCTGCGACAGATTCGACTGTCTCAGTTTCTTCTCCGACTGCAATAGCCAGAGTCGATAAGCCAACAGGTCCACCATTAAATCTTTCGACAAGAGCGAGTAGGACAGCGCGATCGAGGCGATCCAATCCCAATTCGTCGACTTCGTACATTTCCAGAGCGGCGCGGGCGTCGCTTTGAGAGAGTTCTGCCGAGCCATGAACTTGGGCGTAGTCGCGTACCCGTCGAAGGAGGCGGTTTGCTATGCGAGGGGTGCCTCTGGATCGGCCAGCGATTTCGGAAATCGCCTGTGTATGAATATCGAGATTCAGCAGGGCCGCACTCCTGACAAGTACCTGGGCAATTTCCTCTTCGGCGTAGAAATCCAAATGGGCTGTGAATCCAAAGCGATCTCTAAGGGGGCTCGGAAGTAGTCCCGCCCTTGTCGTAGCACCCACCAGGGTGAAATGTGGCAACTGCAGTGGAATGGCCGTGGCACCGGGTCCCTTGCCGACAACAACATCAACGCGGAAATCTTCCATCGCAAGATAGAGCAACTCTTCGGCGGGTCTGGGCAGACGGTGAATCTCATCGAGAAATAAAATCTCACCCTCCATCAGCGAGGAAAGAATGGATGCAAGATCGCCCGCATGAGTAATAGCCGGACCGCTTGTAATGCGGATGGGTGTTTCCATTTCACTCGCCAAAATAAGTGCAAGTGTTGTTTTGCCCAGACCTGGTGGCCCCGAGAGCAAGATGTGATCTGCGGGAGAATTTCTATGTCGGGCGGCGGTCAGCAATACATCAATCTGTTCGCGAACCCTGTGCTGTCCTATGAACTCGGATAACGAACGGGGTCGCAACGCATTTTCTGCCGCCGACTCTTCTTTGCGGCTGCTTGAGCCGACTAGTCGCTCTTCTGGAACTTGTGCCATCACCTACATGCCCCTTGTTCCCTGTTGCAAAGCCCGTTTGAGAAGTTCGCCAAGTTCAATCTCTGCAGGATCTTGCCTTTCGGCCTGCAATGCAACAATCAACTTGCCGACGCACATATCGGCTTCTTTGGGAGAAAATCCAAGTGAAATCAGAGCGCTGCTGAGCTGCTCACGCCACACTGGCAAATGACCAAGCGGCACACCATCAGCGAGATGAGTGATCTTGCCCTTCAACTCAAGAATAAGACGTTGCGCACCTTTGCGGCCAATTCCTGGCACGCGTTCAATAGCAGCGATATTTTCCTGAGCGATCGCAAGCCCGAGATCTTCTGGCGACAAGTTGGCAAGTATCGACAATGCAACTTTCGGACCGATGCCAGATACGGTTTGCACCAAATCAAATGCGATTCGCGATTCTTCATCAAAGAATCCGTAAAGAGTTAGTGCATCTTCTCGGACTACGAGCGATGTAAAAAGCTGGGCATCATTTCCGACGCTCATTTTCGAACTAGTTGCTGGTGTGATGCTGACAGCAAGGCCAACTCCCCCGACATCAATAATGGCTCGGTCCACTTGGAGTGATCTGATTCGTCCAAAGAGTGAGGCAATCACAGTGCGCCCAACTTCTTCAATCGCAATTTTTCAGTGGCAAGTGCATCTGCGATGCGATCGTTTCCGCGACCTCGCCACAAGTGACAAATGGCCAGAGCCAAAGCATCGGTGCTATCCACTGGTTTTGGAATTGCGTCCAATCTGAGCAATCGCTTCACCATCTCGGCGACCTGGGCTTTATTGGCTCGTCCGGTGCCAGTGACCGCAGCTTTGACTTCGCTGGGCGTGTGAAGGGCCACGCGAATTCCTGCTCTGGCGGCGACCAAGAGCGCAATGCCAGATGCCTGTCCGGTTCCCATGACGGTTCGCACATTTAATTGGGAGAAAACCCTTTCAACAGCAATAACATCGGGATGATATTGCTCAACCCATGCGGTGAGCTGTTCCTCGAGTTGAAGCAGTCGTTGTTCAAGCGGAGCCTCGGCAGAAGTTTGGATTACGCCAACGCCAACTAGAGAAATGGGACAACCAACTTCGCCCTCGATTACTCCGACACCGCACCGAGTAAGCCCTGGGTCCACGCCGAGTACGCGCGTCATCGTGTTACTCCTAGCGATCTCCCTTGGGCATTCACCCACTCAGCCTAGATTGAGGCAGGAGTGAATCATTCAAGGCTCGCCATAACTTCATCTGAGACGTCAAAGTTGCCGTAGACGTTTTGAACGTCGTCGAGTTCTTCAATGGCATCAATGAGTTTGAAGACTTTCTCTGCTTGCTCAGCATCAAGAGGAATCGACATGGAAGGCAGAAGTGAAGTCTCTGCAGACTCATAATCAATTCCCGCTGCCTGCAATGCGCTACGTACAGCCACCAGGTCGGAGGGCTCGCTGACGATTTCAAAGGATTCCCCGATGTCATTGACTTCCTGTGCGCCTGCCTCGAGAACCGCTTCCAAGATCTTGTCCTCAGTGACATCTGCGCCCTTGTTGACGATCACGACACCTTTGCGACTGAATAAGTATGAAACAGAGCCAGGATCAGCCATCGATCCACCGTTTCGTGTTACCGCGACGCGAACTTCAGAAGCGGCACGGTTTCTATTGTCGGTCAAACATTCAATGAGAAATGCGACTCCCGCGGGGCCATATCCCTCGTACATGATTGTTTGCCAATCTGCGCCGCCGGATTCCAATCCTGCCCCACGCTTGATCGCTCGTTCAATGTTGTCCGCGGGCATGGAGTTCTTCTTTGCCTTAGCCACAGCATCAAACAACGTAGGGTTGCCGACTAGGTCGGCTCCGCCAGCTCGGGTAGCAACCTCAATGGCTTTGATGAACTTCGCAAAGGACTTTGCACGGCGTGAATCAATAATTGCCTTCTTGTGCTTGGTCGTCGCCCATTTGGAATGGCCGGACATATACACCTCAAATTTGGATCGAGAACGGAAACTACGACGAACTTTATCGGATTTGCTTAGACACCCTTGCACACTTCTTGGACGAAATACTGATGAATGCGATTATCTTGCGTCAATTCTGGATGAAACGAGGTCGCAAGGAGTCGACCTTGTCTCACGGCCACCGGGTGGCTAACCCCCTCGCGGGTGACTGCGGCAAGCACTTCCACGTCAGGCCCGATTTGCTCAACCCATGGCGCTCTAATAAACACAGCGCGCATCGCATGGGAGGTGATTCCCGCCATAGCTATATCAATTTCAAATGAGTCGACTTGGCGACCAAAGGCGTTTCTGCGCACCGTGATGTCCATGCCGCCAAAAGTCCGTTGATCGGCCGTCGCGTCCAAAACGCGATCGGCCAAAAGAATCATCCCGGCGCAGGAACCGTATACAGGAAGTCCAGATTTGATGCGCGAAGTAATGAGGTCGAAAACATCAAAGGTTTGCGCGAGATGGGCGATGGTCGTTGACTCTCCCCCAGGAATTACAAGAGCATCAACCTGCTCTATTTCACTTGCGCGTCGAACTGAAAGTGCTTCAACTCCGCAATCTTGGAGAGCGGAAAGATGTTCGCGCACATCACCTTGCAGCGCGAGTACTCCAACTTTCATTACCTTTCCTAATTACCAACCGCGATCGGCAAGGCGATGAGGAACTGGAATATCTGCAACGTTGATACCGACCATTGCATCGCCAAGTCCACGTGAAGCATCTGCGATGACCTTGGGATCGTCAAAGAACGTCGTTGCCTTAACGCACGCTGCCGCACGTCGAGCAGGATCGCCTGACTTGAAAATGCCAGATCCGATGAAGACACCATCTGCGCCCAGTTGCATCATCATCGCTGCATCTGCTGGAGTCGCGATTCCGCCGGCTGTGAAGAGAACGACTGGAAGTTTTCCTGTCTGAGCAACTTCCTTCACCAATTCATACGGTGCCTGGAATTCTTTGGCCGCTACGTAAAGTTCGTCGTCACGCATTGAAGTAAGTTGGCGGATAGCTCCACCAATTTCGCGCATGTGCGTCACAGCATTGGAGACGTCACCCGTGCCTGCCTCGCCCTTTGAGCGAATCATCGCCGCACCTTCGTTGATACGACGCAGCGCCTCACCGAGGTTCGTGGCGCCGCATACGAATGGCACGGTGAAATTCCACTTGTCGATGTGGTTCTTGTAATCCGCAGGAGTCAAAACTTCAGATTCATCGATGTAGTCGACCCCTAGGTTCTGCAGAATCTGGGCTTCAACAAAATGACCGATGCGAGCCTTAGCCATGACGGGAATCGAAACGGCGGCCTTGATCTTTTCAATCATGTCAGGATCAGACATACGTGCGACTCCACCTTGGGCACGGATATCGGCAGGTACGCGCTCGAGCGCCATGACGGCAACGGCGCCGGAATCTTCGGCAATCTTGGCTTGCTCCGCATTGACGACATCCATGATGACGCCGCCCTTGAGCATCTCTGCCATTCCGCGCTTAACTCGACCCGTACCGGTGACTTCAGACATGAACGCTCCCTTTAAGAACCTCTAAACCTTGAGGAAGCAATCCTACTTTGTCGGAGTAGGGCTCGCTGACGCCGAGGGAGTCGCGGGATAGGTGAAAACTGGTGGCGAATCGGTCATTGCGACCCAAATTTGCCCGCCCGCGAACGGAATCGGAGTTCCGTCAGGCGAGGTCCAGGAAGTCCCCGACGTCGCATCGGGCCTGCTCCATTTGGCTGCATATGCAAATCCATTGCGAAGGATGTATCCGGTGCCAGTACCAATGGTTGCCGAAAATGGTGTGACCCCACCAAATTTGTCGTGATAAATCGAAGGGGTAATCGAAACCATCTGAATGACAAATGTGGTTGGTCCCAACTGACTTCCATCTGCGGCCAGATCCGGAGAATTCGAATGCACCAACAACCAACGGGCTTCGCTATCCGACCAATTCGCAGAATAAGTATTCGCGGGCCATTTCAATTTGACCGAAAGGATCGCTGTGCCGCCCACTGGGGCCGGGCCGAATGTCCAACCCATATTCTTCGAAGTCGCGATGACAGTTTGCTGAGTTACCAATTTCGCCATCAACAAGTCTGCTCGCAGAATTAGATTAACTGGGGCAAAGCGATTGTTGTCTCGAACGTAAAGCGTGGCCGATTCTCGTTGTGCGCCAAGGTTCTCAAGATTTGCCGCTGCGATAACCGGGAGCATTTTCGTTTGCGCCCCAGAGTATGCAAATGCCACATGACCGTATTGAGAGAGCAGATCGATGTCGCTAATTCGAGCGCTTCGAACTGGTCCAACATTGGCGGGAATTTCCGATGAAAATACTGCCGCCAAGCGAGTGAGGCCTCCCTCGACTTCTTCAATGTAGACAAGGTCAGCTTTATCCAAACCGATCTGAGGGTGGGCCTGCGTCGTATCGTCCACTTTGACCACGAGGACTGGACCGTCGTTGCCAACACGTCCACTTATGGAGTTGTAGGTAATTACCTTTGTCGGCGTGGGGGGCGAGATATGCAAAGTCTTTTTAACCTGGGCGCAACCGGCCAGACCAATTACCGAAACGATTGTGGCGGCAATAACCGCCTGCGATCTTTTAGAGAACATCATCTTCAAATTCGTAAGTCACCGGCAAAGGCGCACTCCCCGCAAGTCGAAATACCTTAAATATCAATTTGCTCCGCACCGCCCTCGTCCGATTTACAGCGTCAACATGGATGGCAATCGCCACGCGAATCTTATTCATGAGTTCAGATAATTCGCGTAGCAACTCTTGTTCTGCGGGTTTGGATTCGAGGGTCATGTCGTTCTGCAAAAGACCCAACGCTCCCGAAAGTCCACTCTCGGCGTGGGATCTATTAACAATGGAGGCATCCCTCGCCTGATATGCCGCGGCCGTTAAGAGCAGCGAAGAAGCCGGATCTGCTCGGTCGCTATGTGCGAGTTCGAGGGCAATCGCAGCTCGCCGTTGAAGTAAGCCATCAAGGTTGGCCCAACTGGTTTCAACTCTGTGATGGAGGCGGTCAAGACGAGTAGCAGAAAAACTCAAGTACCAAAGGATTATCACAACGATTACGACAGTCAGTAGCGCTGCTTTCATTGGGACTCTCCTTCTCGATTAAGTAACCGGCTCCAGCTTCGAGTATCCGAGGCTAATCGAACCCCGCCTCCGCCGACCATCGCCATCTCGTAGACCGAGAATATTTGTTTAGCGACGGTGTCCCAATCAAATACTTTAGAATGTTCTTGCCCCAATGCGGCAATCTCATCGCGCCAACCTTTGTCTCTGATCAGTTCAGCGATTGTCCGTGCAAGATTGGTCGAGTCTTCAGACTTAAATAGTGCGCCATATTTTCCTTGGCCTAAGAGAGAAGCGAAGGCCGGGATATCACTGGCAACAACTGCAGCCCCTGCCGCCATCGCTTCAGCCAAAATAATTCCAAAGGACTCACCACCCGTGTTAGGTGCGACATATATAGAAACCGATTTCAGAAAATCAGCTTTCTGTTCTTCGTTCAGACGTCCCAGGAACTTGACGCGGTTTCGAATTTGCGGGTCAACCCTCCTCATAAATTCTTCGCTGTCTCCAGGGCCTGCGACCAGGACTCGAATATCTGGAACCAATCGGGCAACAATCGGCATCGCTTCAAGCAACACGCCTAAACCTTTTCTAGGTTCCTCGAAACGTCCCATAAATCCAAGGGTGTTGCCGCTCCATTCAGGATGTGCAACTCCTGCGCGAAACTTCTCCCCCACGATTCCATTGGGAATTACGATGGCGTCGGTTTCAAGATGCGCCGTCAATGTCTCTCGCGCCGCTTCGCTGACCGCGATTCGAACCGCCAACTTTTCAATTACCGGTTCGAGTATCGGACCTACTGCGAAGATTGCGCGTTGTCGCTTTGACGAGGCGTGAAAAGTACCGACCATTGGTCCCTCTGCCGCCCAACAGGCAAGTAATGAAAGGGACGGGATTGCGGGCTCGTGCAAGTGCAGGAGATCAAAATTGCCCTGAACTATCCATTGGCGCACGCGCGAAAAAGCAATCGGTCCAAAGAGCACACGCGCGACGGCCCCGTTATAGGGAATCGCAATCGGTTTGCCCGCACTAATAACGTATGGGGGCAAGGAATTCTCATCAATGGCCGGGGCCAGTACCGAAACGGAATGACCTTGAGAAATTAGATAGTCGGCTAGGTCGCCTACGTGGGCCTGGACTCCGCCGGGGGTGTCCCACCCATATGGACAGACAATGCCAATCCGCAATTTCTTAGCTTTGAACATCTACGCGTTCCTTGAAATCTTGATCGACCCAGATTCGCTGCAGCATGTGCCAATCTTCCGGATGCTCGGCGATTCCATTTGCAAAATTATTTGCACAACGTTGAACCGTTTCTTGCACTCTTTCCTGCTGCGTGCCGGCTTCGCTCACCGCTATGGACTGAAAATGAATATGAATGCCTCTTGTTGTATATGACACATACGCCGTTAGCAAGGGCGCACCAGTGTTAATTGCCAGAACTGCGGGCCCCGCGGGCATTCTCGCTATCCCCCCGAAAAACTCCACTGACACACCAGTTTTCGAAAGGTCGCGATCTGCAACTAGTGCAACTAAACCACCCTCTCGTAACCTCCGCGCCAAAGTTGCAATGGAACGAGAATCCAAGGCGAGAACTTCCATTCCCATAGCCTCGCGGTATGCGACGAATTTCCTGAAAAGAAGTTCGGGTTTGAGCCGTTCGGCGACCGTTGCGAGCTTCACACCCTTGCCGCAGAAGTACGCACCCGCATGATCCCAATTTCCGGCGTGGGGTAGCGCGACGATAACGCCAGTTCCCGAAGCGATGGCATCCATCAGAAGATGCTCATCGACAACTTCAACGGTTGCGTTGATTCGATCCCGTGACCAATCTGGGAATCGAAAGGTGTCGCACCAGTAACGCATATATGACTTCAATGATTTTTCCATTAGTGAGTTCATTTGCGCCTCGGTAAAATCTGGCTTCACCCGCATCAAATTTGAACGAAGTCGATTGATGCTTTTGCCGCTGCGCTTTGACATTGCGCTACCAATTGAATCGGAAAGTCTGTAGGCAAATTTCTCAGGCAGCCATCTGACAACTCTCCATGCAGCGAAATACAGACCAGCGACAACCGAATCGACCAGACGGCTCATAGACCCTTAACGGCTTTCCTAACAATCAAAATCCGCTGTATCACCGTGAACGATCCAAGAATCGCGAGAAGCCACATGCTTATGGGGAGTGCGTAAGGCACCCCTAATCCGTAAAGTCCTATCCCTACCAATGCGATGATCGACCGCTCAGTCCGCTCAGCCAGTCCACCTGAACACGAAACGCCGATTGACTCCGCCTTGGCTCGAATATAAGGAACCAACAGACCCGTAAAGACTGCGATCAAGATGACTGGAATTAAACGATCTTCCTTGGAGTCGGTCCCGAGAATCAAAGCAATGAGTATCGATGAATCAGTAATTCGATCAACGGTGGAGTCCAAAAAGCCTCCCCAAGGACTCGAGCCCCTGGTCGAAAGTCTTGCCATCGTGCCATCGAACAAGTCACTCAAAATAAAGACCGTCACAATAACGGTGCCCAGAAAAAAGTGCTTGGTGGGATAGAAAGAGAAGGCAGAGACAACAACACCAAGGCCGCCAAAAATGGTTATCAAATTGGGTGTCAATCCAAGTCGAAGGAGGAATTTGGCCGGTGGTGTTATTGCGCGGGTGACCGCCGGTTTCACTAGATCGCTAATCATTGACACCATCGTATGCTGACCTGGTGGCGATACCTAGTTCAAATCCTCCAAACCCAGATCCGGGACGTAAGGGGGGCGTCCGAATCCATGTTTTCGGGCATACAAGTGCCCATCCCGAGCAGATCGCAGCCGAATTCGGCGGCATCGTCGGCCCATCCGAACCAAGTGAATGCGACTTGGCAATTTTCGTCGTCAATCCTGCGACGGGAATCTCCCCTGAATCCATCGATCAGTGGGAGGGACTCAATGACTCCATGGTCCCGCGTCTGGTTATCGTCACCGGATTGGATAACCCCGAAGCCGACTTTGACGATGCGGTTCTGATTGCTAATCGAGTCTTTGATCTTACGGTCACCCCGTATCTAGTGCTTCACGACGACAATGGTGTTGCTTGCGCGTTGATATCCCTCGAGGATTTGAAAGTTTATGACTACACGACAACGCCACCGAAAATTTCAGAGAGCGAGCCAGAACACAGGGCTCTAGTCGAAGAATTTCGAACGGAATATCTGGCGGCATTAGATGTCATGGGCAAGGATGGCTTTGCAGCAGGTCTTATGTTTCCAGCGATTCCCGTATGGATTGAAAAAGGAATCGGCGTTGATATCGTGAAAAAGTACATTGCTCAGTTAGAGCCATAGTCACCAAGCCGAAGCGATATCCGATCGGGTCTGCGAGAGTAATTGCGGCAGGACTTTGACTCCCCCGATGATGGGCATGAAGTTCGAATCTCCGCCCCACCTCGGAACAACATGTTGGTGAATGTGTTCAGCCACGCCGGCGCCGGAGGCCTCACCCTGATTCATCCCGATATTGAATCCGGCGGCGTTAGAAACTTTTCGTATCGTCGTCATCGCATGAGCAGTGAGTTCTGAAATTTCGTTGCGCTCTTCATCAGTCAGGTCAGTCAAGTCAGCAAGGTGACGATAGGCGCAGACAAGAAGGTGGCCGGCGTTATACGGGTACAAGTTCATCACGACATAGGCAGTCTTGCCCCGATAGACAATCAAACCCTCTTCATCACTCAAAGATGGAATACGGCAGAAAGGGCACTGAACGTCATTGGTGGGTAGAGGTCGATTTTCGCCACGCAAATATTCCATGCGGTGAGGTGCCCAGATTCTTTGCCAAGAATCGGGCATGCCCACGCCGTCAATCATCGAGGTCACCTATACCTGTTTGCGTTCGCGGATTGCGGTTTCAATCTCATCGATGGCATCGGCGACAGCGATACCGTTTCGTTGAGCTCCATCGCGATACCTAAAGGAGACTGCGCCTGCCTTCTGATCTTCTTCTCCAGCGATCATCATGAAAGGAATCTTCTCCATTTGCGCGTTGCGGACTTTTTTCTGCATACGGTCATCGGAGGCATCGATTGAAGCGCGAATCCCACGCTTCTTCATCTGCGCAACGACGTCACGCAGGTACGGCTCGAAAGCATCGGCAACTGGAATTCCGATTACCTGAACCGGCGCCAACCACGGCGGGAAAGCGCCTGCGTAGTGTTCGGTCAGAACACCGAAGAAACGTTCGATCGAGCCAAAGAGCGCGCGGTGAATCATCACCGGCTGTTGGCGGGATCCATCTGACGCCACGTATTCAAGATTGAAACGCGGAGGCAACTGGAAGTCGACTTGAATAGTCGACAACTGCCAAGTGCGTCCGATGGCATCCTTTGCCTGAACGGAAATCTTCGGCCCGTAGAATGCGGCTCCACCTTCGTCGAGTACAAGCTCAAGGTTCTGCTTGAGGGCGGATTGCCTTAAGGCCTCGGTCGCTCGTTCCCAATCCGCATCTTCACCAACTGATTTATTGGGATCGCGAGTGGATAGCTCAAGATAGAAATCGCTGAGTCCGTAATCGCGCAACAAATTGAGAACGAAGGTGAGCAGGCTGTCGAGTTCATCGAGCATTTGATCGGTGGTGCAGTAAATGTGGGCATCGTCCTGAGTGAAGCCGCGTGCCCTGGTGATTCCGTGAAGGACCCCTGACTTTTCATAGCGATAGACGGTGCCGAACTCAAAAAGTCGAAGCGGCAATTCCCGGTACGAACGTTGCCGTGATTTGAAAATGAGGTTGTGGAAGGGGCAGTTCATGGGTTTCATGTAGTACTGCTGTCCCGCGCGCTTCACTGTGCCATCGGCGTGAAGTTCCTCGTCCAAGATCATCGGTGGATACATGCCATCGGCATACCAATCCAAGTGACCTGACGTTTCAAATAGAGCAGCTTTTGTGAGATGTGGCGAGTAGACGAATTCGTAATCTTCTTCTACGTGCCTTCGACGCGAATAATCCTCCATCGTCTGTCGGATGATTCCGCCCTTGGGATGAAAGACGGCAAGCCCGGAGCCAATCTCTTCAGGAAATGAGAATAAATCAAGATCGGAGCCAAGACGGCGGTGATCTCGCTTTTCGGCTTCAAGTAAGAAGTCGAGATACGTGTTGAGATCTTCTTGGGACGGCCACGCCGTTCCGTAAATGCGTTGAAGCATCGGATTCTTTTCTGAACCACGCCAATATGCGCCTGCGCTTCGCATCAATTTGAACGCGGGAATGTGTTTTGTCGAAGGCAAGTGCGGCCCGCGACAGAGGTCGCTCCATACCGGTTGCCCATCGCGACCCAAGTTGTCATAAATCGTGAGCTCAGATCCACCAACTTCGACGCTGGACTCATCGGCCGCAGGCGACTTGAGTCCTACGAGTTCACACTTGTAAGGCTCGTTTGCCAACTCGATAAGTGCTTGCTCGTTCGTAACTACACGGCGGCGGAAGCGTTGACCCTCCTTGATGATCTTGCGCATCGCGGTCTCAAGCGCGGTCAAATCATCGGGAGTAAATGGCCTTGCTGGATCGAAGTCGTAATAGAAACCGTCGGTGATTGGTGGACCAATGCCAAGGCGGGTATCAGAGAAGATCTGCTGAACGGCCTGAGCAAGCACGTGCGCGGTCGAGTGCCTGAGAACTCGCAAGCCATCCTCGGATGAGATCGAGATGCTTTCGACGATGTCTCCAGCATTGAGGTCGGTCCAAAGGTCGCGCAGTTCGCCGTTGATCCGGCAAACGACGACGTCTTTGTTCTCGGCGAAAATCTGGGTAGGTCGCTGATCATCCGGGATTGACACGTTTTGACCATTCACGATTACTTCAATGTGCGACATGGATGTGAGTCTACCTAATGGTGGGCTATGCAGGCATCGAACCTGCTACCTCTCGCGTGTGAAGCGAGCGCTCTACCGATGAGCTAATAGCCCTTCAAGGATTTGAATTGTGCGACATTCGATCGAGCAATTCTTGCCTTAATTGAGTATCAATCTCAAGGGTTCTACCCTCCAACATCGAAACCGGCTGCGCCACTTTCAAACTAGAGATCAAATAGATCGATTCGGCGTCCGCAAGATCATCTTGAGTCACAACTCGCTCTTGGATATCGAGCCATTCAAGTGCCAGTTCCCGTGTAATGCCAGGCAGGCACCCTGAAGCCAGATTCGGAGTCACCCAGCGATCATCAATCTTCAGAAATAGATTTGATGTGGCACTCTCGGCGACCACTCCTTGGAGATTGAGACGAACTCCCTCATCAAAGCCTTCTTCACGGGCAAGTTTCAAACAATCCATATTTTCAGTAAAAGGAAGGGCCTTTATACCCGCGGATGGAGCAGTCTCATCAATAGGGCGATTAAATATGGTTAACGTGGCCGGCCTAGTCCAGGGATGGTAGGTCTCGTGTACGAGATCAAATTCTCCAGACCTATGAAATCTGATTCGAAGTCTCCCAAACTTCAAAGTGTCGGGAGTCTTGTCGAGCAATGCCTCGACTGCGAAGGCAATTTCCTCGATATTCGGAATTGGTATCCCAAGAATCACCGCACTTCGCGTTGCGCGCGCGATGTGTCGATTCAAAGCGAAAGGAACGCCGCCAATCGTCTTGAGACTTTCGAAGATTCCATCGCCTTCTGGGAATTCTGCGATCATGCGATTTCCCCGTTCGCAATCGCTATCAATCGGCGAGCCTTCAATTCGGTTTCCTCCCATTCGGAATCCGGGTCGCTCCCCCAAGTAATTCCAGCACCCGTGCCAAAGTGCAAAGTACCTTCTCGCTTAGTCCAGAAGATGCGAATCGCCAACGAGAGCAAGGCATTTCCATCCTCAATCCAACCCAGCGGTCCGCAATAGGGGCCGCGTGCCTGGCCTTCAAGGTCCGTGATTGTTTCGACAGCACTGGACTTGGGCGCACCGCTGACTGATCCGGGCGGAAGAAGTGCCGTCGAAATTTGCTCCCACGTGGTTCCTTTTCGAAGTGCCCCTTCGACGTAGGAGACAAGATGGCTAAGGCCCGGATGCACTTGCGTCTCAAGAAGCCTGGGCACATGCACGCTGCCAGTCTCGCAAATTCGTCCGAGATCGTTGCGAATCAAATCAACGATCATGACATTTTCGGCGGTGTCCTTTGCGCCGAACTCAACATCATCTTGCTCAGGGGGCTTGGTTCCTTTGATCGGCGCAGAGGTGAGGATGTTCCCCTCTTTTTTCAAGAACAGCTCAGGAGAAGCGGATGCAATTTCAATTTCAGGAAGCCGTAAATAACTCGCGAAGGGCGCAGGATTATGTTCGAGTATCTGCTTCATCAAGGGCAGTAGCGATACTCCATCGAAATGAGTCGACAATTCGCGGCAAGCATTTACCTGATATACCCATCCTCGCGATATTTGATCTCGGATCTTGCTGACATATTCGATGTACTCACTTTCCGACATCGAAGTTCGCCAGGAATCACCTAGCGTCTTCCACGTTTCCGCAGCTATCGGCAATTCGGCGTCGATAACTTTGCCAAATCGAGCGCATGTCCACGCGCCTTCAAAGGTGGCGGTAACAGCCCAGAACCCCGGAGCATCCAGCGCCGCAGGATTTTCGGTGATTTCCTGTAAATCGTAGGCGAGGCGTCCCCCCATCCAGAACATAGGTTCAGAGGGCGAAAGGTCCGTCATTTCCACGTCGTAACCGTACGACCCTTGAGCCTTCCTGTGCTCGCTTTGGCCAGAGACCCCGCGGTGCGATAGATTTCGCCAAGCACAAAAAGGCACGAACGAGTTATCGAACGTGTGTGCGGACGTAGCGCAGTTGGTAGCGCACCACCTTGCCAAGGTGGATGTCGCGGGTTCGAGTCCCGTCGTCCGCTCTAATAGTCGGCGTTCACTATCTAGATATATTGATCGCCGATTTTTTATCGGGTGGAGTGGCCGAGAGGCGAGGCACAGGACTGCAAATCCTGCTACACGGGTTCAAATCCCGTCTCCACCTCCACTACTGGTATTAGCTACTTAACCTGGATTGCCAGCCCATTCTTGGGCACCACGTACTGAACTCCCCCGTATTGCTGTTGTTGGGAGACCAAGAGGAACGCTAGGAACGTCCCTTTCTTCGTGTAGGTATGCGAGACCGAAGCAGGTGGCTTTCCGTTTCCCTGCTGCTGGTATCCGTCGCCGAATTTCATTACCCAAGAAACGATGACTCCGGGAATCGTCGTGCCAATCCTGAATTTCACCGCAAGAGGATGAGTGCCCGAGGATGGCGCCGCAGTGACCCCGAGAATTGGTGGTGTTCCAGATCCAACAGTTATCTGCGCGACCGTGTAGACCAACGCGTAGGCGCCTGGCTTTACCGAGAACGTTGCTTTGTAAGTGCCGTCTTTAGAATAGGTGTGAGAAACACTTGCCGGAGGTTTGCCTCCACCCGCCGTGTGCGTTCCGTCGCCGAAGTCCAAGGTCCATGTCGTTATGTTTGCAACAGTCGTAGCAAGACCATAGGCAACTTTCAAAGGCGACGCACCCGATGCAGGGTTTGCCGACAAACTTATCAACGCAGTTCCTACAGAGACACTCGTCGTGACATTCGACGAAGTTGTCGCTGCTTGCGAGGCAATCGTCGTCAATCGAGGTTTGTAGTCACCCGCTTTCGCATATGTGTGAGTGATTGAAGTTGGAGCGGTTCCGACTGCAACCTTTGACTGTCCATCTCCGTAATCAATTCTCCATTGAACCGATTTAGGCGAGCACATAGCGAAGGTGACTTTTAGTGGTGGCTTGCCGTTGTCAGGTGATGCTTTAAGAGTCAGTTTGGTGCCCTTGCATTTAGTAGCGGCTGGCGACGTCAATGCAGGTTTCTTGGGTTTAGTGGTCGCCTTTGCAGTTGACTTCGGTTTCGGACTTGTCGTCGCATTACTCACGACTGCCTTCACTACATACACCTGACAAAAACCTGTGCCGTGAGACTGCGCATCCTGTGACCACGTTGTCGGATCTGAATCCACGCAACTGTAGACGCCATTTATTACTACGAGTTTGGTTGGCGTGCTGACATTGGCCGTCCAGTTAACGTTTTGAGCATTGTTCGACCCCGCGCTTCCGCTGGCCGCCCAAGGTCCGACTTTTACTCCTGCAGTGCCGTTCAATCCGATAGTGCCCGGCTTCGCACCTTGTCCGTTATTCCAGTGGTAGGTCACAAGTTGCATTAAGCAGTACGAAATTCCCTTCGTCATGAAACTCGGCTGTTTGCCACCTCCAAGCACACCGCCGCCATTTGAATTGTCCATCAATTTAATTGTCGGCCCTTGGCACGTCACGGTTGCTTTCTTTACGGCCGAAATCGCTTTACACGTCGAAACAGTGCCCACCCCGCTATTTGTGCCGCCATATGTTGCAGTGCACGACCAAAGCCCATCGCTCACAACCAGCGTGACTCGACCTTGATGCCCACTTGGTCCCATCTTCGCGTGATCGCAACTTCCAAGACCTGCATCCCCGTGTTTCCAAATGAACTCCTGTGTCGATGAAGTGAGTTTGCCCGCGTTATTGCATTTGGAATCAACTGCGGCTTTCGAACCAGGGGTACCAGGATTGGTTGCGTCAGGTTTATCGACTAGTTGTAATTTCAAAGTCCATTTGTACGTGAGAGGTCGCTTCGAAGAATCAGAAGCGTTGGCGGTGTAATGAGTCGCGAACTCAGATTGCTGGAATGACGCAGTAATTCTTGAAAGGGTCACAGAAGAAGTCGCGGCCGTCGCGTTCTCTCCGGTCACATAAATGCCTAAGAGCAAGCCCGCGGAAATTACTATCGAAGTCAGTTTCTTTCTCATGAGTCACCATCACCTCAGAGGGGAAGGTCTCAATTGCGGCAAGTATGAGCGCACATATAACCCTCGTCAATATCTCAGGCTTTGCGGTTAGGCTTACTCGGTTGCCGCACGCCCAAGAAATGAGGTACGACCATGGAGAAGGATCTAGAGAGTTCAGTCCGCCCGTGGGGTCGGTATGAGGTCCTTCAAGAGACCCCTTTTTTCAAGGTCAAGTGCATCTGGGTTACCCCCGGAAAGCGCCTGTCATACCAACGTCATGAAAGACGCGCCGAGCATTGGTACATCGTGCAAGGCGAAGCTGAGGTCACACTCAACGGAGTCATATCCCACTGCGTCCCGGGAGATACCGTGGAAGTCAAGATTGGCGATCTTCACCGCATTAGCAACGTGAGCGATATTGAAGTTATTTTCATTGAAGTCCAAACCGGAACGTATTTTGGTGAGGACGATATCGAGCGAATTGAGGATGATTTCGGTCGATAGTCAGAACTTGGAAGTGACCAAGACTCGCACTTCCAATTCCCCGATTAGGCTGAGTCATACGGGAGGATTCCACGGACGCCTACCGGAGGGGTTCCCATTCAATGACATTCCAGCAATCGATCGAAACCTGCTTCAAAAAATACAGTCAAGTAAAAGGACGAGCCTCTCGAAGCGAGTACTGGTACTTCTACCTTTTTTCAGTCATAGTCGGCCTGGGAACTTCAATCATCGTTGGAAATTCGAATAAATCACTCACTGTCGCCTTAATTGTCGATGTAATCGATATAGCGATCCTCATTCCCGAATGGGCGGTGGCAGTCCGTAGATTGCATGACACCAACCGGTCTGCGTGGAACTTGCTTTGGGTATTGTTTCCAATTGTCGGGTGGATAGTTCAAATCGTCTACTTGGCACAACCGGGAACCGTTGGGCCGAACAATTATGGCGATTTATAGCCGGTTTGATCCGTTTTTCGTTCGGCGGAAATCGTAAGGTATGCTTTCGCGAATTAGGACCGTTGGCTCAGCGGTAGAGCGCTTCGTTGACATCGAAGAGGTCACTGGTTCGATCCCAGTACGGTCCACTGAATCTCTAGTGATTTGATGCTCTTGGTTTTACACTCCCTAGATGACTATCAGCACCGCGCGACTCCTAAGACATATGGCCTGGGCTAACCAGAGAGTCTTCGCATCTGTCCAAACACTCCCCACGCAAGCGCTCGATTCCTTCATCGTTAATGAGGATTGGACTGTCAAGAAAATCTTGGAACACATAGTCTCTGGAGCTGATTG
>JAHEXJ010000002.1 GCA_023252155.1 Actinomycetes bacterium | reverse complement strand
ACATCCTGATCGTTCCTGTCGTGGCGCGATTGCTCAAATGGTCTTGGCGTACAACCTCGATCGCTTTATCTGTTGCATTCGTTCCTTTTGCAACGTGGAACTTCGAAAGGAAGATTCACGGAGACATCATTCATCGCTTAGAACGAACCGGATCCACAACACAAAAATAGAATTGTAATTTTGCCGAATTCTAATGTCCGAATAAGGCGCGAATAACCATGATTACGGCCACAACACCAACAAATGCAGCGGCCGATTTCAGGAGATTGAAAACGTTGTCGCCCTTGTCGCCCCCATCAGGTGGCAAGTTCGGATAGCGCATCGACATTTAATTACTTTACCGATTGACTCGTCCTAGGTCTATCGCCTACACCTACAAAGTAGGAGAATCAAATAGATCAACTAGAGGAGTCGCCATGAAAGGTTTCATAAAGGATATAGAGAAGATTGCTGTGGCAAATCAAGATTTTCGGCATGTGCTGTATACGGCCAAAAACTGCCAGCTCGTTGTCATGTCGCTGATGCCCAAGGAGGAAATTGGCATGGAGGTTCACCAACTCGATCAGTTTTTCCGTGTTGAACAGGGAAATGGAGAGGCCATCCTTGACGGAGTCCACACTGCAATCAGCGATGGGTTCGCGGTTCTTGTGCCTGCGGGTACAAATCACAACATCATCAATACGGGCGATGGTCCGTTGAAGCTCTACACCCTTTACGCGCCTCCCAATCATCGGGACGGGGTAATTCACCACACCAGGGCAGATGCAGAGTCAGACACTGAAGAGTTCGACGGCAAGACGACTGAGACGCTCTAGCCAATTACGATTGGTTTTATGATGCCATCCGAAAAGAGCATCCGCGCCATAGATGCTTGGCAACAACGGCATCGTTTTCCCGCTTTCGTCTACGCCGTCATTAAGAAATTCGGCGACGACCAGGCTGGCAATCTTGTCGCGCTCCTGACTTACTTCGCATTCCTGGCCACCTTTCCTTTATTGCTCGCGCTATCAGCCATTCTCGGATTGGTCCTGAAAGGAAACCCTTCGCTTCAGGCAAGCATCCAATCTTCGGCCCTTGCAGAGTTCCCGATAATCGGTACTCAACTCAGTTCCCAGATTGGTCTCTCTTCGCTGGGTCACTCTGTCCCCGCACTAATTGTTGGCATTGTTGGCGCGATCCTCGGAGGGCGAGGCCTCGCCAACGCTATGCAAAACACTCAGAACACACTCTGGATCGTTCCTAAGGTCGACTGGCCTGGTTTCCCCTCCAATTACCTGCGCTCCCTTGCATTGCTCGGATTGCTCGGCGTCGGAACCGTCGTCACCACTGCTTCTGCATCACTAGTTGGTGTGGGTCATTTATTGGGGCTTAATGGAATTCCCATGAAGGCTGTTGCGTTCGCGCTTTCAACCGCAATCGGCATAGGCCTATTCCTCGCGGCATTTCGAATAGCCGCTTCCAAAATCGTCGCCACTCGCGATTTAATACTTGGCGCAATTGTGTCGAGTGTGGTTTGGCAAATCCTGCTAAGCCTGGCAGGGATTATCATTAGTCACGATCTCAAGCATGCACAAGCCATCGCGGGATTTTTCGGTGTTGTTCTAGGTCTACTCGCATGGTTCGGTCTGCAAGCAACTGCAGTTGTATATGCCATTGAAGTCGATGTCGTGCGAGCTCATCGCCTCTGGCCTCGAAGTATTGTTCAGCCACCACTTACATCAGCCGACAAGAAATTCCTCGTCCTAGTTGCAGACGCCGAAAAACGACGGTCGGAGCAGAAAATCACGGTCGAGTTCACCGAATGAGCTAGCAAAACTTAATATAAATCAAATCGATTTACGACTACTCCAGCAGCGGCGCTATCGAGTACTGATTTGCGCAAGCTTCTCCAAACTGGCGGCCATAGAATCACGCACGGCATTGGATCCATTGATCCAGGCTCCACCATCATCGAAGAGCGACTCCGACAACGGTCCATAGTCAAAGACTTCCGTAACGATGGTGGCGTCATCACCGTCTGGAGCGAGGATGTAGCCCCAGCGGTAGCCCGCAGGAATCCCAATTTTGGATGGATCATTATCTTCGGCCCGAGATGCGTCTCCAGGGGCGGGTTCCCAAAAAATGCGTCGGCCCGGTTCGAACTCCACAACATAATTGAGCATGAGATAGTCATCTCCGAGTCGATGCATTTTCATGGTGAACGTATCGCCGACGCCGGAGATGGGCCGATCGAGTACCGCGCCCCGCAACATTCCTGAGCCGTCGAAATCCTTGTGTCGTTGCGGATTCGCCAGAATCTCGAAAATGATTCCCGTCGGCGCTTCAATTCGGCGCGAGACTTCCACTCGCTTAACGTTCTCCGTCATGTCTCAGTCCCCCGTGTCGCTCTCCAATTGGACTCCGAGTTTTCTCTTGTGTGAGGAAACTCAATTAATCAACCAGTTGGACATTACTTGATCGCGATTTCCTTAACCAGCCAACATGCAAAATCCAAACCGATTTCCGATGTCCCAAAATTGAATACGTTATCGTCCTTGTCGCCCTCGTCAGGTGGCAGATTTAGAATCGGTCTCGACTTTCATTTACCTTATCTATAGACGCGCTGCAGGCTTATGCCCATTCAACTGCCCGTCGGAGGATAACCTTGAAATGGTCCTTCGGATCTTGGATATTCAAAGACTACTTTCCATCCGCCTTTGGGATAGTAACCAAGGACCAAATCGTGTATCTGAGACAACATGTAGTTTCCATCCACCTGCAAATTGAATATATATGGATCGTGTCCAGAATAATCTGGCCAAGGCACATATTCACCCATGAGTATTTGGATCGCTTTAGTTGCCCCCGCAGGAATCACGCCTGAATAGTGCTTTCGGGCGTTCGCCAGTGCTTTCGCCCGGTCGGTCTTGAAGGTGAGTGGTGAAAGCGCTACCCCAAAAAGGGTTGAGTCAGTTCCATCAAATTTATTCAGCTTGTTTTTGCAGATATGCGGAATGGATGACTCCTTGATTGGATCTACCGCAGTAACTTCATCATAAGCCGTGATTGCGCCGATTCGGTTGTGTGGGATATGCAGAAAGTCGTAAATCGGAGGGTAGATCTCGGTCGGTATTTCCTTCAGATATTTGGTCCCGTATCCACCGCATATTCCCCATCCATTGACCACGCGCCACTGGGAATGGTCTTTTTGAGCCTTTGCGAAAACGATCGTCCCAACCGCGAGAAATGAAACAGAAAGTAGAAGCGAAACGACAATCAATCCTTGCTTTCCAAGCCAGATGGATTTCAATTTCATCGCCTCCCGTTTAGATCCTTGTGCTCCGTGGAGCTACGGCATTACAAGCCATCACGAGACATAAGCCAACTGGGATAATGGCTGCACCGACTTTGAACAAGAGCGTCACGAAGCCAATCACCCCGCCAATAAGTACAGCTCCTGCGAATGCCCAAGCAATAATTCCAGGCCAACTGGATCTTCTTCTCACTTTTAACCAAAGTAACAAACCCACAATGACTGACGCCAAAGCTGGCAGTGCCATCGGGAATAGAACTGAGTGTCCGTAGTAGGCGACAAGGGTGACTTGCGGTACTTGAGGAAGTGCTGGGGCAATGCCTGTTGTGGCGATCGAGGAGGATGTTGTTGGACTTACTACCACGGGAGAATCTTGAGGCGTAACTATGGGGAGCACCGCGGCAAGGATCATGAGAACTACTCCCCAGGCGGATGCAACAGCAACAAGCAGCGAAGCTTTCTTATTCTCGTTCAAGGCCGCTCCATTCCATTTAATTAACATCTCGACGTTGGAAAACCATCGCGGTAATGCCGACGACCAATACGACTAACAATCCCAAGTACGTCGAACTGTGACCAAACCCCAAAAGTTTTTCGACACCATCGCAACGGTATTGACCCTGACTGTCGGTCTTGCAGGATTGGATGTAGTACTTGGTGCCATGCTGTAGCCAACCGTCCATATTGAGTCTTAATAACCATGGCTGCTGATTTTGAAGTAGGTGGCTGAAGATTGCTTCAATAAGGATGAGGTACCCCATCGCGATTCCAATTACCGCTGCGGTGTGACGCAAGAGGGTGCCCATCGCTACTCCGACAGTTGCGGCCACGACCGCCAACACAAGTGAGCGAGCTGACATCAAACCGAGGTCATTCCACATCTTTCCGGTCGTGCCTGCCGTGGAACCGTATCGCGCAGTAATCAGCCAGACGCCACCAAACAGCAACCCAAGCAATGTCAGCGTTGCAGGAATCAATCCCAATCCCGCTGCCGCCAATTTGGTCGAATAGACCCGCATTCGCCGCGGTTCAAACGTCAACCAGTTGCCCATGGACCCACTGCTGAATTCGGAAGCAACGAAACCTGCGCCAATAAGGAAGGCGATGAATGCCATGAGATAGGACCAGTTGAGAAGGGTCGAGTGCATCAAGTCATCGAACGTCACTTTTGGCTTGCCCCAATTCACTCCCCACTTTGGTTCCATGTCGTTGCAATGGAAATCGGCCTTGGGATCGCTCTTCTGGATGATGGCTTGCTGTTTCACACAGTCTTTGACTTGTTGGGCTCCGTTGAGCGCCCAATTCTGATGTGCTTGATCGAATTGCGCCCGTTGGAATGCCAGTTGTTGACCGCTCAAGGGTTTTGCTTGTTGGTACGCCCCAAGCAAGATCATCCCAGTAACAACCACGGCCCCAAGAAGAGCACCCGCAGTGAGGCGACGCGAGAACAGGCGTCTTAACTCAACTTTGGTCAATCGCCTCATTTGGCATTACCCGAGGACTCAAGTCCTTCATCAGCAGTCAACTGCAAGAACACCGACTCAAGATCTGCGCGCACGGGAATCAGCTCGTTTACAAATAAATAATGTGCAGCAAGACGCTTGGTGATCTCAGCTCCATCGGCAATCCCGTCGACCACAAGCAATCCACCATCTTCGCGGACGAGAAGTCCGCCATCAGTGAGAATTCGATGCGCCGCGGCAAGGTCAGCAACTCCTACACGCACGGATGTCGCGACCTGATTGCCAATCACATCGGCCACGCGCCCAGACGCCAAGAGCCTGCCGTGACCAATGATCGAAACAGTGTCAGCTACCTGTTCAACCTCACTCAGAATGTGACTACTCACCAGAACAGTTTTCCCTTGGTCGCTAAGCGCGCGCATCGTGTTTCGAATTTCTCGGATGCCTGCAGGATCCAGTCCATTTGTGGGCTCGTCAAAGATAAGCAGATCGGGTTCCTTTAGAAGCGTCGCAGCTATGGCAAGCCGCTGCTTCATGCCTAAGGAATAAGTCCGGTACTTGTCCTTGCCTCGTTCGCCGAGACTCGTCTGCTCCAAAACTTGATCAACTATTCCGCGTGGACGGCCAATAGCTTCCGCGAGTAATTGAAGATTCTTGCGGCCGCTAAAGGCAGGAAAGAACTTCGGCGATTCGACGATAGCCCCTACCCGACCAACGACGTCGGGAAGATGTTTCGGAACTTCGTGACCGAAGATGTTCATGGTGCCGGCGTCTGCGCGAATCAATCCGAGCAACATTCGAATCGACGTCGTCTTTCCCGATCCGTTCGGACCTAAGAATCCATGAACTCCGCCGACAGGGACATCGAGATCTAGTCCGGCCACCGCAACATGAAGACCTTTGCGATTGCGGTAGGTCTTGCGAAGACCTTTAGTAGAGATTGCTAACTCTGCAATTGACGCCGGCATCGTTCCCCCGTGACTGGATTGGTAAAGCCCGCCCCCACATTAGGTGGGTACAACGAACGGTGCCACTTAAAACATACTTTAAGAACAACAATTGAATCGCTTGAGCCTCAAATGACCAGTCATACTTTTCATCTCTCGCTCACGGGCCTCAAGGTGTAAGGTGCAAAGCCAGTTTGATGAATATTAATTGCTATCTCGAAGAAGGGATTCCTCATGATTTCTACCCGTGCGAAAACCGGTCTAGGCATACTAGTTGCAATCGCTCTTGTCGCTGCAGCCATTTTCGCCCTGGCACCAGGTTCAACGTCAGGAACGTCCGGTCGTTACATTACGGTCTCGTCTGATGGCACTGTTAAAGTCACACCTGATGCAGTGCGTCTCAACGCGACGATTTCTGTCGTAGAAGGAACGAGCAAGAGAGCACTGGCTGCAACTTCAACTTCTGCAACAGCCGTGCGTGCAGCTTTAGTTGCAAACGGGATTGCCACAAAAGATATTGCCACTCAGAGCTTCACGGTTTATCCAGAATACAGTTACACCAAGAGTAAGGGTTCGGTAATAACTGGATATCGCGGTAGCCAAAGTTTCGAAGTTGTCATTCACAATGCGAAGAATGCCGGAGCGGTAGTTGACGCAGTGGTTGCTGCCGGTGGCAATAATCTGCAGGTAAATGGCGTCACTCCATTCGTATTCGACCCCACGAGTGCAACCTCAGGCGCACGTATTGACGCAGTTAGTAAGGCAAAAGCCAAGGCGACCTCTTATGCCACTTTACTTGGTGTGAAACTTGGAAAAGTGAATTACCTGACCGAAAACGCATCCCCCACGCTTTATCCGCAAACAATGATGACGGACGCAGTGCCGGCCGCAGGAGCTACTGCAACCAAGGTTGATCTCGGTCAGCAAGGCGTCACTGTTTCAATCACAGTTCAGTGGGCCCTTCGCTAGCCCGTGGGACGCTAAATACTCACGATTTCATTAGCCTGCCAAAATGCAAAATCCTAAAACCGATTTCTAATGTCCCGAAAGGGAGCGGATAAGCCTGAATACGGCTACGACACCAACAAATATCGAGCCAATTTCCATCCAAGTTTCCTTCTAAGTTATAAGGTACCTTCCACTGGAAATCGAGAGATCGACAGTTCACAGTCTGGAGAGAATTGTGGCTTTACTCGATAGTTCCGCAAAGAATCTATGCGTGAGCTCATTTCCATTTCGCCTTCAATCTCACCATTCTCAAATTTCTAGGCATTCTCTACGCGATCAAAAAGGGGCCGAGTAATGGTGGAAGAAACGGCAAGCGAGAACGCCAAGAAGAATCGAATACTCATGATGCGGCTGTCGGACAGCGCCATCATATTCGACGGCACTCAACAGGGTTTGAACGAACTTCCGGACTCGGCATTTGCGAATCAAGTTAGATCGATTCTGGCTCCGGCACTCGCGCAATCCGAGGATCCGATGCGTCAACCTCCCAAGACCAGAAATGATCGATCTTCACAACCTAGGGTCCGCGGCCACAAAAGTTATCGATTAAGTTGGATCCACACGATAAATATTGCTTTTATCGTGTTTATAACCCTCACCTCTATAGTTCCCGCATTACTCTCCGAATCGTTGGGGATCGCCATTTATGCCTCGGATGTTAACGCACCGATTGCCAAAATTTTTCGCCATGACATAATAATTTCGAAGATCATATCCGCCTCAGAATCCAAAGTTAACGATATTCTCCTGCTTCATAACGACTATACGTGGGCGCTAGAAGTGCGCATGGTCTCATCTGCATCTCTCAGCGGAGACACGGTGACGATTACCGCGAACGATGGAACAGATTCGAATGTCAGCGACCAGAACACTGTTCAGAAAGATACCGAGATCCATAAGATCATACGAGTCATACCGGGAATGGGTTATTTGCTAAGTATTCTCACTTCCATATTCGCCAAAGTGATCGGAGGTCTCTTCTTACTGGCAATCAACATTCTGCTTCAAATGCGGAGAGCTCGCGAACGGCGAAAGTTGTAATTGCCCTTACTTATCTGTCTAGGAGATTCCGTGCTGGCGAATAGCTCTCGCCTTTCTTTCGTTTGGCGATAGCGCTTAGCGCCTCAAGGACGACTCGGTTGGCAAGAATTGCAGTGATATCGGCGCTGTCGTAGGGCGGTGATACTTCGACAATATCCATTCCAACAATGGGAAGTTCGAAACAAATTCGTCGCACTGCTTCAAGCAATTCACGACTGGTCATCCCACCTGGCTCTGGAGTTCCAGTACCTGGAGCCATTCCGGGATCAACAACATCAATATCTACAGAAAGAAATACACCATCGCAGCCATCCGTTAATCGGGCGAAAGATTCATCCATCACGGTCTTCATACCACGCTCGCCAATCTCGGTCATCTCGTACGAGCGCATATCCTGATCGCGCATCCAATCAAGAGTTTCTGGTTCTGGCCAATAACCACGTAGTCCTACTTGCAAGAATCGATCACCTCGTACTGCGCCGGACTCAATGAGTCTTCGCATGGGAGTTCCATGTCCAACCAATGCGCCGAATTGAGTGTCGCCAGTATCAGCATGGGCGTCAAAATGAATCATCGAGATCTTTCCCATGCCGCGGTGACGGGCAATGCCCATGACGTCTGCGGATGCAATGGAGTGGTCTCCCCCAAGAACAACTGGAATTTTGCCTTCACGTGAGAGTTTCTCGGTGGCTTCGGCCAGAACTTCGAGCGAGGCGACGAGATCCCCGCCAGGCATAAGGAGATCACCTGCGTCGCGAACGTTGAGTTCCTTAAGGGCATCCACACGGAGCGCGAGATGTGGTCGTTCCCCATCATGCGGCAAGTAATCGCCACCTCGGATTGCCTGTGGACCGAACTTTGCGCCCGAGCGATGGGAAGTGCCGCTATCGATCGGCGCCCCGAGAATTACAACATCGGCATCGGCGTAGGTCTCGGGGCGATCAAGATCGCACGCCGGTATTCCGAGAAAGGTGAAGTTTGGCCCGTACATATTTCCGATGTTGGTCACGACAAAAGGGTAACGCACCTTCGCAGGTTAAGAATCGAAGCCCAGCCCAATGCGATCCAATACCCGTAGCCAGATATTGCGTCGGCCTTGGTGCCGATCTGCCGAGTTGATGGATCTCTGGGTGATCCATATAAATAGGTAGCGCAATGGCTCTGGAGGAAATGGAAGGGGCTTCCTCCGAACCATCTTGAGTTTGGTTCGTTCTGTTGACTTCCCGTCAAGCAGATCCAACATCGTTGCGGCGCCGAATCGGGTTGCCGCCACCCCGAGACCGGTGTAACCCATGACGTAAACAACTTTGCCACGGTGTGCTTGACCCCAGAACGGAGAGAAACGCGTACACGTGTCGATGGCTCCGCCCCAACCGTGAGTGAATTTAATGCCCTCAAGTTGCGGGAATGTACGAAGGAAATTGGCCGCGAGAGTCGCATATGTCTCTGCGTCGAATTCATATTCCTGCCGGACCTTGCCGCGGAAATTGTAGATGGCCTCGTACCCTCCCCAGAGGATGCCGCCTTCCTTATTCAATCTGTAATAGTGGAACTGGTTGCCCGCGTCCGAGATGCCCTCGCGATTCTTCCAACCGATGCTCTCTCTTTGCTCGGCAGTTAGTGGTTCGGTGACAAGTTGGAAATCATAAACAGGAATCACATATTTGCGCGCGCTCCTAATAAGTGATTTGAAGACGTTTGTAGCCAACGCGACTTTCGATGCTGTAACAGAACCATAAGGAGAATGGACAACGACTTTGCCTCCCTTATCCTCTAGCCAATCGACTTTCGAATTCTCATAGATCTTCACGCCGAGCGAAATGCAAACTTTCTCAAGTCCCCATACCAACCGCGCGGGGTCGACAAGAGCGGTGCCATCGTGATCGAAAAGTGCTCCTTGGTACGTCGGCGACTTAACCCGTTTCTGGATTTCTTCCTTGCTTAAGACCTCGACATTGTCCCCGTACTTGTTGCGAAGATCGGCTTCTTCTTGCATGCCATCGAGTTGCCACTTGGTTACGGCTACACGCAATTCACCTGTCCGCTCCCAATCACATTCGATTCCGTAACGTCGAACCGTCTCTTCAATAGCGTCCAGATTCTCGCGACCAAGACGCTCAAGCGTCTCCATTTCGCCGCGAAAGCGGCTGTATCCATTCATAAATCCATGGGTCAAAGACGAGTTGCAGAAACCGCCATTGCGGCCGGACGCACCAGCGCCCGTCTCTCGCTGTTCGACGATGACGACACTGCGTTCGGGATTTCTTTCCTTGGCAAGGAGTGCGGTCCAAAGTCCCGTGTAACCGGCGCCGACAATGCAAAGATCAGCTTCAATGTTTTCAATGAGGGCCGAGTGCGATTCTGGTTCGAGCGGATCTTCGTCCAACCAGTACAACATCGGTTGAAGGTCGGCTAAATGGCGCAAAACAAAGGGGTCGATGGTGACCATCGTCGCTCCGGCGTTTCGCCGGACTCACCCCTTAACGCACATTCATAGTTGGCCCGGGTCCTCCGGAGTCCTACCCCATAGCGCAGATTTACTTATCAATCTGTAGTTCGTTATGGCTACGGGGCTAGATTAGCGCGCCTTTTTGCGGTTGACCAGTTGCCCCGCGACAACGACAAACAGTGCGATCAAGAACATCGAGGAACCGATTACATTGGCCTGGGCGGGAATTCCTCGTGCCGCCGATACCCAGACGAACTTCGGGAAAGTATTCATGGTGCCCGAGTTGAAGTTCGTGATGATGAAATCGTCGAAGGAGAGAGAAAACGCTAGAAGCGCAGCGCCTGCGATGCCGGGCATAACCAAAGGAAGGGTCACTCGTCTAAATGTCTCACGCTCATTTGCGTAGAGATCCATTGCTGCCTGCTCAAGTCTGGGGTCGAGGCTCGCAATTCGCGCTTTGACGGTAACGACCACAAAGGAAATACAGAACATAACGTGCGCCGCAACAGTTGGCCAGAAACCTGGGTTAATGTGGAAGGTCAGAAACATAGCTAGTAGTGAGGATCCAAGTACGACCTCAGGTGTTGCCATTGGAAGAAAGATCAAGAGATTTGTTGTCGACCGTCCCCGGAAGGCGTGTCGGCCAATTGCGAAGGCGATCAGTGTTCCCAAGACGGTCGCAACGAAAGTCGCTAGTACTCCGATCTTGAGCGAATTTCCCAACGCATTGCACACATCTGGTGCACCGCAAGGGTTGGCCCAATTGCTCCAAGTAAATCCGCGCCAGACTAGATTGCTTTTCTCCGAGTTGTTAAACGAAAATGCAATCGTGTAGATAACTGGAATGAAAAGATACGTGAAACCGACAACAGCGTAGATACGGATAATGTTTCGCCCGAACCAGCGCGAGATTCGCTTGCCAACGGGTAGCGTGGGAATCGGGATCGTACTCATACTAATTCATCCGTTCCGGACCTACGAATATAGATAGTGACAAGAATAAGTATCGCGGCCATCAACATGAAGGACAACGCGGCCGCAGTTGGATAGTCAACAATATTGAAAAAGCGTGAATCTATAACATTGCCAATCATGGTCGTATTGGGATTACCCAAAATTGCGGCATTGACGTAATCACCCGCTGCGGGGATGAAGGTGAGCAAAGTACCTGCAACAACTCCTGGCATAGAAAGTGGGAATGTCACTTTGCGAAAAGTCGTGATTCCATTGGCGTAAAGATCGTTAGAGGCCTCAAGCGTCCGAGGATCGATGCGTTCCAGAGATGCATACAGTGGCAGCGTCATAAAAGGCAGGAAGTTGTAGGTCATGCCAGTCACCACCGCCAAAGCACTCGCGGTCAGAGACGTATTTTGACCAATAATGTGCATAGAGCGCAGAGCGGGAACAACGAATCCCTGCTCGCCAAGAATCTGTTTCCAGGCAACCGTTCGCAACAGGAAGGACGTGAAGAATGGTGCCACGACAAGAACGAGAAGTATGTTCTTGAAGCGTCCGGAGCGAAAGGCAATCGCATAAGCAAGAGGGTATGAAATTGCCAACGCTAAGAGCGTCGCCAAAGTGGCGTAGAGGAATGATCGTGCGAACTGCGGCCTGGCCTGATTGAAGGCATCTATGTAGTTAGCAAATCTAAAAGTCTGCACATATTGCCCAGTTTCGCCGCCCGCAACTGGCGTCTGTGTTGAGGTTCCGGCAAGGTTGATGATCGGAAGAACAAAGAAAGTGAAGAGCCAGAGCATGCCCGGGAAAAGAAGCAGATATGGCAGACGTCCCTTTTTCGAAGTGAAATAGCCTGCGCGGGTAACGACGCTTTGAAGATAGGCCATTACGCCGGCTCATCCACTTCAGAACCTGCGTTCACGTCTTCGGACCCATCAAGACCAAAAGTGAATGGCGGATTCCAAGAAAGTGAGACGGGATCTCCTGGTCGCAATGTCGGTGTGCCACCGTCATTTTGTTCGAAGACCATGAGGTCCTGCTTCCACGGCATCTCAACGACATATTGAGTGCTGACGCCAACAAAGGAGACATCCGAAACGATTCCCCCCGTAAGCACATTTCCGTTGCGCGGGTCATCGGGCAGTGAGATTCTGATCTTCTCTGGACGGATTCCGACCAGAATGGATTTGCCTGTGGCTCGGTTGCGAGATTTCAGGACCGCGACCTTCTGGCCATGCACTTCGACCACCGACTGATCAGAATCGCTTGAAACAACTTCGCCGCGAATAAGATTGGACTGACCAAGGAAGTTTGCAACGAATGCTGTCTCTGGTGATTCATAGAGTTCTGCAGGCGAACCCATCTGCTCGATCCGACCCTCATTCATAACCGCGATCGTGTCAGCCATTGTCATGGCCTCTTCCTGATCGTGAGTGACGTGAACGAAAGTCAGACCAACCTCTGTTTGAATCCACTTAAGTTCGATCTGCATTTGACGACGCAACTTCAAATCAAGTGCACCGAGTGGTTCGTCGAGAAGCAACAACGCCGGACGATTGACGATCGCCCGTGCGAGCGCAATACGTTGTTGTTGCCCACCGGAAAGTTGAGTTGGCTTTCGCTCGGCCAAATGCGGCAACTCGACCAACTTCAATACCTTTTCAACTTGCTCTTTAACATCTTTCACACCTCGACGACGCAGTCCGAAAGCCACGTTTTCGTAAATGCTCAAGTGCGGAAATAGTGCATAGTTTTGAAAAACCGTATTAACTGGGCGTTGGTAGGGCTTCTTAGTCGTGATGTCAGTTTCCCCGATATATATGGAACCTACGGTGGGCTCCTCTAATCCGGCAATCATCCGAAGTGTCGTGGTTTTGCCACATCCAGAGGGCCCGAGCAGAGCGAAGAACGAGCCTTCTGGAATGGTGAGAGTCAGATCATCAACAGCCGTGAAGTCACCAAAGGATTTGGTGACGCGGGTGAGTTTTAAATCCCCGTGCGATGAGGAAGATGCGTCGGCCACTAGTTTCCGGTTGCCTTCTGGAAGGCTGTCGTGAAGGTGGTTTCTTCAGCTGGAGTGAGTGCACGGAAAACTTTGGCCTTCGATAGTGCCGTAGCGTCCGGGAAGATGTACGGGCTCTTGGCAAGGGCCGGATTAATCTTCTCCATCTCGGCTTGAGCGCCTTTAACTGGGCAGATGTAGTTGACGTATGCCGCCACTTGGGCCGCAACTGCTGGCTCGTAGTAGTAATTCATGACGGCCTCGGCGTTCTTCCTGTTATGCGAGGTAGATGGAATCATCATGTTGTCGCTCCAAAGGGTTCCGCCTGATTCAGGTAGAGCGAAATCAAATTTACCGTTGCTCTGGGCGTTTAACTGGAAGAAGTCTCCCGACCATCCAATAACAGCAACGGCGTCCCCACTGACAAGATCTTCCTTATAGCTGTTGCCCACTACCTTTCTGATGAAGCCGTCGGAGATCTTCTTCGTCAAGAAATCAATTCCGTTCATAAACTGCGCTTCCGTGAAATTGGATGAGATATCAACACCCTGGTATTGCAAGATGATGCCCATCGTGTCGCGCATTTCAGAGAGCACTTCGATCTTGCCCTTGTTAGCGGGAGCAAAGAGTTGATCCAGAGTCTTGATGCCACCAGGGATCTTCTGTTTGTTCCAGCCGAACCCTGCAAAGCCAGATTGCCATGTCAGCGACTGATGGCGTCCTGGGTCAAAACTTACATTGTTAAGCGCGTCGAGAATATTGACTTTATTTGGAATGCCGGTGGCATCAATCGTCTGCGTGTATCCCAGACGAATCCAACGTGTGGCCATCCAGTCAGTAAGTGTGACAATGTCATAGCCGATGTCTTGACCAAGCTTAAGTTGGCCTTGAACTTTGCCATAAAATGAATTGTTGTCATCGACGTCTTCCATGTATTTAACTTTTATCCCAGACTGCTTTTGGAATGCTTCAAGAGTCGGGTACTTCTTGGTCTTTGAGTCGTAATCTAAGTAGAGGGTCCAGTTCGCCCAACGGACGGTTCCGCCAGTATCTGCAATGGCGCTTGGCGATCCACTTGGCGACCCACTTGTTGCTCCCTTCGGCGAAGAAGTGCTGCATGCCGCAAGTAATCCGGCCACGCCCAATCCTCCGACTCCTGCAATGACTCCACGCCGAGACATCTGCGCACGTATTAGGTCGAGCGTTTTAGGAGCAATCGGTTCATCTTTTGGCATTGCAGTTCCTCTTTCGTATCGTCGTTATTATTGGAAAGTTATCTGGCCTTCATTTCGTTTTCGTTAATGGGGAAATCAATGCGGGGAGTGTATGCCCTCCCCGCCCACTTTTCACGCTATGCGTTGAGATTCGTCATAACATGTTTGATTCTTGTGTAGTCCTCGAATCCATACCCGGAAAGGTCTTTTCCGTATCCGGATTTCTTGAAACCACCATGTGGCATTTCGGCCACGATTGGAATGTGGGTGTTGATCCATACGCAGCCAAAGTCCAAAGCCTTGGACATTCTCATTGCCGTTCCATGGTCCCGAGTCCAGACGCTAGAGGCCAGCGCATAATCAACTCCGTTTGCCATGGCGATCGCTTCTGCCTCGGTGCTAAACATCTGCATAGTGATGACCGGTCCAAAAATTTCATTCTGGATCATTTCATCATCTTGTCGAAGGTCTGCCACCACTGTTGGAGGGAAGAAGAAGCCGGGTCGATCAAGTGCCGCGCCCCCAGCGGTAACGCGAGCATGACTCGGAACCCTCTCAAGGAATCCACTTACTGAAGCGAGTTGATGGACGTTATTTACCGGTCCGACAAGTACATCTTCATTAGGCATTCCGATGGCGATCTTGTTCTTTGCCTGATCGGTCAATAGTGCCACGAACTTCTCATACACGCCTGCTTGGACGAGGACGCGCGTTGCCGCAGTGCAATCTTGGCCAGCATTGAAGTAACCTGCAATCGCAATTGCCTCTGCTGCGCTCTCCAAATTGGCATCATCAAAGACAACCACGGGCGCTTTCCCACCGAGTTCAAGGTGAACTCTTTTTACCTGCTTAGCCGCGTTAGTTGCGACGTCGATTCCAGCGCGTACAGATCCTGTTATGGAGACCATTGCTGGAGTTGAATGTTCGGTGATCCCCTGACCGGTTTCACGCTCTCCGCAGATGACGTTGAATACGCCTTCAGGAAGAAACTCCGCCATGAGTTTTGCCATGTACGCGGTGCTTGCGGGTGTTGTGTGACTTGGCTTCAAAACAACAGTATTACCAGCTGCAATCGCAGGTGCCCACTTCCATACGGCCATCATCATCGGATAATTCCACGGTGTGATTTGCCCGCATACGCCTATTGGTTCGCGACGAAGGAAGGATGTCATGCCTGGCATGTACTCACCGGCGGACTTGCCCTCAAGATTTCGTGCGGCCCCTGCAAAGAATCGGATCTGATCCAACATTGGAGGAACTTCTTCAGACATTGTGACTGCTAAAGGTTTTCCAGTATTTCGACTTTCAATTGCAACTAATTCTTCCGCGTGTTCTTCAAATGCATCGGCAATCTTCAGCAGCGCTCGTTGTCGCTGACTAGGAGTCGTCTGCCCCCACGTCTCAAATGCTTTTGAAGCTGCTTTCATTGCCACATCGACGTCGCTCTTATTGGACTTCGGGGCCTGGGCATAAACCTCGCCGGTGGAAGGATCGGTAATCGGGGTTGTCTCCCCGGAGGAACTTTGAACCTCGTGGCCGTTGACGAAGCTAAATAGCTTTTCCATTCATTTACTCCCTTAGAAAGCCCAATCGCTAGTGAGGTGAGAGTACGCCGTGAAAGTCTCCATGAACAGCCCCCACCACGAATTAGCCCCTTTTTTGTCCCGAAATGTGCGGATTTCGTCGTCAAAGAGGCCATAATCTGCGGATTCCTTTGCTTTTGCCTCAAAGGTGCGAGAGAGTTAGCCCATGGCCATCAAGCACCGCCCGGTTTTGGACGACATTTCGCGGGCGATCATTGAACAGCTCCAGATCGACGGGCGTAAGCCCTATGCAGCGATCGGAGTGGCTGTGGGGCTGTCTGAGGCTGCCGTCCGCCAGCGCATCGCCAAACTCATTGAGTCTGGCGTTATGCAAGTGGTGGCGGTCACAGACCCACTCACCGTCGGTTCCTACCGCATGGCCATGATCGGAATAAAAGTTGAAGGAGATCTCGTAGAGGTTGCAGACCAACTTTCGCATTACAAGGAAGTTGATTACATCTTGGTCACATCTGGTGGCTTTGATGTCATGGCGGAAGTCATTTGCAATGACGACGAGCATCTACTTGAACTACTGCAACGAATAAGAGCAATTCCGGAAGTGCGTAGTACGGAGAGCTTCATCTACCTAAAGTTGCGCAAGCAGCTTTATAACTGGGGAACATAAAAATGGCAACAACAAGTACATTCGACAACGTTCAATCCTTCGAATCAGATCTCGAATCAAACTGGTCCAACCGCGCAAAAGAGCATCTTTGGATGCACTTTTCCCGAATGGGTGCTTACGACGCCGGAGGATCAATTCCGATCATCGTAAAAGGTGAAGGTGCATATATCTTTGACGATCGCGGCAAGCGATACTTCGATGGCATCTCATCTCTATTTGCCACGCAGGTGGGTCATGGTCGCGAAGAACTTGCAGACGCCTACGCAAAGCAAATTAAGGAAATCGGCTACTTCCCAATTTGGTCGTATGCAAATCCACGCGCAATCGAATTGGCAGAGAGAATCACCTCGCATACTCCCGAGGGTCTCAACCACGTATTCTTCAGTGCTTCTGGCGGTGAAGCAGTAGAAACCGCTGCGAAGCTCATTAAGCAGTATTTCAAACTCACGGGCAAACCGATGAAACATAAAATCATCAGTCGCCACGTTGCCTATCACGGCACCACACAGGGAGCACTTTCAATCACAGGTATTCCGGCTGCCAAGCAATTCTTCGAACCGCTCATAGCCGGCCACCACAAAGTGCCGAACACGAACTTCTATCGTGCACCCCTTAATCATCGCGATTCATTTGAAGAATTCGGACAATGGGCGGCAAACCGAATCGAAGAGGCGATCCTTTTCGAAGGCGCCGATACAGTTGCGGCTGTATTCATCGAACCTGTACAAAATTCCGGCGGATGTTTCCCGCCTCCCCCAGGCTACTTACAAAGAGTGCGCGATATCTGCGATCAATATGACGTCATCATGGTGGCGGACGAAACGATTACTGGTTTCGGGCGGATCGGCGAATACTTTGCCTCCGTTAGGTATGGCGTCGTTCCTGACATCATCACGTGCGGTAAAGGTATGACGTCGGGTTACTTCCCGATGGCAGCGATGATTGCCAACGAGCGTCTCTACGAACCATTCCGAAAAGGCAATAATTCGTTCCTTCACGGATTCACCTTCGGTGGACACCCCGCTGGCGCTGCCGTTGCTTTAGCGAACATGGACATCTTTGAGCGCGAAAAGATCAACGAGAACGTTAGAGCCAACGAAGTTGGGCTCAAAGCAACTCTCGAGAAGCTCTATGACCTACCTATCGTCGGTGATATCCGCGGCGCCGGTTACTTCTACGGAATCGAAATGGTCAAGGACAAGGCGACTCAAGAAACTTTCTCCGCTGATGAAAGCGAGAAATTGCTTCGAGGCTTCTTATCCAAGGCGCTCTTCGACAACGGGCTCTACTGTCGTGCAGACGATCGTGGAGACCCCGTCATCCAGATCGCGCCTCCATTAATTTGCGATCAATCGCATTTCGATGAAATTGAAGGCATTCTCCGCACGGTACTTACCGAGGCTGCATCTATCATTCTGTAATGGGTTCAGATCGCACCAAAGTCCGTCGCGCTCCACACAAACAGGTTTTCGAACCTGGTGAAGTCCGACGGATTTTGGATCGCGCCATAGTCGCCCACGTTGCGGTAACGGATCAAAATCAGCCATATTGCCTGCCAGTTGCTTGCGCTCCCTTCGGCGACGAGTTGTTGTTGCATGGATCTACCGCATCGCGACTATTCAAGGTTCTGTCGAGCGGTGCACCTGCCTGCGTAACAATTACGTTGGTAGACGCCTTAGTTTTAGCCCGCTCGGCCTTCGAGTCCTCGATGCACTATCAATCTCTCATGGCGCTAGGAATTGCCCGCTCCTTGGAAGGTGACGAAAAGCGAGCCGCCTTACGTGCTCTCACCGCCCATCTCTTTCCAGAGCGGATAAATGAACTTCGCGATTCAACCGATCAAGAACTCAAAGCAACGAGCGTGCTCGCCTTTCCGCTAAATGAGATCAGCATCAAAATTTCCGATGGCCAACCTGATGATCCAGAATCTGACCTTGACTCTAAGGTGTGGGCAGGAATCGTTCCGATATCGAGTGTGTACGGAATCCCAATCCCCGCCGAAAATTTGAAATCCGGGATAGCGCTCCCCGACTATTTATCGAAGTGGCCGGAGAATCGAATATGAGTTTGTGGTGGACGCTTGTCGATCACCCTGTTTTTGAACCGGGTGAACTTCAACACCCGTGGGATGTCGTCATCGTCGGTGGCGGCTTTTCGGGACTTTGGACCGCTCACCATCTGATCGAGCAGAACCCTGCACTCAAAATTGCGATCCTGGAAAAGAATCAAGTTGGCTCAGGTGCAAGCGGCCGCAACGGTGGATGGGCTTCGGCGCTCTATCCCGTCGACGACAAAGAACTCAGAAAGACATTTTCTCCAGAAGTAGTTCACGAATTGCACATGCATCTACGTCAAACAATTGACGATGTTGCTGATTTCATCTCTAAAGAAAATATCGATTGCGGATTTCAAAAGGCTGGCTCTCTCATCATTGCCCGAAATCAGGGTCAATTCCAACGGTTGGGTACACATATCGAAGAGGGCTACGTTCGACTTGATGTTCGCGAAACCAATGCCCGAATCCGAATGCGTGGTGCACTTGGCTCTGTGTACACGCCGAACTGTGCATCCTTAAATCCTGCGGCCCTTGTCGTCGGCCTAGCGAATTCATTACAGTGCCGTGGCGTCAGCATCTTCGAAAACACCCCGGCTTTTATTCAACCTGAAGGAGCGGTACTAGTCGATACCATGCAAGTGCGCGCAACCTTCGTGGTTCGTGCTATTGAGGCTTACCTCGAAAACACACGTGATCAGGTGCCCATTTATTCGTTAATGATTGCCTCTGAACCCCTTCCATCTGAGGTTCTTCAAGAAATTGGTGTTGAAAATCGCGAGACTTTTGCCGAAGCCTCTCACCTGGTGACATACGCGCAACGCACAGCAGACGGCCGACTGGCAATCGGTGGACGTGGTGCGCCGTATACCTGGAGATCGCGCAGAAACGATGCAAGCGAACATCATCGTCGAGATCACGATCGATTGCGAAAAATGGCACGGGAATGGTTCCCCGTGTTGGAGAAATTCGAATTCAATCATTCGTGGGGCGGAGCAGTCGGAGTTACTCGAGATTGGGCGCCATACGTAAGAACAGGCGAGAATTACGGGGAGATGGGCGGATATGCCGGTGATGGCGTTGCCTTTTCTTATCTGGCAGGCGGGGTGATGGCCGACCTCATACTTCAGAAGGATTCGGCTCGCACGCATCTTCCCTTCGTTCAATGGAGGGGTCCCCGTTGGGAACCAGAACCCTTCCGTTGGATCGGTATCAACAGCGCGATTCGACTATCTGGCATGGCCGACAAGGAAGAAAAGCGCAGGAACCGTCCAAGTCGAATTATGAAGATCCTTTCAAAAATCACTGGACAGTAGGACGACCATGTTGAGCGCAATCGTTTTAGCTGGTGGAATGAGCACTCGATTCGGATCAGATAAGTCGCGAGCGATGCTCGGAGAAAACTCCCTCATCGACGTGCTCCTAAATTCGCTCCCGCAAGATATGGACATCATTGTCGTTGGGCCAGCGATAGAAAAAACGTCCAATTACGTGAGATTTACGCGAGAAGATCCACCAGGCGGCGGTCCAGTCGCAGCGATCTGTGCCGGGTTGGAATTGATTGATACCGAGTTCGTGGCCATCATCGCGACGGACATGCCTTTTGCAAGCCAGATTTTCGATGGTCTGATTGGAGCACTTCCGATTAGCGAAGATGCTTTGATCCCTCTGGACTCCGAAGGTGTACTGCAACCGCTCTGCGCTTTGTACCGCACTATTTCCCTTCGGTCTGCGATCACCAAACTCGGCGAGGTATCAGGTCAATCAATGCGCAATCTGACCAAACTCTTGGACGTCAGGGAACTTCGGTTATCTCCTGCTCTAGAGCGTATTCTTATCGACATTGACACCCCCTCAGATCTTGAGCGGGCGATTAGTCTTAAGGCGGGCAATCAAAGAGGGGTGAACGCCATGGATAAATGGATCGATGCAGTTCAGAAAGAATTGGGAATCAAGGTCGATGTGGATCAAGAATCCATCTTGAATTTGGCTCGCGATGCGGCGCACACTATTGAACGTAAAGCGGCCCCCATTACTACTTTCTTATTGGGAATTGCCGTCGCAGGTGGCGCCGATCCAAAAGAGGCAGCAAGGCAAATTGAACTTCTAGCCGGGAACTGGCCCGTAGATCCCATCGATAAATGACCGTTTGGCAAGAAGTAAGTTGGGATTTGGCAAGGAGTGCTGCAAGCAAGGTTGTTAAACGCCTTGGTTTGGAGAACATCCCACTCAAAGATTCATTAGGCCGAACCCTGGGCAATGACGCATTAGCGCTTTGCGATCTACCGACATACACGACCTCTTCAATGGACGGATGGGCCGTCGCAGGAAATGGCCCATGGAAAATTATCGGCGACGTGAAAGCCGGAGCTCCATACGACAAGGAACTTAGCGAAGGTTTCGCTTTACGCATTGCCACGGGGGCTGTAATACCTCAAGGAACATTTGGCGTGGTTCGTTGGGAAGACGCAACCGTTGAAGGTGACAATGTTCATGGGGAAGCGTCGAAGGGAAAAGACATTCGCCCTGCGGGTGAAGAATGTCGCAAGGGCGAAATACTTCTCGAAGCAGGCGCAACAATAACTCCCTCTGCAATCGGATTATTAGCCGCATCCGGTTACGACGCCATAACTGTCGTACAAAGACCACGAGTAAGACTTTTGCTACTGGGTGATGAGTTGCTGACCGATGGCCTCCCTAAAGATGGACGCGTTCGCGATTCTCTGGGACCGCAATTACCCGGGTGGCTTGAACGCCTTGGCGCCCAGGTAATCTCGATTAACTATGTGACCGATGAACTCCCTACCGTAATTGAAACGCTCAAAAATTCATCTAATTGCGATGTCATTGTCACAACGGGTGGAACGGCCGACGGACCACGCGATCACATTCACGGCGCGCTCGATTCGCTTAAGGCAACGTTTGTAGTTGACCGTGTTCGTTCAAGGCCCGGACACCCGATGCTTCTCGCAACAATTCCACATCGTGGAAACTCAATCCCTTTGGTCGGGCTTCCGGGCAACCCTCAGTCGGCAATCGTGGGAATGATGACACTGTGTGCCCCGCTTATTGGCTCTCTTCTTTCGCGTCCCGAGAAAGAACTTGATGAAGTGATCACGAAAGATGAACTGGCGGCACCTGCGAATTTCACGCGCCTAATCCTTGGAAATCTCATAAACGGTGAATTTGCAATGGGCGATCACCTCGGCTCAGCGATGCTTCGAGGATTGGCTTCATCTACTGGTTTTGCCGTTGCCGAGGCGGGGGTCACTTCAGTCGGTGGGCAAGTCAGGTGGCTGCCTCTACCGTAGCCTTCGCGGCTACCATTAGCCGTTATGAGCACTGAGAACGCATTCACGCACCTCGATGATCAGGGCCAGGCGCACATGGTTGACGTCAGCGATCGCGAAATTTCGACACGTACTGCAATTGCATCTGGCAAGGTTCTGCTTTCCAACGTCGTTGTTGCGATGTTACGTGACGGAACCGTTCCAAAAGGTGATGTGCTTTCCACGGCTCGATTAGCTGGAATTATGGGAGCCAAACGCACTCCCGATTTGATTCCGTTAGCCCACCCAATCTCGTTGCATAGCGTGAGTGTCGACCTGCAAATAGTCGACGATGGCGTGACCATCTCATCAAATGTTCGCACGGCCGATCGCACAGGGGTCGAAATGGAAGCACTGACCGCGGTTTCGATTTCGGCTTTGACAATCATCGACATGGTGAAGTCTTTGGATCCTCGTGCGACCATCACCGATATCCATGTTGATGCAAAAGACGGTGGGCGCAACGGCGCCTGGAAGCGGTAAGAGAAGTTGCCAACCGCTGCAATCATTACCGCGAGCAATCGAGCATCTCAGGGGATCTACGAAGATCTCAGTGGGGATATTCTCGCTGAAGGTTTGACGAACTTGGGCTTCACTATCTCATCCAAAGTGATTGTGCCAGATGCGGTTGGCGACATAAGCGATGAAATCTCAAGGGCCATTGACTTGAAAATCGATCTCATTGTCACCACTGGCGGCACCGGCGTCTCGCCGACAGATGTCACACCGGAAGCGACAGAACCATTAATTCAAAAGGCGTTGCCCGGAATAAATGAGGCGCTTCGCGCATATTCGCGTGAACGGGTTCCGACATCTGATTTAAGTCGCGGATTAGCCGGCACTGCCGACCAATCTCTGATTATCAATTTGCCAGGTTCACCTGGCGGCGTCAGGGATGGACTCGTAATAATCGAACGCTTGGCAATGCACGCGATTGGCCAATTGGCAGGAGAGGACCACGATCAACCGTGATCTCTGTCCTCCTCACAGATCAAATCATAAACTTGCCCGATTTCGTAGCTCAGGTTGAATCGACTTCAGCTGGGGCGGTTGCCACCTTTAGCGGCAACGTTCGGACTCACGATCTCGGCAAGGAGGTGTCCTCCCTCTCCTACGAAATTCATCCTTCGACTGAGCAAGTTCTGAAAGAAGTCGTAAAGGATGTTGCCCAACGTCATCAGATTATTTCCGTTTCTGTGGCGCATAGATTTGGGGATATCGAACTAGGACAGTCAGCTTTGATAGTGGCAGTTTCCGCAGAACACCGCGGCGAGGCATTCGCCACGTGCGCCGAAATGGTAGACGAGATAAAAGCAAAAATTCCCATCTGGAAACACCAAATCTTCGCTGACGGAACCGATGAATGGGTAAACTGCGCATGACCGATTTGATCGACACATTCAATCGCACTCATCGCGATCTACGAGTCTCCCTAACCGATCGTTGTTCGCTGCGATGCAACTACTGCATGCCTCTGGATTTCGACAAATGGTTGCCGTCGGATGAACTTCTGACAACCGATGAACTCATGACGGTGATAGGTGTAGCAACAGAGCATGGAATCGATCAGGTCAGACTCACCGGTGGCGAGCCACTTCTTCGTCCCGATATCGTCGACATTGTCGCTCGAATCAAGGCCCTACCAAATGCTCCGGAACTTTCCATCACCACTAACGGTCTTCGACTCGCAAAACTCGCAAGCCAATTAGTGGATGCGGGTCTTTCGAGAGTAAATGTCAGTCTCGACACTTTAGATCGTGAGCGGTTCACCGCCATGACGCATCGCGACAGGTTCGATGACGTTATCGCAGGACTAAATGCTGCTCGCGACGCCGGGCTGGAGCCCATAAAGATCAATAGCGTCCTGATGCAAGGAATAAACGACGACGAGGCACCGACTTTGTTGAAATGGGCCCTAGAAGAAGGCTTCTATCTGCGCTTTATTGAACAGATGCCCCTAGATGCTGGAGGCATCTGGAATAGAAGCACGATGGTCACCGCGGCTTCGATCTTCGAATCACTCTCCCCTCACTTCCAACTCAATCCCGTTCCGGTCCGTGGATCAGCCCCTGCCGAAGAGTTCTACGTAAATGGCGGTCCTGCCACGGTTGGAATTATCGCAAGTGTGAGTCAGCCTTTCTGCGGCTCTTGCGACCGAATTCGACTTACTTCCGACGGTCAATTGCGCTCTTGCTTGTTCTCACGAGATGAAATGGATCTGCGAAAAGTTTTGCGCAATACCGAACTTTCCATGGATGAGATTCGCAGTGAGATTTCCGCGCGACTCCAGAAAACAGTTCTCGGAAAACTGGCCGGACATGGCATCAACAATCCGGACTTTGTGCAACCTACTAGACCGATGTCCGCGATCGGCGGCTAGCCTCCGGCAAAGGGCGGCAAAATATCGACCGTACTTCCGGCAGCAACTTCTACTTGCTTGTCGTGAACTGCAACACCATCGATAAGAAACGAGCATTGGGCAAATACTTGTGACAAACGTGGATTGCCAAAAGCAAGTGACAGAAGTATGTGTCCGAGATTGTCAGGAGTAACTTCAACCTCGCTAACACCCGCGGCCGACCGCGCTGCCGCATATAGGCGCACCGTGACTGGGAGATTCATTTGGCCAGCCTCAACTCGTGAACGCCCTTCGTAACTGTTTACGGAGGGCAAAAACGACAGCAACTGCCACGATCGCCATGACTGCGCTGAGCGCATAAGCCGTGCTCATGTCCTGATCAGTCTCAAAGTAAACCTGCATTGGCCATGTTTGAGTCAGCCCCGGCAAGGAGCCAGCAAACATCATTGTCGCTCCAAATTCGCCTAATGCACGTGCCCATGCAAGAAGGGCGCCAGTTGCGATTCCATTGCGCGCTTGTGGCAATGCGATGAGCCTGAACATTGTGAATGGAGTAGCTCGATCGATTTCCGCTGCGTCCTGCTGATCTGTCGGAAGATGTCGAAAAGTTGACTCGACCACTAAGGCAAGGAAAGGCATTCCAACAAAGACCCCAGTGAAGACGACAGCTGAGGCAGTGAATGGCATCGACCACCCCGTGGCTTGGTAGATGTAGCGGCCAAGTAGTCCATTTCGCCCGAGCAGAGCTAACAACGACATGCCCGCCACAGTGGGTGGCAACACGATCGGCGCCAGAACAAATGGGCGCAGTACGTTGACGAAGCGACGATTTCCCTTGGCTAAAACCCAAGCCAGTGGAACTCCGAACACCACGCACAGGAGTGTTGCAAGCAGGGAACTCCAAATGGACAGACGGATGGCGCTGAGCGAATTTGGCTCACCCAATTTACTGAAAAGGGAACCCCAGGGCACTTTGGTGAAGAGTGCAAGTAGCGGCAGGATTAATACCAGCCCACCAACTAAGGCCAATCCAAGGGTTAATGGGTCTAATTTCTTTCGCGTCATTTCAATTAACTCGGATAAATCCGGCCTCAGCCAGAATCTTCCGCCCATACGCGGAAAGAACACTTTCAACAAAACTCTGAGCCAATTGTTGACGTGGGCTGGTTTTCACCACGCCTATTGGGTACTCAGTCGTTGCGGCCGCTATCCCTTTGAATCGGATTTCCTTAAGTACAGACCTATTCGCGATGTAATCTGAGTGATAGATAATCGCGGCATCTACTTCACCCTCAACAACCTTGGCAACAACACTTGATACCTTCGGCTCTAAAGAAACTGGCTTGGATGTAATGCGTCCCTCATAAGCGAGAGCCGCATCTGCCGCCGCGCCACATGGAACATTGTGGGCACATTGAATCCATTTCAGGCCACGCTTGTTTAGATCTACCACCTTATTAATATTAAATCTATTTCCTAATGGCGTGGCGACAATCACTCGATTTGCGGTAAAGACCTTCGACACTGGAACAAGCGATTTAGCCATCGCCATGTCATAAATAGAAGCCGACGCAAATACATCCGCTGGGGCTCCGGCCAGTAGCTGTGTCGCAAGAGTTGAGGATGCCAGGAATGAGAACTGAACTTTGACGCCCGGGTGCTTAGCCTCAAATTGTTTGCCTATCGTAGTGAATGTTTGACCTAGGCTGGCGGCGGCGAAGACCGTGAGAGTGACATTTTCATTTCGTTTATAGGATCCGTAAGAAGGAGTGGCGACAAGGCCTAATAAAGCGATGAAAATAAGAAGAACTCTCCCACGGCGTCTCATTAAATTATCCTAACAGCGGCAAATAGACCTTTGCCTTGCCGTTGCGAGCGAAGGCAAGCAAGGTGAGTTCGAAATCCTTCGCCAAATCAACCGCCAACGAAGTGGGTGCCGAGACGCCAACTAGAGCCGATATCCCCGCAACTATCGCCTTCTGAACGATTTCGTAGCCGACGCGACCGGAGACAACAAGTGTCCAATCGCTCAAGGGGAGTTCATGGGCGATAAGCGCAGCGCCAATGACTTTATCGACGGCGTTGTGTCGACCTACATCTTCTCTGATCCAACGTCCCTTTCCGGACGGATCTACAAGTAAAGCCGCATGCAGTCCTCCCGTCTTATCGAAGACGCTTTGTCGACCCTCTAGGAGCTCTGGCATCTGGGCCAATTCTTGGATGGAATGCGAAGTCGTTGCCACGGACTTAACCCCGCGTTTGTGCAAATCCGAAATGCTCGTTGAGCCGCAAACACCGCATGCCGATGTCATCGTAAATCGGCGCTCAAGTGCGCGGGGATGCACGGGTGCGTCATCTCTGACTTGAGCAATCACGATGTTGGCACGTTGTCGCGGAGTCAGACTTCGATCCCCACAGACTTTCACGCCAATTAATTCATCGGGAGACGAAAGAAATCCCTCTCCCCATAAAAATCCAGTAGCTAGCTCCAAATCAGCGCCAGGCGTGCGCATTGTGATTCCGAGTTGCTCCTCAATTCCAGCTCGTTTAATTCGAATCTCGAGAGGTTCCTCCACGACAACGCTATCCGTGCTCGAAGAATCCGCCCCAGTATCTTGAACTTTTACTTTCGCGATCGAGGACGGAGCAGATTCTTCATCTTTCATTGTTAAACCTTCTGGTGACGGTAGAACTCAATGTTCTCAGGAGGCAGCGGTTGCTTGCCAAGAATTAAGTCGGCAGCCTTTTCTGCCACCATCATGACCGGCGCATAGATATTCCCGTTTGTCACGTATGGGAAGACTGAAGCATCCGCGACTCGAAGCCCCTCGACGCCATGAACTTTCATGGTGTTTGGATCGACCACTGACATCTCATCGGTACCCATTTTCGCCGTGCACGATGGGTGCAATGCGGTTTCCCCATCCTTTCGAACCCAATTCAAGATTTCCTCGTCGGTATCAACCGATGAGCCAGGGGAGGTCTCCCCAGCATTGAATGGTTCCATCGCTTTCTGAGTCAGGATTTTTCGGGCAACGTGGATCGCTTCCACCCATTCTTCCTTGTCCTGCTCCGTCGAAAGATAGTTGAATTTAAGCTTGGGTTTGTCCATTGGATTTGTACTGCTTATCATCACTGAGCCCCTCGCATCCGAATACATAGGTCCTACATGGACTTGATAGCCATGTCCAGATGAAGGAGCCGTGCCGTCATAGCGAATAGCAAGAGGAAGGAAATGGAACATCAGGTTTGGGTAGGCCACCTTGTCGTTGCTACGAGCGAAACCGCCGGCTTCGAAATGATTTGTGGCACCAGGTCCTTTTCTAAGGAAAAGCCATTCTGCGCCGATGAAGGGCCTGCGCCAGAATTTCAGCATGGGTTGCATAGATACCGGTTGCTTGCATGAATACTGAACGTAGACTTCTAAGTGGTCTTGGAGGTTTGCGCCGACTCCAGGCAGATCCTTAACAACTTTTATTCCGAGTTTGGCTAGGTCCTGAGCATTTCCAATTCCTGAAAGCTGAAGAATCTGTGGGGTGTTGATCGCTCCCCCGCAAAGTACAACGTCCTTTGACAAGAAATTCTGCTTCTTGCCTTTGACAATCGCTTCGACGCCGATTGCTCGATTGCCATCAAATAGAACTTTGGTGACCATCGCTTTAGTCTTGATGTGCAAATTCTTACGGCTCTTTACGGGGTATAGGTAAGCCCTGGCTGCGCTGAGGCGGCGCCCTCTGCGCACATTACGATCGAAAGCCGCAAAACCTTCCTGCCGAAAACCATTGACATCATCGGTGCGCGAATAACCTGCCTGAACTGTTGCGTCAAAAAACGCCTTAAATAGAGGACCTTTCACTGGGCCGCGCTCAAGTTGTAGTGGCCCGCCGTTGCCTCTGAAAGGATTGTTCGGATCGGCTAGGCATGTCTCCATACGCTTGAAATACGGGAGGCAGTGCGCGTAGTCCCAATTCTCCATCCCTTGATCTTGCGACCAACGCTCATAATCCATCGGATTTCCGCGCTGCCAAATCATTCCGTTGATGCTGCTCGAGCCCCCAAGCACTTTCCCACGGGCATGATAGATGCGCCGGTTGTTCATAAAAGGTTCAGGCTCGGACTCATACATCCAGTCGTAGTGCTTATTGCCGATAGGAAATGCGAGGCCAGCAGGCATGTGAATGAAAACATCCCACTTGTAGTCTCGTCGACCTGCTTCAAGAATGAGAACTTCGTGATTTGGGTCGGCACTTAACCGGTTACCTAATGCGCTTCCAGCCGATCCTCCACCAACAATGATGTAGTCGTATTGCGCAACCACGAGATTTCCACCCTTCTAGAAATTAAAGACTTACTTTCCATCCTTCGTGCTTAGGCGTGTTTACTTGACGATCAGCTGCCAAGCAAACACGCCCGCGCATTTAAGCCATGCCTCTACTTATGCGAGCCAAGCCTTTACTTGTGCTGGGTGAGCCGTAACCCAGATCTTCGCAGCGGCATCATCGGTCAACTTATCAACGGCCAATGACTTTGCAACGGAGTTCTGGTCCGCGTTTGTCCACTTGAAGTTCTTGATCATCTTTGCTGCAGGTGATCCTGACTTCATGAACTTAGCGGAGGCCACCTTGTTCAGTGGGTACGGTGGATAGTCGCAAGCAACCTTTGCTGCAACTGCATCGCAACCGGTCGTGTATGGAGGCAAGGTGACGTGCTTCAAAGGCACCTGAGCCAGGAACCACTGTGGCTCGTAGAAGTAACCAATCATTGGCTTCTTCTGGGCCTCAGCGTTGCGGAATGAGGTGATCAGTGCCGCTTCGCTGCCGGTATAGATAACCTTGAAATTGAGTTTGAGGTTCTTGATGATTGCCTCGTCATTGGTCACGTATGAAGGGTCTCCATCAAGGAAAGCGCCCTTGGAACCGGACTCAGAGGTCTTGAACATGGATGCGTACTTGTTCAAGTTCTTGTAGTTCAGGATGTCTGGATACTTCTTGGCCATCCAAGGAACTACATACCAACCGATGATGCCCTTATTGCCAGTTAGCCCAAGGTCAACCGCCACCTTCTGAGTGGTGATGTACTTCTTGGCTAGATCCTGGTGTCCCCAGTTCTCCAAGATTGCATCTACTTGACCGGAAGCAAAGCCCTGCCAGGAAATCTCTTCGCTGATGTTCTTCACAACAACTTTGCAACCCAGATTGTGCTTCAGCACGTATTGGACAACGGCAAGGTTTGCCTCATATCCGACCCAGGCGTTATCCGCCAAGGTCACCGTGCCGCATTTTGCGGTGCTCGCCTTTGAGAAACCAACTTGAGCGTATCCAGCGGCCGATGACGCAAATGTCACCGCACCTGCTAGTAGCACGAAAGTTGTTACTCGCCGAGCACGATGATTTTTAAACATTGTGCGTCCTCCTGCTCCAACGACCGAAGTCGTCCTTAACCGTTGCTCGGGCGAGCAACGGAACCTAGTGTGATGTTGCCGCATATTCCTTAGAATTGCGGTGGGCTATCGCCTGCGTAATACGGTCAAGCATGATTCCCAGCAGCACAATTGCCAAACCTGCGGCTAGGCCCTTGCCTTTGAGATTCTCCTGAGCAAATCCCGCGACGACGAGATAACCGAGTCCACCGGCTCCGACCAGACCGCCCACGACGATCATGGCCAAAACATAAATAATGCCCTGATTCGTGGCCAACGCAAGTGCTCGTCTAGCACTTGGTATCTGAACTTTGGTAATCATCTGCCGGGAAGATGATCCCGCCGCTGTTGCAGCTTCGATAATCGAGTCGGGCACTCCCCGAATTCCATCGGCCATCAACTTTATTGATGCCGGCGCAGCGTAGACAACTGCAGCCATGATCGCTGTGAATCTGGTGGCGCCGAATAAGCCTAAGAATGGAACGAGGTAAACGAATGCGGGCAATACCTGCCCCGCGTCCAGCGCGGGCCTGATCCAACGCTCCGCTCGACGACTACGTCCGATCCAGACACCAACAACGATTCCCAATGCGACAGTAATTACCGACGCCACTAAGGTCGATGCGAGAGTTGCCATCGTGTCAGACCACAAGCCAGTACCGACGATAGCCAAAACACAAAATGCAGAAATCGCGGCCAATTTCTTTCCGCCGAAGATTGCACCAAGCCCGACAAATGCAAGTCCCGTGACGAACCAAGGACTCTCAGTCAGCAATGTTTGCATCGGATTTATAAGCCCGTACGAAACTACATCAGTAATGTCATTAGTTAACGTTACAAAGTGCATCTGGAACCAGTTCACATAAATATCAACATACTTTGCAGTGTTGGACCCAAGGGACCCCGAACCAGGAAATGCACCAGCCCAGTTAATGGATCGCGAGACAAGACATGCGACAAAAGTCAACACCGCGAGACCAGCCAGAACCATCCTGTGATTTCGCTGGACTTCGGCTTTGGTGTTTCCACTATCCACTTTCGATGCGGCTGCCGTGGTCGAACGATCAAGTACGACAGCCAAAATAACTATTGCAAGTCCTGCTTGAAATGCCCTACCAACATCAAGTGATTCAAGTGCACGAATGACAACTTGTCCAAGCCCCGGAGCATCAATAAGGGCGGCAATCGTCACCATCGAAAGCGCTGCCATAATGGTTTGATTAACTCCAACGACAATGGTGCGCTTTGCTTGAGGCAGCTGTACTTTTCGTAAGGCCTGCCAGCGCGTTGACCCCATCGATACAGCCGCTTCGACGCTTGACCAAGGAACTTGCTTAATCGCCACAGACGTTATGCGAAGCGCTGGAGGCACTGCATAAATAAGGGTGACGATCGTCGCCGAGGCTGGGCCAATCAAAAAGAAAAGAGTGACGGGAGTTAGGTAAACGAAGGTCGGCATGACTTGAGCAAAATCAAGGGCCGGCGTAATCATTTTCTCAAACCTCGGATACAGTCCCGCACACACCCCAAGTGGAATGCCGATGATAAGAGAGAGCGTCACAGCCGCAAGCGTCAAAGCCAACGTATCCATGGATTCTTGCCAAAGTCCAAAGAGCCCAAGTGTTATGAAGCCTGCCATCGAGAAAACCGCAACTTTGAGATTAGAAATCGCGTAGACGACAAACCCGATGATGGCGACAATGCCGAACCAACCGATCTGAGGAATCGTTCTTGTATCCCCCGTCTGACTGATCATGTTCTGCAGGAAAGTCACAAATCCATCCATGAAGTTCCGGATGACATTTACGAAAGTAGTGAATATTGGATTTGAATCTCGGTTTGTATCTATCCAAGCACTTACGTTATTGAGCCACTCTTGGAAAGACGTCAGACTTGAGCGATCGAGAGGTAGGGTCGCATGTCCTCGCAATCCAAGGGCAAAGACCAAGAACCCGACCGTGAGAGAACCCAAGTACACGTTCAGCTTGGAAACCTTTTTGGCATGCGGTTTACCGGGTCTAGGAGGGGTCAACAATTGGGTCGACACTAAACTTGCACCCCTGCAATTACTTCCAAAATGTCCCTTGAAGTCACGACCCCGATCAAGCGACCTTCCTCCATCACCCGAACCGAACAGCCCGCTTCAAGAACTTGGCGGGCGGCATCGCGAACAGAAATAGTGGGCGAAAGAATTGGACCTGAAAGATCATCATCTGCTTCGGGTGCTCTGGCTATCCAACGCAAAGTCAGAATATGGGACTTAGGGAAGTCACGAACGAAATTGGCAACATACTCATCAGTTGGCGAGGCGACGAGTTCTTCTGGAGTGCCGATCTGGACGATGGCGCCGTCTCGCATGATCGCGATTCGATCTCCGAGTTTGACGGCTTCTGCAAGATCGTGAGTAATAAAGACCATGGTCTTGCCAAGTTCGTGGTGCAGACGAATTACTTCGGCCTGCATATCTCTTCGAATTAGCGGGTCAAGCGCACTGAAAGGTTCGTCAAGAAATAGAACCTTCGGGTCTACCGCGAGCGCGCGGGCTAGTCCAACTCTCTGCTGCATGCCGCCAGAAAGCTGCTCTGGATAAGCATTTGCATATCCCTGTAATCCGACAAGTTCAATTACCTCATTGGCACGTGCGTGCCGAGCATCTTTCTTGACACCGTTAATTTCGAGGCTATATGCGATGTTGTCGATAACTTTGCGATGTGGGAGAAGTCCGAAGTGCTGAAAGACCATCGAAAAACTCGAACGTCGCAATTCACGCAATCGTTTCAGGTCAACCTTGAGAATGTCTTCGCCCTGCAGTTCAAGTTCGCCTTGTGTGGGTTCGATCAACCTAGTCATGCACCGGACCAACGTTGACTTTCCAGAGCCCGACAGACCCATAACGACGAACACTTCGCCCGGTGCCACATCAAAGGAGACATCTCGCACGGCAATCGTGTTGCCAGTCTGCGCGCGCAATTCGGAGCGAGACAAGTCGGCCGTCGGAGTACCAATAATCTTTTCCGAATTTGGTCCAAACACCTTCCATAGATGTCGCACAGAAATCATCTGCGAACTCGAACTCATCCTTTTTCCTCCACTTGGCTATTTAGCGAATCTGCAAACCAGCCCGAACGTGCAGGAGAAGTGTTCGTCCAAACGTGTTTTATTTCAAGGTATTCATGTAAACCACTTGGTCCCAACTCGCGACCAATTCCTGATGCCTTAAAACCACCCCATTCAGCCTGAGCTTTGTATGGACCGAAGTCATTTATCCAGATGGTGCCGTGGCGGAGAGCGCCAGCCACTCGTTTCGCTTTTGCCACGTCTTTGGTCCAAACCGCGCCAGCCAGACCATAAATCGTGTCATTCCCAAGTGAAATTGCTTCAGATTCAGTGTCGAAGACTTCGATCGTCAACACTGGCCCGAAAGATTCGTCCTGCACACAAGACATTTTCGTGTTGCAGTTATCTAGCACCGTCGGCTCGAAGTACCAGCCATCACGCAGGCCATCCAACGTGCTCCGTTTCCCGCCTGTCAACAAAGTGGCACCTTCGGCTACAGCCTTCTCGACGTATGTGGCGACCTTTTCCAGATGCGCCTTGCTGATTAATGGACCTGTCTCAGCTTCGAGATCATCAGGCCCGCCGAGTCGAATCATCTTGGCCCTCGCGACAATTTGGTTGACGACTCGATCGTGGATAGAACGCTCAACAAGTAAACGGGTTCCCGCGGAGCAGACTTGTCCGGAATGCAAAAACACGGCGGTGACAGCGTTGTCAATGGCAGCGTCCAGGTCGGCGTCGGCGAAGATGATGTTTGGATTCTTGCCACCAAGTTCTAGCGCCACTTTCTTCACGGTCTGGGCGCAGACACCCATGATGCGTTTACCCGTTTCAAGCCCACCAGTAAATGAAACAAGATCGACTCGACTATCGCTAGTCAAAGGCGTGCCTACGACCGCGCCTGCTCCCAGAATTAGATTTGCAACTCCCTTAGGGACGCCTGCCTCTTCAAATAGATGTACCAAGGCAATGGCCGTCGAGGGAGTTAATTCGCTTGGCTTGAGAATGAAGGAGCACCCGGCAATTAATGCAGGAGCCACTTTCCACGAAGCTTGGAGCAGTGGGTAGTTCCAGGGCCCGATTAGGGCGCAAACGCCAACTGGCTCAGAAATTATTCGGCTATCAATGTGATCGTCTCCAATTTGCACTACGCGTTCATGCTCAGTCAGACCCAACCCTGCGTAATAGCGAAATACCGAAACAACATCGGCGATGTCATATCGAGCTTCAATTAGACGTTTACCAGTATCGCCGCTTTCGAGTAAAGCGAACTTTTCGGCATCGCGTTCAAGCAGATCGGCAATACGAGCAACAAGCGCACTTCTCTTCGCCCAACCCCAGGATGGAAATTCTCCAGCGTCGAAAGAGGCACGAGCCGAAGCAATCGCTGAAGCTACATCGAGTTCTGTTGCTTCGGAGACGACGGCAACCAAAGATCCGTCATCTGGGCTTCGAATTTCACGCGTAGCGCCATCGGAGGCACTGCGCCATTCTCCGCCGAAGAACAAAGTCTTCGCGGATTGATCAGACACAGAGCCTCCCAGGATCAACTGTCTAGCTGGCTTTTTCGTTGAGCCACGAATTCCGACAACTCTAATAATGTAGAAGGATCCATGTCTGGCATTACGTAATCTTCGAGCTTCTTCTTCCAAATTTCCTCAGCACGAGCTCGCGTATCACGCGCGCCCAAGCGATTCCAACGCTCATAGTTGTCGCTGTTTGTCAGAAAAGGTCTGTAGAAACAGTCACGAAAGCGATCCATGGTGTGTGCCGCACCGAGGAAGTGACCTCCATGGCCCACCTCTACGTGAGCGTCAAATGCCAAAGATGACTCGTTGAATTCAAGTGGAGTGAATTCGGCCATTAGAGATTGGAGAATTTCCACATCCAGGATGAATTTGTCATACGAGGAGACCAAGCCTCCTTCTAGCCATCCAGCGGTGTGCATCACCCAGTTGGTCCCAGATAAGAACGTCGGCATCATCGTCATCATCGTCTGATAAGCCGATTGGGCATCGACTGTCTGAGATGAGTTCAACCCCCCACCGCCACGGAAAGGTAATTTGAAGTGGCGGGCAATCTGTCCAGTACAGAGAAGTCCAATTCCTGATTCAGGAGTTCCAAATTGTGGTGATCCCGATTGCATATCGATATTCGATAGGAACGATCCGAAGACGACCGGCGCGCCTGGTCGGACCAGCTGCGCAAGAGCAAGTCCTGTGAGAGCCTCAGCAATTTGTTGTGCGAGGGTTGCAGGAATAGTTACCGGACTCATTGCTCCCATTAGAAGGAACGGTGTAACTACAACCGGTTGTCCGGCAAGTACATACTCACGCAGGGAATCGAGCATGCGATCATCCCAGCGAAGCGGCGAATTGCAATTTATGAGGGAGATAAGCGCAGGGGTCTCCTCGATAGCCGCCCGACCTCCATGAAGAATCTCGGCGATATGAATTACATCTCGAGCGTTCTCGGCAGTAACGACATTGCCCATAAAGAATTTGTCCGTGAGCGTAGCCGCGGCAAAAGCCATATCCAAGTGGCGTGAGTCGAGCGAGAGATCATTGGGCTCGCAGACAACTCCACCGACACTATCAAGTGCGTCAAAGGACTGAGCGAGCTTGCAGAAGTTTTGAAAATCATTAAATGTCGCGTCGCGACGGACGCTTCCCTCTCGGACGAATGGCGGACCATAAACGCCACCAAAGACCATCGAGTTGCCACCTATATGTACGTTGTTCTTCGGATTGCGCGCACGAAGATTGAATTCACTCGGAACTTTCGCGACTTGGGCAAGTATCCATTCCGGATCGAATTTAACGTTGACATCTTCAACTGTCTGGCCGGCTTCGCGAAGAAGTTCAACAGCCCAAGGACTCATGAACTCCACACCGATTTCAGAAACTATTCGTCGCCATCCCAAGTCGAGGACGGACATAGATTCTTCGCTGAGGATGTCGTAACGCGGCATTCGATTTTCAAACACTTACGCCTCCATGTAAATACTTCGCGCGGTGGGTTGACCTAGAACGGGAACGACAATACGCTATGAATGTGGAACAGGTGTTCCATATTGTGGAACTATCTAGCGGAACTATTCTCGTGGTGACTGGAGGAGATGGTGGCCAAACCCGAGATCACCGGCACGCAGGCGATTGACAGAGCCAGCGCGCTACTAATTCACGTCATCGAGGCAATAAACCCACCCCTGCTAAGCCAATTAGCACTTTCGCATGAACTTCCAAAAAGCACTACGTCTCGATTGCTTGGAGCACTTGAGAAGCAAGGTCTAATCCAAAGAGATCGTGCCGGGGCTTATTTGCCAGGAAATGTTCTCACTCGTTTCGCCAGACAGCGAAATCACGAACTCGATTTGTCTACGAAAATACGACCTGTTCTGGACATCCTTGCCGAGAAAACCGGTGAGACAGCCAACCTCGCAATTCCCGGAAATGGTTATGTCGAACTCATTGACCAAGTTGATGGTCGATATTTGCTCGGTGCGACGAATTGGGTTGGCACAAAGGTGCCCTATCACTGCTCTGCATTAGGAAAAGTTCTACTCGCTTATAACGTCGTAAAAATTCCAATCGGGCGGCTTGAAAAACGTGCGCCTAAAAGCATTACAACCCGTCCAGCATTGCTTGCCGAATTGGAGCTCGTCCGCCGACAAGGTTACGCATCGATTAAAGACGAACTGGAAGAGGGACTAGTAGCCGTCGCGGCGCCTGTCCGTGATGCCGATGGAAATGTCATCGCCGCAATATCCGTTTCCGGCCCAACGCCGAGAATCTCAGATAGGCAGATTGCAACGCTCGGAGAACTGATCATCTCCGAGATCCTTAACCAACAAAATGATAAAACCGATAAAAGGAAAGTGGGAGCAGCATGAACCACGACGAATTAATCAAGGCACTCTATGACGAGACCCTTTTGGGAAATGCTCCCCGAGTTCTCGAGCTCACCAACACGGCCATTGAATCGGGGATGGGACCAGACACAATCCTCTTCGATGCCCTCATACCATCACTTGAAGAGGTGGGAGCGAGGTTCGAACGCGGTGATTACTTTGTCCCAGAAATGCTGATCGCTGGTAAGGCCATGTCTGGCGCCCTCAACATCCTTCGACCATTGCTTGCTGAAACGGGCGCTGAATCAATCGGTACATATGTAATGGGAACAGTAAAGGGCGATGTTCACGACATCGGCAAGAACCTCGTCAACATCATGCTCGAAGGCGCAGGTTTCACGGTCATCGACATCGGCGTTCAAGCGGCTCCTGAGAAATTCATCGCTGCTATTCGCGAACATAAGCCGGACATCGTTGGCATGTCTGCCTTCCTCACAACGACTATGCCGATGTTCAAAGTGAACATTCATGAAATTACTAAAGCAGGGCTGCGTGACGAGGTCATCATCATGGTTGGCGGAGCACCCGTAACTCAGGAATACGCAGATGCTGTTGGTGCAGACGGTTATGCCGCCGATGCATCCACAGCAGTTCGTCTTGCAAAAGATCTAATCAAGAAGCGTCGAAACCTAGTATCGGTATAACATAAAATGACTCCAAAACTCCTCCCCTTAATCGAGCACGCGATCAAGAAGCCAATTTGGGATTGCCGAATGTGTGGCCAATGCGTCTTGCATTCAACTGGCATGACATGCCCGATGACTTGCCCGAAAACATTGCGAAATGGCCCCTGCGGAGGAGTCAGAGAAAACGGAAACTGCGAAGTAAATCCGGACATGCAATGCGTCTGGGCAAAAGCTTTCGAGCGAAAAGAGAGGATGCCGCTGCCCCAGGCATGGCGAGATCATTTCAATGAGCTTCGCCCACCTGTCGATATGCAATTAAGGGGAACTTCGTCTTGGATCAACTTGCTTAGCAAAAAAGATAAGCAAGTTCCCAAAGGTTGGGAAAAGGGCACTGCGCCCAGCGAGGTACATTGATGTCGCGCTTGCGAACAATTCTTGAAGATTCTGGCGAGAACGTCTACACGGCTGAATTCCCCACGATTGACGGAGCGGGTATGGCCCGTGTGATCAGTCATGTCGAGCGGATGGCTCCCTGGTTCGACGCAGTCAATGCAACGGATAATCCGGCGGCGCATGCACATGCTTCCAATATGGCAGTTGCCATCGCCGTGAAATCGCACGGGCTCGAACCGATAATGCAGATTGCATGCCGAGATAAGAACCGACTTGCGATTCAGGCGGACATGGTGGGTGCCGCACTGCATGGAATTGAAAATATCTCACTTATGACTGGTGATGATGTGACTGCAGGCGATGAACCCGAAACAAGGCGCGTTTTTGACATGGACTCCTCTCAGGCGATAAGTGTTGCCAATTCGCTCAATAGCGGGGTTTATTTGTCTGGCCGCGCAATTAAGCCTCCGACAAATTTCTATATAGGTGCTGTTGAAAATGCCGCGGCTCCCCCCGTTGAATATCGAATTCAGAGAGCATTGAAGAAACACCGAGCCGGTGCTCGTTACCTGCAACTTCAGATCTGCTATCACGCCGATCGGCTGGAGGGATTCTGCCAAGGAGTCGCCAAGATTGCCCCTGCCCTTCATCTCATCCCCACGATTGTTCTACTCAAAGGCGCGAAGCAACTTCATTTCATGAACGACAAAGTTCCAGGAATAGACGTGCCCTCCCACATCATTGAGCGAGTCGAGCATGGAAGCGATCAGTTGGAATCTGCCTACCAACTGGCGCTGGACCAATCAGTTCATGCCCTATCTCAGCCAGGGGTCCGTGGACTGCACATCGCAGATTTCAGGCACGACGACACATTGGTCAGGCTGATGAAAGACCTCGGGCGAACTGCTCGCATATCCACTTTGCAAGTCCAAACAAACTCACTCTAGGAGCCCGGAATGCACACAGTACTTAGATCAGCGACCAAGACCGTGACAATCGGGCACGACCAGCCATTTTGCATCATCGGCGAGCGAATCAACCCGACAGGGCGAAAGCAATTCCAATTGCAGTTGCGAGCCAACGATCTTTCGCGTCTAGCTATTGATGTGGAGCAACAAGTCAGTGGCGGCGCCGATGTACTTGACGTGAATATGGGCGTTCCCCTGACCGATGAACCTGCACTCCTTGGTCGAGCCATCACAATGATTCAATCGCTGACCGATCTTCCAATCTGCATCGACTCATCAATCATCGAAGCTCTTCAGGTGGGCCTTGAGACATATCAAGGCAAAGCTTTAGTGAACAGCATGACCGGCGAGGAAGATCGAATGGATCAGATTCTGCCGCTCATTAAGAGGCACGGGGCCGTCATCATTGCCCTGCCGAACGACGCAACAGGCATTCCAATGACCGTCGCAGAGCGCATGACGATCACTGAAAAGATTGTGCGAACAGTTGAGAAATACGGCATCCCACTTGAGGATCTTGTTATCGATCCTTTGGCGATGCCTGTTGGGGCCGACCCCGACTCTCTCAAGGTCACTCTGGAAACGATCCACTCAATCCGTGAAAAATGGGGCCTGAATATGACTCTCGGCGCGTCCAACGTCTCCTTCGGTCTTCCATACCGTCACGCGATCAATGCAGCATTTCTTCCCGCCGCGATGTCCCATGGCCTTACAAGTGCAGTCATGGATGCGCGCACACCCCTTATTGTTGAGGCCGTTCGGGCGGCAGATTTGCTCCTTGGTCTAGATCCATGGGGTTCAAATTGGATCACCCGATTCCGCGCACTAGAGGCATCCAAAGCAGCACTAACTACAGGGGCATAACATCGCAAAAAAAGAATTTGACCTGTCATCAATGCCAGAACACGATGGCACTGGCAGAGTCAAACTTGCTATTCGCTCGCTCGAAAAAGACGGAACCGTTGCAAACGAGCGCACGATCACGGTTCCTACGGGAGTCAGCGCATTTGACGCTGCCTCCTGGAACGGAATCGCCATCGATTCAACCTGTGGCGGATACGGCACCTGCAAAAAATGCAAGATCAAAATTACTAAAGGGGACGTTGCGACTACTCCGCTGGATAATCGCGCCTTCACAGCCAGTGAGATCGCACAAGGTTGGCGACTGGCATGTCTTGTACGCACCACCACCGATATATCCCTTGACGTTCCCCCACTAACAACTAGGCCAAAAGCGGCAACAGTCGGAGTTGGCCGCCAAGTCATTTTGCGCCCAGCCGTACAGAAGAGATATGTCGAACTGTCCGAACCTACTTTGCAAGATCAGCGCACCGATATTAAGCGACTTCTCGATGCAATCGACGATATTGAAGCCACAGTTTCATTGGCATCCATTCGGACTTTGCCAACAGTGTTACGAGCATCCCATTTCAAAGTGACAGCCGTATTTATCGATCAGGCTCTCATTGACGTTGAACCTGGTGACACGACAACCATCCGATATGGAATTGCTTATGATTTAGGAACCACGACGGTGGTCGCCACCTTGCTTGATTTGAATACAGGTACCCCACTTGCAGTAAAGTCGATGCTTAATAAACAACAACCATTTGGCGCCGACGTCATCACACGAATAAGCGCAACCATGCTCGACCCGACCGCCCTGGCTCGTCTGCGTTCCCTTGCTCAGGCCACTTTGTCAGAGCTCACCAACGAAGTCTGCGATGAGGCAGGTATTGATCCTGCGCACGTTTACGAGGTTGCTCTGGCAGGAAATGCGACGATGACGCAGCTACTGCTCGGAATCGATCCCGAACCTCTCGGAGTCGCTCCGTTCATCATGGCAAGCGCTGATTACACCGATGTCGATGCCTCAGAACTCGGGATCGTCGTGCATCCTCGAGCGAAGGCTGTAATCCTCCCCTCACTTGGCGCCTATGTTGGTGGCGACATCATTGCTGGAGCGCTCGCTTCAGGAATGGATCGAGATAAGCGACTTCGACTATTTATTGATGTTGGCACAAACTGCGAAATTATCCTCGGCAACGGTGAAAAGATTCTGGCAACGGCGGCTCCCGCCGGGCCTGCATTTGAGGCAGCCTCCATTAAGTGCGGCGTTCGTGCCGCTTCCGGTGCGATAGAGACGGTCAAAATTGTCGACGGGGATTTCGTCATCGGAACAATTGAGGATGCCAACCCGATCGGTATTTGCGGATCAGGACTTGTGGACGCATGTGCGTGTCTGGTTCAAGTCGGACTTCTTGATCATTCAGGCAGATTCGTTTCCGATGAAATTGCCTCTGAGGTCGCCCCCATTTTGGCGTCTCGACTTCTCACTCGCGAGGGCGAGCGTGTATTTGTTCTGACATGGGGCGGAGAAGTCGGCGATCTTAACGATTGCGTATTCCTCACTCAACGAGACGTCCGAGAATTGCAGTTCGCCAAAGCCGCTATTGCTACCGGGTGGGCCTTGCTTCTTGAGGAGTTCGGAGTGGAAGAAAGCGAAATTCAGCAGGTTCTTCTTGCTGGCTCTTTTGGATCATACCTATCCCCTGCCTCAGCGATAAAGATCGGCCTGGTTCCGAAACTTTCAGTCTTGCGCATTGTCTCGGCCGGAAACGTCGCGGGCGAAGGTGCAAAAATGACTTTGCTTTCGGCTCAAGAGCGACACGGTGCCACCGCCCTTCTCGATGAAATCGACTACGTCGAACTTTCCGACCGTTCGGATTTCAACGATAAATTCGTGGATCGTCTAGCCTTTCCCCAATGAGTATCGGGGTCGTTGCCTGTGGTGCGATAGCAACACACATCGCCTCCATTCAAGAGCGTTACGAATTGGATCTCACTATCTATCCCCTCCCGCCGTTGCTCCATAATTCCCCCCAGAAAATCGCGGGGGAAGTGGATGCACTTCTGTCCAAAATTAAGCCTGACCATGAAAAATGCGTCGTTGCATATGCAGATTGTGGGACTTACGGCGCCCTCGATGCCGTAATCGAGGCCCATCACGTCCCTCGATTGGGCGGCAATCACTGCTACGACATTTTTGCCGGTCAGAATGAGATCAATACGATTATGGAGGCAACTCCAGGCACATACTTCCTCACCGACTTTCTCGTGAAATCCTTTCACCGAAGTGTCATTGTCGAACTTGGGTTGGATAAACGTCCTGAATTAAGAGATGACTACTTCAAAAATTATGAACAAGTCATTTGGCTGGCGCAGAACCCGACCCCTGAATTAGAAAAAGAGGCCCACACGGCGGCATCCTTGATTGGCCTACCGCTGGAAATAAGAGTCGTCGGTGAAGACGGCCTAACGAGGGAAATACTTAGCTTGGTACGTGATTGAGATCTAGTTCCAAAGCTTTGATTACGATGGGCGAAAGTGCGGCCCGATCGACTTCCTTCATAAGTCGTTCTTGCATGTAAGGAGTCCAGAACTGCTCGATGTGGTGGGCAACTGCATGTTCGGGCGCAGTATTTGTAGGAACATTTGCCGCGATTTGATTTGCCATGCGAATGATCGATTCGAGTTCGACATCGCCCAATGAAACGTGTTCCCTAATACCCTGTGGTCCTTTGATGCTCGGAGCTATGTCGACGGCCGTGACCTTGTATTCGGGGCAATTCGTGGCCCAGTCTGAGAAGTCGGTAGTAATGACATTGGCGCCGCTTTCAGGGAAATGGAAGGTCGTATAAACCACGCCCGCCGGAACCTGATCAGTAATGCGCGCCTTCATAATTGTTTCGCCTACACGGCTCGACAATTTAACCCAGGAGCCATCTTCGATGCCACGGAGTTCGGCATCGGATTCATGAATATCCAATATGTCTTCTGAGTGCCAAACGACGTTTGCTGTCCTACGTGTCTGCGCGCCCACGTTGTACTGGCTCAAGATGCGCCCAGTAGTAAGCAGTAGCGGGAATTTTCGGGTTGCCTTCTCATCGGTTGGAACATAAGGCGTGACCATAAAGCGGCCTTCACCGCGGACGAAGTGGTCGACGTGCATGACCGGTGTGCCCTCAGGATGCTCGGCGTTACACGGCCATTGAATGCTCCCGAGTTCGTCCAACTTCGCAAAGGAGACTCCGCTAAAGGTCGGAGTTGTCGCGGCAATCTCATCCATGATTTGAGATGAATTCTCGTAACCCATTTCATAACCCATAGCCGTGGCCAGATCACAGGTGACTTCCCACTCTGATTTGCCTGTCTTGGATGCCATGACCGGTCGGACTCGGTTTATCCTGCGCTCGGCATTGGTGAAGGTTCCGTCCTTTTCAAGAAAGGATGTGCCTGGCAAGAAGACATGCGCAAACTTGGAAGTTTCATTAAGGAATAGGTCCTGAACAATCACCAATTCCATCGAGCGGAGCGCGGCATGGACATGGGAGATATTCGGATCAGATTGCGCGATATCTTCACCTTGGATGTAAATGCCTTTGAACTCATTGGAAATGGCGGAGTCGAACATATTCGGAATGCGCATGCCGGGCTTTGCGTTAAGCACCGTCTTCCACTGAATTTCAAAAATTTCACGAGTCTTAGGATTCGAAATGTGTCGGTATCCCGGTAGTTCATGGGGGAATGAACCCATGTCGCACGAGCCCTGAACGTTGTTCTGCCCACGCAACGGATTTACGCCAACGCCTTTGCGGCCGATATTTCCAGTCGCCATCGCAAGGTTTGCAATGCCCATCACCATGGTTGAGCCCTGACTATGTTCTGTCACGCCTAGGCCGTAGTAAATGGCCGCGTTCGGAACAGTGGCGTATAAACGAGCAGCTTTGCGAACATCTTCAGCAGGAACACGAGTCAAAGCCTCGAGGGCTTCGGGGCTATTTTCTGGAAGCGAGATGAATTCTTCCCAACGGGCGAAGGAATCTAAGTCGCAACGGGCGTTTACGAATTCGCGGTCTATCAGGCCCTCTTCTGCAATGACGTGGGCCATCGCATTGATAATGGCTACGTTAGTGCCCGGCAGAAGTTGGAGATGGTAGGTTGCCTCGATATGAGGCGTACGCACCAATTCAATTTGGCGAGGGTCGACGACTATGAGCTTGGTCCCCTTGCGCAGAGCCTGCTTTAGCCGCGAAGCAAAAACTGGATGGGCCGCCGTTGGGTTTGCGCCGATGAGCAAGACAACGTCGGAATGTTCGACCGATTCGAAGTCCTGCGTCCCGGCGGAGGTTCCAAAGGTTTGACTTAGTCCATATCCCGTAGGCGAATGACAAACACGGGCGCAGGTGTCCACGTTGTTATTCCCGAAGGCCGCTCGAATCATCTTCTGTACAACAAATACTTCTTCATTGGTACAGCGTGAAGAAGTAATACCACCAATGCTATCGATGCCGTACTGGCTCTGAATCGCCTTTAGTTTGGTGGAGGAATATTCGATCGCGTGTTCCCAACTAACCGCTTTCCAAGGATCAGTGACCTTCTCGCGAATCATCGGAGTTGTAATTCGATCCGCGTGCGTTGCGTAACCCCAGGCGAATCGACCCTTCACACACGAGTGGCCCTCGTTTGCACCACCTTGCTTGTATGGCACCATTCTTACAAGTTCGTCCCCGCGCATCTCTGCTTTGAAAGAGCAACCGACTCCGCAATAAGCGCATGTCGTAATGACAGATCGAGTTGGCGTTCCAATTGTGTAAAGCGTCTTTTCGGTCAAAGCGCCCGTGGGACAGGCTTGCACGCAGGCACCGCAAGAGACGCATTCGCTTTCGATAAACGATGTTCCCGATGACGATACGCGGGATTCAAAGCCACGATTCTCGATCGTTAAGGCAAAGGTCCCCTGAACTTCATCACATGCTCGCACGCAGCGATTACAGACAATGCATTCGGTCGAATCGAAGGTGAAGTAGGGATTGGTTTCGTCTTTTGGAAGATCTAGGTGGGATTGACCTTCATAGCGAACTTCCTTCAGCCCGACAGTTTTTGCCATGCCATGCATTTCGCATTCGTCACCCGCGGCGCATTTTTCAGGATGATCAGACATGTACAGTTCCATGACACCTTGTCGAATGCGATCAAGACGTTCGCTCTTTGTAGAAATCTTCATGCCGTCTGAAACAGGGGTCGTGCAAGAAGAAGGTGTTCCATTGCGGCCATCGATTTCGACTACGCAAAGTCGGCAAGAACCAAAGGCATTCAAACTGTCGGTCGCGCAGAGTTTCGGAATAGAAATGCCGGCAAGTGCTGAGGCACGCATGATTGATGTATCGGATGGTATTGAAACGCTCACACCATCGATCTCGATCTCGACAATATCTTGGCTCTTGCCCGCGGGGGTGCCGTAATCCGGCTCTATAAGTAGCGTCATTGCTTAGGCCCTCGCTCTCCGGTCGAAGTCTTCACTAAAATGTAGCATCGCACTGCGCACTGGGAGTGGCGTAAGGCCACCCATCGCACACAAGGATCCGTCTGTCATAACCTCGCACAAGTCGAGTAGGAGCTTCTTGTTGTCTTGGACGTCCTCGCCGTTCATAATCTTTAGGATGGTCTCTGCTCCTCGTGTTGAGCCTAACCTGCACGGGGTGCACTTGCCACACGACTCAACAGCGCAGAACTCCATGGCGAACTTTGCCTGCTGCGCCATATCCACGCTCTCATCGAAGACGACAACTCCGCCGTGTCCCAACATTCCCCCCGCCGCAAGGAGTGACTCATAGTCCATAGAAACATTCAGCGAACTAACAGGAAGGTAGGCACCAAGCGGACCGCCTACTTGAACGGCACGCACGGGCAATCCACTCAAAGTACCTGAGCCGTAATCGTTCACGAGTTCTTCTAGTGTCACTCCGAAGGCAGTTTCAACGATTCCACCACGTGCGATATTGCCTCCGAGTTGAAAAACCTGAGTACCAACTGATCGACCAACGCCTCTGGCCATATACGCATCGGCGCCATCCGCCAGAATTGCGGGCACGGTCGCTAAAGTCAGAACGTTATTGATTACGGTTGGCTTGCCAAAGAGACCAAAGATTGCAGGCAGCGGAGGCTTGGAGCGAACGACACCGCGCTTTCCTTCAATGCTTTCAAGCATTGCGGTCTCTTCACCGCAAACGTAGGAGCCGCCTCCGAGTCGCGTCCGGATGTCGAATGCTCTACCGCTTCCCAATACGTTGTCGCCCAACCAACCAAAGGCTCGTGCGAATTCAATGGCCTGATTAAGTGTTGCGTAAGCGGCCGGATATTCCGAGCGGATATAAACAACGCCCTCGCTCGCGCCCACTGCAAGTCCTGCGATAGTCATTCCTTCGAGCAATGTGAAGGGGTCGCCTTCCATCAACATACGATCTGCGAAGGTTCCGCTATCCCCCTCATCGGCATTACAGCAAATGAATTTTTGATCGCTCTGAGTTGCCATGACTGTTCGCCACTTGATGCCTGCAGGAAATCCCGCGCCACCACGTCCACGGAGTCCGGATTGAGTTACCTCAGTAACGATCTCCTCTTGTTCCAAAGTCAGAGCTCGACGTAGCCCCACCAAGCCACCATGTTCTTGGTAATCCGCCAGTGAAAGTGGGTCGATGACACCGACGCGCGCAAAAGTCACTCGATCTTGTCTGGCTAACCAAGGAATATCCTCGGTTAAACCAAGTGATAATTTGTGTTGACCACCCATATGGAAAGAGGCGTCAAAAAGCGAATCAACATCGGAGACTGTGACCGGTCCGTATGCCACTCTTCCCTCTCTTGTTTCGACCTCCACCATAGGTTCGAGCCAGAGGGCGCCTCGAGTTCCGTTGCGAACAATGTCGATGCTGATTCCACGCTTGGCAGATTCTGCTTCTATCGCCAAAGCGACGTAATCTGCACCGATCGAGCGAACCGCAGCATCTTTCGGAACGTATATTCGAATACTCATGACTTCGCCTTCACCAGATGATGCAAAGCATCGGCAGTCGAACGACCGATTAGTTCTCCATTGACCATTGCCGATGGGCCGAGTGCGCAATTGCCCAAGCAGTAGACCGACTTGAGCTCGACATCTTCATTGGATTCATCCATCCGGGTGCCAAATACTCTCTCCGTCTCATCGACCAATCTCTGCGACCCCACTGATTGGCAGGCTTCTGCGACGCAGATCCGCACGGAATTTCGGGGTGGCGGACTCGTCCGAAGATCATGATAAAAGGTCAGAACCCCGTGGACGTCGGCGCGTGAAACGTTGCATGCCTTTGCAACCATTTCGACGGCTTCCTTTGGGACGTACCCGAATGCATTTTGGAGTGCCTGGAGAGAAATCAATACTGGCCCTGGTTTATCGCGCGTCGTATCTAGAACAGCAGATGCCGCCTCGCTTGACCAGGGAGTAAATGACATTAGAACAACCCCACCACTTTGCCATCGATATAGTCAATACGTTCACTCGAGGGAACTTTAGGCAAGCCCGGCATTGTCATGATCTCACCGCAGACCATCACGATGAATTCTGCCCCAGCAGATAGTCGCACCTCGCGGATATTGATGGAGTGCCCTGTTGGAGCGCCTCGAAGTGCGGCATCGGTTGAGAATGAGTATTGGGTTTTCGCTACGCAGATTGGGAAATGCCCGTATCCGCTCTCCTGCAGTTCCTTGATCTTTGTACGGACCTTGGAATCAGCAGTCACTTCATGTGCACCGTAAATGCGCTTGGCCACTGCATTGACCTTGTCCCACAGTGGTGCCTCGTCTGGATAAACAAATGTGACCTTCATGGGTTCTTCGCAAAGTTCGACTACGACATTTGCAAGATCTGTTGCGCCCTTTCCTCCGTCGGCCCAATGAGTTGCGAGGACAATGCGAACGCCAAGCCCTTCCACACGCTTTCGAAGCAGAGCAACCTCTGCATCAGTATCGCTAGTGAAGTGGTTGATTGAGACAACAACGGGCATGCCATAAACGTCGCGGATATTCGAAACGTGCTTCTCCAAGTTAACAATTCCCGCTTCAAGTGCTTTCAAGTTCTCTTCAGTTATGGTCTTAAGGTCGGCACCGCCGTGATACTTCAGAGCGCGGATTGTCGCGACGAGCACGCAAGCAGATGGGCGAAGCCCGGACTTTCGGCATTTGATGTCGATGAACTTTTCGGCACCTAGGTCGGCGCCGAATCCTGCCTCTGTTACAACGTAATCTGCCAGCTTCATAGCCGATGTCGTCGCAACTACCGAGTTGCAACCATGCGCAATATTGGCAAATGGGCCACCGTGTACAAACGCAGGAGTGTTCTCCAGGGTTTGAACAAGGTTGGGCTGGAAAGCATCCTTCAAGATGACCGTCATTGCGCCTTGCGCATTAAGATCGCTGGCCAGTACGGGTTTCTTGTCTTTCGTGTAAGCAACAACAATTCTTCCTATGCGCGTCTTTAGATCTTCGATAGTGGTTGCAAGGCAGAAAATTGCCATGATTTCGGAGGCTACGACGATATCGAAGCCATCCTCGCGCGGGAAACCGTTGCCGACTCCGCCAAGAGATACAACAATGTCCCGAAGCGCCCGATCGTTCATGTCTACAACGCGCTTCCAGGTCACACGTCGTACGTCGATGTTTAGGACGTTGCCGTGATGAATGTGATTATCCAGCAACGCAGCGAGAAGATTGTTTGCAAGGGCTATGGCACCGAAGTCTCCGGTGAAGTGAAGATTGATGTCTTCCATAGGAACTACTTGGGCGTATCCACCTCCGGCCGCGCCGCCCTTCATACCAAAGACTGGACCAAGAGAAGGCTCGCGAAGGCAAATCATCGCGTCCTTGCCGATCACTCTAAGTGCGTCTCCAAGACCGACGGTTGTTGTCGTCTTTCCTTCGCCCGCGGGGGTTGGGCTAATAGCAGTTACAAGAATGAGTTTGCTGTTGGCCCGCTTGGGTAGTGAATCCAGATATTTGAGACTGACCTTCGCCTTGTAATGCCCATATGGCTCAAGGTTTGATGGATCGATTCCAAGAACAGCACCGATTTCATTAATCGGCTTCATCGTTGCAGCCTGTGCTATTTCAATATCTGACACTTTTTAACCCTTCATTTCTTTGATGGCTGAGGTTAGAGCTGGGATTACTTTGTGAAGGTCGCCGATGATTGCGTAATCTGCATACGCCAAGATTGGTGCTTCAGGATCTGTATTGATAACCACAATAGTCTTGCTGTTCTTGCAACCTGCAATATGTTGCATTGCACCGCTTATGCCAGCAGCGATGTAGAGATCAGGTGCCACTTTCGTGCCTGTCTGTCCAACTTGTTCTGCGTGCGGACGCCAACCAGCACTCGTAACAACTCGTGAACATCCAACGGCACCGCCGAGTAATCCTGCCAACTCTTCGAGTTGAGCAAATCCTTCGGGGCCACCGACTCCACGACCACCGGAGACGATCACCTTGGCATCGGCCAAAGTCACTCCCCCTTTAGAAGATTCCCCGCCCCGACCCATGACACGAACGATCAGATCAGATGGCTCGAGAGACGGTTGGAAATTTTCCACTGTTGCAGCGGAGGATCCGGGTACCGGCTCTGCCTCGACAGAGAATGCCAAAACTGTTGCGATCAACAGGTCAGAGTGAACGAATGCTTCCTCCAATAGATTCGCTGCCCATCTTGCACGTGTTACTGAGTGCGGAACGCCAGGAGATTTACTGAGCGATATCACGCTGCACTCGGCTGCCATGGGAAGATCAAGCAGAGTTGCGAGGTGAGCCAACTGTTCGTTGCCGCGAGGACTACCGGCCGCCAAGACTGCCTCTGGCTTCAATTTCTCGACCAATTGCGCCAAAGCCCTTCCAGATGCGGCCGGCGTGTAATCCGTCAACCCCTCGTGTTGGGCGACATGAAGAACACTGGCGCCGTGTTCGCCCACTACGTACGCCAATTTCGAGCTAGCTTCACTAGTAGCCCCAATGACCACGCCTTGCACATCTGCAGAAAGCTTCCGCGCTGCCGTGATGGCTCGTAAAGACAGGGGATCTAGTTCGCCCAGATCGTGATCAACCAATACCAAAATCATGCGAGTATTCCAATCGTCTTGAGAACTTCGACCAATGCAGGCACCGCTTCCGGACCGCTACCAAGAATCTGTGCGCCAGCGGTGTTAGAAGGCGCAACGCTTAAGGAGACCTTCTCCAATTTTGGTACTCGTGGAGTTGGCTTCTTATGGTCGATTGGTTTCTTTCGTGCCTGAATCCGACCTGGCACCGATGGATAGCGAGGGATGTTCAATCCATCTCGCACGGTGATTACCGCAGGAAGTGGAACTTCATAGAGTTCGCGGGTCGTTCCAACTACTCGCTCACATTGTGCGATTCCATTTTCGATCTTCATGCTCTTCACATTTGTGACAATAGGACGACCGAGTGCATGCGCTACTCGAATATGGATCTGGTAACCCGCGCTGTCTGCTGATTCGGCGCCAAAGATCAGGAGGTCAAAATTCGTTTCTTCTGCCATGATCGCCTCAACCAGTGCTGCCGCCGTAGCTTGTGGATCCCAGTCCTCTCCTTCAGTCTCTAAAAGGATTCCGCGGGTTGCGCCAATCGCCAACTGCGAACGCAGTTGCTCTTCGGCGTCAGTTGGTCCAAGGGTAAGAAGGGTCAGGGAACCACCCATCTGCTCCACCAACTGCACGCCCGCCTCAACGGCATTTTCTTCGTGCGGGCTGATGCCAAAACCAAGATGCTTGGTATCGATATCACGCGAGTCTGGTGTCAGCACAAAAGTGCTGCCCGCCAATACGACTCGTTTTAGACAGACAAGTACATCCATTACGCCAAAATCCTCTCGTTCGATGGATCAAACAATGGTGCCGCGCCTACTCCAGCAACAGTGACGGGGTACTGCTCGCCCAGATATTCAACGAGGAACTTCGCACCCATGACCGCAAGTTCTGTTGGCAGGTACGTCATGAGAATGTGCTTGCCAAGCGATGGCGCAGAGCCCGCGCTCGTTACATACGAACGGCGCCCGTGGGAGTCAGTGATAGGTCCGCCTTCAAGAGTCAGGATGGGTTCGCGACCCAGCATGTATCTCTTTTCGCCAGTTGAAGACGTGTGATCATCAACAGTAAGCGAACATAGCGTCGTAACTGGAGCACTTTCGCGATGGCGAAGATGCGCCGCCTTGCCGATGAAATCCTGCTCCTTCAATTTCGGCGTCTGCATTCCTGCTTCGACGACGTTGTACTCAGTCTCAAGTTCGGCACCATAGGCGCGGTAACTCTTCTCCAAACGACCTGTCGTGCCGTAAACGCCGATTCCAACCGGAATCATTCCGTGAACCTTGCCGGCTTCCCAAATCAAATCCCACAATTTGCTGCCTTGCTCGATTGGAACGTAAAGCTCCCAACCGAGATCGCCGACATAGGAAATTCGTGAGGCAAGAACTCGCAGTGGGCCGAATTCAACAACTCGGCATGTGCTGAATTTGAATCCTGCATTTGAGAAGTCATCGGTGGTAATCGAAGACAAGATCTCGCGGGCCTTAGGTCCCCATACGCCGATCGTCGTATACGAGGAAGTTAAGTCGAAGACTTGAGCCGAGCCATCCTCGGGGCATTGGTCGGAGAACCACTTCTTGTCAGCCATGCCGTGTGCACCACCGGTGACAACTCGGAAGTGATCTTTGCCAAGACGCATGATCGTGAGGTCCGACTTGAATCCACCGTTTTCGCCCAAGACTGGTGTGTAGACAACTCGTCCGACTGCCACGTCCATCTGACGCACTGCACATTTTTGTACAACAGAGAGTGCCGAAGGCCCTGTGATGTCAAAGAGTGCGAAGGCGCTCAAATCAACAACGCCAGCAGTCTCGCGCATTTGAAGATGCTCGGCATTGATGATCGGTGACCACCATCGTGAATCCCACTCGGCAGTACGAGGCATTACCTTGTCGCCGAATTTTTCTAGTAGATGGGAGTTAGTGGAGTACCAGAACGGGCGCTCCCATCCGACGGTCTCGAAGAATTCGGCACCCAGTGCCTTCTCTTGATCGTAGAAAGGAGAGAGTCGAACATTGCGATTGCTCTCCCACTGCTCTGAAGGATGGACGATTCCGTATGTCTTGTTGAATCCTTCGGCTGTCCGCGCCTTTACATGGTAAGTCGTCTTCTGGTGTTCGTGGAAACGTGCGATGTCTGAGGAATGCAGATCGATTTCGGATTGCCCGAGCACCATCCACTCTGCCACGCTCTTACCAGTACCCGGTCCCTCCTTCACCCATACAGCTGAGGCTGTCCAAAGTCCCTTAACTTCGGGAGTCTCACCGAGGATGGGCATTCCGTCTGGTGTTAGCGAAAGAATTCCGTTGATCGCGTATTTCTCACGAACGTTTTCATCTCCGATGATCGAAGGCATCAATTCAAGTGAATGCTCATCCTGGATATCGAAGTCGTCTTGCGTGAAGGGAAATTCCGTAGGCGACAGGGCCGCTGTTGCATTTGATGGAATGTCTTCTGGTGTGTAGAGAATTGGACGGTGGGCGTAGGAGCCGACCTCAAGTCCGGTTCCATGCTGACGCTCGTACATGTTGGTATCCATGTCACGAACGATCGGCCATTCAATGTCGCCACGCGAATCGGCGAAGAATGGAACTGGTCCAATGTCTTTCATCTGGTGCACAGCGGGTGTCAATGGAATCGATGCGCCAGCCATCTTGGCCAACCGTGGACTCCAGCAGCCTGTGGCAATTACAACGTATTCGGCTTCTATATCACCGTGATCCGTGCGTACTCTCTTGATACGTCCATTCTCGACATCCATGCCCAATACTTCGATATTTGCGAAAGTCTGTAGGGCACCCATCTCTACTGCCTTCTCGCGCATCAATGTTCCAGCACGCAAAGAATCAACAACACCGACGCCTGGGGTGTAGAAACCACCAAGAATCACGGTCTCATCAATGTAAGGAACGAGCTCTTTCACCTCGGCTGACGTGACGATTCGAGAGCCTTCGATTCCCCATGATTTACCGGAGGATATACGACGTTGAAGTTCTTGCATGCGCTCAGGTGTGCGGGCCACTTCGATTCCACCGCATTGCGTGAATGTGCCAAGCTCGGTGTACTGGCGCACGCTCTCTGTAGTGATAGCGGTCATCTCTTTAGAGTGATCGACAGGGAAGATGAAGTTGGATGCGTGCCCGGTCGAACCTCCAGGGTTAGGCAATGGACCTTTGTCGATCTGCACGAGATCTCGCCATCCCAACCGCGCCAGATGATAGGCAATGCTGTTTCCGACAATGCCTGCACCGATGACAACCGCCTTGGCCTTGCTTGGAACTGTACTCATGGCTCGATCCTTTTCTTCTTGTCGCGAACTTGTTGTGTTAGAGATTTTTTCTGATACTGCCTTCAAAACCTTCTACGTGATCCCGCATCGCCTTTGCTGCACCGTCTGAATCACTATCGCGAATTGCAATAAGCAAAGCGCGATGCTCAATGACGGCTTCGGAAAGATCTTCAACTCGATCAAGTGCTAAAAACCAAATCCGAAGTGCGTGCCCGTAATACTGCTCGAGGGAAGTCTCTAGAAACGAATTGTGCGTGCTCTTGTAAATGTGACGATGTATCCGTTGATCCAATTGAATGAGCTTCTTCATATTGGGTGCGCCTTTGATCGCATCGATCTCGGCGATCAAAGCGATCGTCGTTTCACGATCCTCAGGAGTCGATCGTTGAGCAGCAAGGCTGGCCGCTTTGATTTCAAGAACTGCGCGTACTTCGGAGATCGACGACAAGTTCTGCACATCAACGCTGGCTACAAACATTCCGCGCCTTGGATAAACATCTACGAGTTTTTCGCCGGCAAGAGTGCGAAGCGCTTCACGAATCGGAGTACGGCCAAACCCCAATCGATCCATGAGCTCGCTCTCGTTAATGAGAGAACCGGGCTCAAGTTCGAGCGAGACAATCATTGAACGAATCTGGTTGTAGGCCTCATCAGATTGCGAGAGATTGCTCTTTACCCTGGAAGGCAGGGCGGCCAGAATCATGAAATTGATGATATATCAGTGTGTGCAAGATAGATACATAAGAGAAAATCTTTTTTCAACCCTTTTCATTGGTCGATAAATGCGTTAGCGTACGCTAACCTATCCACATGGCCGATTTATGGGAGGTGATCAGCGACCCGAACAGGCGCCAATTGGTCCAACTACTTGGCCAGGGCGAAAAGACGGTAACTGAGCTCAGCGTCCACTTCCCGGTCAGCAGATCGGCCATCTCGCAGCACCTGCTCTTTCTAGTCGAGGTCGGACTGATTAGGGCACGCAAAGAGGGTCGGAATAGGTACTACTCCCTCAAGCCCGAAGGAGTCTCCAAACTCCAAGGGATGTTCGAAAGATTCTGGACCAATGAACTCGATCTGTTGGTCACAGAGGCTAAAGAAATACACCACAACAAAGGAGAGATGTGATGGCTTACGACAGAACCGTTTTTCTACCGATTGATCCTGATTCAGCATTTGATCTAGTTACACAACCCGAACGCCTCCGCCGGTGGTGCGCGATTTCTGCACGCGTTGATTTAAAACTAGGAGGGGAATTCTGCTGGACGATCACCCCGCGCAACTACGCGATGGGCAATTTCACCGAAATCGAACCCGGCAAACATGTCTCATTCACATTTGGATGGGTGAATGACCCGAGCCTTCAACCTGGTGCCTCGAAAATCACCGTTACCTTTGAACCATACAAGGAAGGAACAAACCTTCGCCTGGTTCATGAAGGCTTGACCGAGCATCAAGAAATAGAACACGCCGAGGGCTGGAATTACTTCTTGGATCGACTTGTCCAATTCGTGACGACGCCTAAGGCGACCAACGATCCCTGGAATGCATCCCCAGACAATCTCAATGAGTTGAAGAGCGCAGATGTCGCCTTAGCGCTTGCGCAGGTAACGCTCTATAACGTGAAATCATCCGACCTTCTCAACCCGACACCTTGCACCGAATTCAACGTTCAGCAACTCATCGACCACCAATACGGATCAATAGTGAGCATTGCCAAGAGTCTCGGAATTCCAGCGACGACGGACGTTGATGCCTCATTTGAAGTGCGCCTGGCAGATCTTTCCCAAAAGATCATCGAAACGTTCAGCAAACGTGGCCTTGGTGGAATGCTCACTCTCGGGACAAATGAGCTTCCCGCAACGATTGTTGCCAACATCTTAAATATCGAACTACTCATCCACGCAATCGATATTGCCAAGGCGACGGGACAAACTTACGAAGTCTCCCCCGCTGTGGCCGACTACGTCCTTGGTATATCGCGTCAGACGATTAGTCCAGAAGGCAGAGCTTCAGGATTATTCGGTCCGGAAATTTCTGTTGCAGATTCCGCTGAGAACACGGAACGATTGCTGGCCTTTTCGGGACGAAAATCCTAAAACCTTAAGCGGACTCTTTCCAAGCCGCCTCAAGGGTTTGCGCGAACGTTTCCAACGGCTGTGCGCCGGAGATGCCGAACTTCATGTCGAAGACGAAGAAGGGCACACCGCTCGCACCGAGTGAATGCGCCATTCGGGCATCTTCGGCTACTTGTTCGCGATATTGATCTGAAACGAGAAGGCTCGTGGCAAGTTGGTGGTTAATTCCGACTTCGTCGGTAATGGCCAACAAGTCTCCAGGAGTAAAGAGTGATTTTCCGGCTTCGAAATAGCCGTGAAACATAGCTTCAAGAAGTTCGTCCTGCTTGCCGATGTCTGCCGCCATCAGAAGAAGCCGATGCGCATCTACCGTATTTCCCGACAGGGTTTCATCAAGTTTGTAACAAAGACCCTCTCCGTCGGCGATGGCACAGACGTTGGCCTGCATTTCCGCAATTCGAGATTCTGGCGCGCCGTATTTCCTGGCCAAGTACTGAGTTGTAGGCACGACCTCATCGATTTCGGGCTGGAGTTGAAATGCGCGATGACGCACCACTACTTGATCTCGATGGGCGAATTCTGCAAGCGCTTTCTGCAAACGGCGTCGGCCAATAAAACACCAAGGGCATACAACGTCAGCCCAGACATCGATAATCACGCAGGTATCTTATTGAAGGAATTCTTTACTTTTTGGTAGCGCCTTTTACTGCCTTACTGGCCTTTTCGACTACTTCCTTGGCCTTACCAGCCGCGACATCAATCTTTCCTTCGGCGGTGAGTTTCTTGCTTCCAGTCAGGTCGCCAATCGCTTGCTTCGCGTGGCCCTTCGCTTGGTCTAATTTTCCGGTCATTTTCGTGCCTTTCGTTGGGGCACATATCTCATGTGTCATTTGCACTGTAATCCCTTAGCAACCGTGTCGCCAATCAAAAACCCAGATTTCCAAGCGTAAGTGAGGAAATAATCCTTTAGGCTACCCCTCATGGCTTTCAGACGTGGCGTTCCAAATGAAAAAGGCTGGCGTGAACTCGAAGAAGTTTCCAACCCACCACATTTAGGAGAGAGATTTCCAAAAGAATTTGATGTGCTTCTCGTAATGCACCATCTATCTGATTTACATGTTTGCGATGCACAATCTCCAATACGTCCCGAATTCCTCGATCGCTGGGCCGATCCAGATAGTCCGATTCGCGAACAAGTCGGGACGATCGGAACTTATCGCCCCCATTCCATGCTCACTCCACACGTCGTGGAATCGATGGTTCAGTCACTCAATCGCATCAACGTTGGTCCCTTATCGGGTCAGCAGGTACAAGCAGCCATCGTTTCTGGTGATACGACGGATAACGCGCAACTCAACGAAGTGAATTGGTACCTCGCTCTTCTTGATGGTCAGCCAATACGTCCCGATTCGGGGACCTTTGAGAAGTACGAAGGCGTGATGGACGAGGGCACCGATCACTACGACACCAAGTACTGGCATCCCCACGGAACACCCGATGGCAAAGATGATGACGATGCTCGTGCAAAGTACGGATTCCCGATCGTGCCTGGTTTGCTTGATTCTTGCCGAACACCTTTTGTTGCAACGGGATTAGACGTTCCATGGTTTGCCGTGCATGGCAATCATGATGCGTTGCTGCAAGGCACCGTAACTCCAAATGAAGGCACAAACGTCGAAATGATGGGTGATCGACGATATGAGTCCTTACCTTCGTCGATGACTCTGGAAGAAACGCTTGGCGCATTCAATGAGGTAGGGCCAGCCGATTATCCGGCCTCCAGTGATGCTGCCTATGTCGTAGTAGCCGCCGATGTCGAACGCCGTGCCCTCGATCGGGGGCAATTCGCCGCACTGCATCTCACCTCCCCCGGTGCGCCAATTGGTCACGGGTTTAACCAACAAAACGTCGACACAAGAACAATGTATTACTCGACCGATCTCGGGGCAGTGAAGTTGATTGTTATCGATAGCGTCAACCAATTTGGTGGGTGGCAAGGCTCGCTTGATGAAACTCAATTTGTCTGGCTCGAAGGAGAAATATCTAATTCCACTAAGCCGGTTATTCTCTCGTCGCACCACCCGCTGATGCTGATGTTCAATGATTACGCTCCGATTGGGCGTCGGGTTTGTCGCGATGAAATCAAAGAGATGCTCTTGAAGTACCCGCAGGTAATCCTCTGGCTTGCAGGACATGAGCATCGCCATCATGTCGAGTGGATAGGTTCAGAAGAAGGAGTTTCTGGGTTCTGGCAGGTTGAAACTGCCTCACATGTTGACTGGCCCCAGCAATCGCGCACAGTTGAAGTCGTCAGAGCAGAAGATGGAGATATCTATATCGGTCTCACGATTGTCGACCACTTTGCAGGCAACGATTACGCGAGGGCGCAGACTCCCGTGGAGATCGCAGCGTTATCGCGAGTTCTTAGCGCCAATGTCTGGCAAAGACGTGAAGAACTCGGTGCGAAGCACGGATTTCGATGGTACGAAGGGATCCCCGAAGCGAGGAATACCGTCCTACGAATTAGTAAGCGCTAGAAACTAAGCATCTAGCAGAACGGAAGTCGCGTGGATATCAACGTCGACCGTTGAGCCTTCGACAAACTGCAGCGCCTGCGCACTTGGCATAGAAATAAAGAGTGTGCTCGAATCCGAAATCATCCTCGCGGAGATTCGCGTTAGCGGACCTAGGAACGTGCGACTGACAACAGTTGCACTTGCCGGTCCTTTACCGTCGCCCAGTTTCAATGACAACTGCTCGGGTCGGACGAGTGCCATTCCTGTCTTGCCGGATGGCGCGCCTGTGTCGGAGGCCCTCAGTGCGACCGTGTGGCCGAAAACTCGCAACTCGGTCGATGAAACAATTTCCGCGGGAAGTAGATTCATCGCGCCGACGAACTTTGCAACTTTAACGTTTGTGGGATTGAGGTAGACCTCTTGCGGTGGTGCGCATTGCTCGAGGACTCCGTGGCGCATTACTCCTACGCGATCAGCGATGGCCATCGCCTCTTCCTGATCGTGTGTGACGAATAGCGTTGTGGTTCCAACTTCCGTCTGGATTCTTTTGATTTCATCACGAAGCTGGGTACGAACTTGCGCGTCCAAAGCCGAAAGGGGCTCGTCCAAGAGCAGAACGTTGGGCTCAATGGCCAAGGCGCGCGCCAGGGCCACTCGCTGTTGCTGGCCACCGGAAAGTTGGTGGGCAAGACGATTACCCATGCTTCCGAGCCCGACGAGTTCAAGCAATTCTTGTGCCTTTGCTCGACGCTTTTCGCGATCGACTTTACGTACACGCAATCCGTACGCGACGTTCTCCTCCACCGTCATTGTTGGAAAGAGCGAGTAAGCCTGAAAAACCATTCCCATATTCCGCTTGTTCGCGGGAACACTGGCGATGTCCTTGCCATTAATAATGATCTGACCCTCGTGATCTGTGTCCAAGCCGGCCAAAATACGAAGAGCGGTCGTCTTTCCGCAACCAGATGGACCGAGCAACGCGACTAACTCACCAGGTGCCAATTCGAGGCTGAAGTTCTCGAGCGCGACGGCGTCTCCATACACCTTGCGAAGACCTTTAAGTTGAACAGAAACTCTATTCTCCGTTGTCACGCTGCAGCCTCCTGAGCTTTATTGGAACGAAAGGATTTGGGAGCAATTGCAAATACTAGAACGATTAACCAGGCTCCGACTAAGGACAGCACTGATAGCGCAATCGCCGCCAAAATATGCCCTTGGGAGATATTTGCAATCCAAGTCGGGAACGTATCCCAGTGCAGAATAACAGCCAGAGTGAATTCGCCCAACGAAAGTGCCACCGCCAAAAATATCGCACCATTAACTGCACTTCGGATCGTGGGAACTATGACGAACATCAACGTCTGCCTCATCGAAGCACCTGAAGCGCGAGAGGCCTCCACCAAAGTCACAAGAGGAATTGATGACAGTCCAACATCTAGTGCACGATATGTGTAGGGCATGGAAATAATCACGTATAGGAATGAGAGCTCATAGACTGTGGATTGAAGGAAGGTTGGGAATGCTGTCGAAACGCCAAGTGCAAATGAAATGACAGGGACGACAAGAGGTACCAGGCAGATGAACTCGATAAGCCTTTTCCATCGAGCTCCGCCTAAGTGAAGATAGACAATTGTCGGAACCATCAGAACCAGTACTGCTATCGCCGTCAAGATCGCTAGCCTTAAGGACACCCCAAGATTGGTCTTGAAACCATCTTGCTGAATCGCCCATTGAAAGTTCGAGAAATTATGAGTTGTCGCACCGTTTGCGCGGAGAGAAAATTCCGTAGCGCCGATGATCGGGAAAATGAAGAAAGCACTTGCGCCAAGAAGCACAAGATAGTTGAGGGCATTGAGTTTCTTCTTCATCGCTTCACCCTTGAAAAACGTAAGACCGCCAAATAGATGGACATGACAATGATGGAAACGCCAATCATAGATACTGCCATGGCGTGACCCAAATGCTCTTGATTTGCAATAACGTTCCCATCGACCAAGTTACCGATTAACAGCGGCATGAGTGGAAGGGTGCCGGCAGTCATTGCACGGGCGGTTGCGTACGCCGAAAAGGAATTCGCGAATAGCAACAGCGAAGTGGATAGAAAAGCCGGAAAAAGAAGTGGCACAGCAATTCTTGTGAAGTACGACCTACGTGTGCCTCCTAGGGAGTCATTTGCTTCTCGCCACTCTGGTTTCACATTCTCCAGCGCAGGAGTGAAGATCAAAACCATGAGGGGGATCTGAAAAAAACAATAAACAAGAATGATGCCAGTAGCGGAGAAAAGAGTGAATGAACCTGCGTAAATATTCCAACCTATGGCCTTGAGCGACTTAGTCACCAAACCTTCAGCACCGAAGGCCGCCATAAACATGAATGCAAGAGGGACGCCACCAGTATTCGCGAGAACAGAGGCCGTGGCCGCAACTGCTCTTCGAGTCCGAGAGCCGGTCTTTACGATTGCGCTGGCGATTAGTGAACCCGCAACTGCTCCAATGAGAGCGGAAATCACAGATAGGCGAATCGACACATAAAAGGAATGCCCATATACGCCTTTGAAGCATTCTGCGAAGTTATCCCAGGTGAAATGACCGTCATTACTTAAGAACGCGTCGCGAACAATGTACGTCAGCGGAAAGACAAGGAAATAAGCGACAAAGGCCAAAAAGGGAAGAAGGGGCAGAAGGGACTTGAAAGTGCCCTTACGTGCTTTGCCTGCTTTGTATTGGAGCGGACCGGCCCCCTTTCGGGAACCGGTCCGATCCGTCACTACTTGTGACAAATTGCTGACCTCAGATCTTTGGCCAGGCGGTCTTTAGCACATCCGTAGCCGTTGCCTGTTGAGCCAAGGTTGGTAGAACAGACTTTGGCAGGCCCGAAGGAACTCCAACAGCCTTAGCAGGCGCTGTCTTTGTGCCCTTTCGAATCATCTGGACGTTGGTGATTGGCGTTGCCCCACCCATTACATAGGTGTTCTGTCCGCCCATAGCCAATGCAAACTGCTGATCCAATGGAAGAGCCTTGTCTGCTGAGGTGAACTCGCTAGCCAACTTGCCGTTGACTTCAGAGAACATCAGTTCTTCCCAGAGACGAGCTGCTGCAGGGTGTGGAGCGGTCTTGTTGATCGCAAGCACGTATGGAGTACCAGCAACGTTTGCATCCTTTGGATAGACGCACTTGACGGTCTTTCCAATGGTGGCTGCCTGGGCAATAAAGCCAGAAGCGTTGTAGTCCCATCCGAGATTGATCTTGAATGAACCCGATGCAAACGATGTTGCGTTAGCAACTACAGGAACGAAGATGCCTTCTGACTTCAACTTGTGGAAGAAGTCGACTCCCTTTTGAATGTTGGTTAGGCCTCCGCCCTTAGCAACGGCAACTGCAAAGACTGAAATCAATGCTTGCTGAGCAGCAGTTGGATCGCCTTGAATTGCGAACATGTTCTTGTAAGCAGGGTTATCAAGGCTGGCAATCGATGTTGGCGCAGGAGTTACGGATGAGTCGTAGCACAGTGCAATGCTGCCTGTGTAAGCGCCGTACCAGTTACCTGATGGATCTTTCCAAGCCTTAGGAATGTCGATCCAGTTGCGTACTTTGTAGTTTGCGAACAAACCGGTTGCTTCTGCAACGTGAGAAAGACCAATGTCGACAACGTCTGGCATCTTTGTCATGTTCTTCGTTGTCTTAATTGCTTCAATTTCCTGGGCGGATGATCCGTCTGGGTTGTCGCTAACAATCTTGATTCCGAAAACGTTGGTCATAATGTCCATGGCGTCGCCATAGTCAGCCCAGTCGCGTGGGGTTGCGATGAGGTTTAAGGTGCCTTCTTTTTGGGCAGCCTTAATCAACTTCGCTATTCCACCAAACGCTGAGGCATTAGGGGCTGTCGCGGAATTAACCGCGGCATTTGCTGGCATCGCGGCAAGGGCGGTGGTCGCCAGAATCAAGCCAAGCGCTCCAGAGAGAACTCTTACTTTTTTGGACACGTATGTACCTTTCTTTATGTCAAAGTTGGGGAAGGCCGGGGGGTCCTTCCGTAATTCTTGCCCAAATCATCGTGCATGGTCGGCAAACTGTCTATGGCCAAAGGGTAAATGGCGTGAAGAATTTAAATTAACTTTCGTTATATATGCGATTTTTTGTCCATTTACGATACTAATTCGAATAAAAATAGAATCCTGTGCCTTCTGGGTATCCCAATTCATGAGGTATTAACACTGAACTTACTTCCCTGAAATTTGGAGCAAATGCGCGCACCCATGGTCGATGATCGCGAAACTTATTATGTGGCGCCATTTTTGCTGGTTGATTGTCTGTCGCCGTCGTGAAAATCGCCACGTGCTTCGTCGAAGCACCGAAAAGGACGCTCATGTAATCCTCATAAATCTCGTCCTCGATGAGATGGAGTATCACGTCCATCGAAAGGGTCAGGTCCGCCTGAATAAAGGCATTGTTGACAAAGTACTTGGGATCATAAAGGGCAAAACTTTTGGAAGCATCATTCTGGTATTTATTAATACATAATTTCACCGCATCTGGGGCAACATCCAATCCCAAATACGTAGGAATATTCATTAGACCCAGCTGATTTCCATCACCGGACCCAAACTCTATGCAGCGCGAGATCGAATTATCATGAATGAACGCATTGAGGGCTTTGGCTTTGAACTCAGCCACTAGTCCATAGGAGCCGCTACCGGAGTTCTGACCTTTCGCATATCTATTTCGCCAGTATGCAAGGGAACTAAATGGCGCTGGCTCCGGGGAACTCATACGCAATTAAATCTGCTGAGCAAATGCCTGCCGGACTCGCCGACGAGAACGACGATAATGGACAACCAGATTGAGCAACAGAATAAAGAACCCGCCTACAACCTTGACAAATGTTGACGCAAATAACATCGGGATATACCCAAGTTTCGGAATTATGGTTGAAACTCGATATGCCGTCGTGCCTATAGGCATCGCATAAGTCTTTTCCGTAGCCGTCCCTCCAGTTGTCGTTGTGGCAAGGGTTGTCGTTCCAGAAGCACTCGAACTTGAAGTGACTTGACGAACGTCTAGGTGCCATGAATTTGCGTCTCGCACCAAAATGACATCGTTGACTTTAAGATCAGAGGCAGGGAGCGCGCGGCTAACAATGAGATCGCCCGTGGCAATCATTGCACTTGGATGTGGCGTTTTGGACGCAAATATCGCCACTCCATAAACCGAGGACAAGATAGCTGGTATCAGTGAGACAACCACCACGAATGCGACGAAAAGTGTATTTACACCGTGCACCCAATTTAGTTGGCGACGCTTTCGAAAATGCATTCGCCCAAGATGCGAGGGTGCGACAGGGGTAGCAACACGTCGTGGATTCAATGTGGGACGACTTAACGAAGTGACTTCCTCGGCCAATTCGGATTTCCGTGGTGGTTGTTGCACAGCAATCGGCGAAACTTTGTTTTCCGCCGGCTGATTCAAAAGTCCTGAATCTTTACTGGTTCGCAAAATTTCTTCAACGACTAGGTGGACAATCTCTTCTAAAGTGACTTGGTGCGGAGGTTGGACCAAATGGGGAGTTGGAATAACGGCTGCAGTTGGAGCCACTTCCGGGGCCGAAACTACGGCGGGCGCAGGGACAGAGCGCTCCACGACAGGTTCATATACTGGCGGGTTACTCATTTCCGTGCGATCAACGATCACCGAACCTTCTGGCAGGTAGATGACAAGCATCTGCCCTTTTTTGGAATCCGACCCCGGAGTTTCATCAGGATGGAACGCTTTTGAATTAGGGGTGTTTTCGTCAGTCATCATTCTTCACTCCTTTCTTGTCGGAGATCATTTGAGAAGATTTACGACGGCTCCCGGCGTAGTCGCCAACTTCAGCGATGCTCCTGGGATGGGATCAAAAATTTCTATCTGATAACCAAAACCCTTAAACGCCATATAAACATGGGTGGGAGTCGCATTTGAATAATAGATTACAGAACCATCCGGATTTGTAAGGCTCACACCCGTCTTTTTCTTGCCGGCCGCGACGATCGTGTCGTACGCAGTAGCTTCCTTATAAGTGGCGATTACTCGGTAGTTCTGAGTCTTATCGGTTAGTCCTTGGCCGTTTGGTAGATACCGGATGTAGTCCTCGCCAGCAGCTATGTGATTGTAGGTATATAACGCGCCAGATTGCGCACCAGCCCAGAAGATTGCTCCGCCAACATTCTTGACCTCGGCCTTCAATTGGCTTTCAGTCAATGCTGTCTGACCCGTTGAATTAGGGTTGGTAGCCACGGGCGTAGTCGCCGCCGTGCTACTTGTGGCTGAAGGGAGAGAAAAAGTAACTTTAACCGGCCTCGATGAAACTATCGCCCACGTGAGCGCAAAAGAAACAAGAGCGCTAAAGGCCGCCACGGCAAAGAGGATCGAAAAATATCTCTTGCGCCTTTGGTGGATGTACAACCCGTGTTCGTCAAAGTGGATCTCATCGGGGTTGAGGTGGTTGAAAGGCGGATCTGCCTTCACAGTATCCCCCATTCTGTTAGTCATTCCTCTGTCCTAGCTCTATGACTTGATAAGCATGTAGTAAGTGGTCCCCTGATTCGAAGATCCACTATCTGAGGAACCGCCGCTGTTGTTGTCTCCGCCGCCCGCATGGCATGCGCCCCACGTGACATTGCCACCAGGAGTAACGCAGACTGGAACAGCGGTTCCACTAGCTCCCGCTGGACCTGCTGGGCCGGCTGGGCCCGCGGCACCGGTATCACCCTTTGGACCTTGTGCACCTTGTGCACCTTGTGCACCTTGAGCGCCCTGGAGACCTTGAGGACCTTGGGGACCCATGGGTCCCTGCAAACCAGTATCTCCCTTTAGACCTTGAGCACCGGTGGCTCCCGTGGCACCGGTATTTCCTTGAATACCTTGAGCACCGGTAGCGCCGGTATCACCCGTGGCTCCAGTTGCACCTGTCGCACCGGTATTTCCTTGAATACCTTGAGCACCAGTGGCACCTGTCGCACCGGTATTTCCTTGAATACCTTGGGCACCTGAGGAACCCTGTGGACCTTGATTACCCGCAGGCCCAATGGGGCCAACATCGCCCTTGGGACCAACGGGGCCTTGAATTCCCTGTGGACCTTGAGAGCCAGTGGCACCCGTCGCGCCTGTCGCGCCTGTCGCGCCCGTCGCGCCTGTCGCGCCTGTCGCGCCTGTCAAACCTTGTGGACCTTGCGCGCCAGCGGCGCCCGTTTTGCCAATTAAGGAGATATCAACCGACCAACCAGCAGAAGTTTTTGGCCCATATAACGTCGTGGTTGACAGATCAATATAGAAATCTCCAACTGACCCCTGAGTCGATGAAGGCGCACCCGCCCCACTTAATATTAAAGTTCCTCTTGCGCCTGCAGGGCCAGCAGGTCCTGCAGGACCCTCGACGCCTGGTATTCCTTGAATTCCTTGGGCGCCTTGGGCACCAGTAGCGCCGGTATCACCCTTGGCGCCTTGAATTCCTTGGGTGCCTTGGGCACCAGTAGCGCCGGTATCACCCTTGGCGCCTTGGGCACCAGTAGCGCCGGTATCACCCTTTGGCCCCTGAAGACCCTGAAGACCCTGAGCGCCGGTATCACCCTTGGCGCCTTGGGCACCAGTAGCGCCGGTATCACCCTTGGCGCCTTGGGAGCCTTGGGCACCTTGAGCGCCGGTATCACCCTTGGCGCCTTGGGCACCAGTAGCGCCGGTATCACCCTTGGCGCCTTGGGCACCGGTCGCTCCAGTAAATCCAATAGGGCCTTGGGCACCAGTAGCGCCGGTATCACCCTTGGCGCCTTGGGCACCAGTAGCGCCGGCAGGACCAGCAGCACCAGTCGCTCCAGTAAATCCAATAGGGCCCTGCTCACCAGTAGCGCCGGCAGGACCAGCAGCACCGGTAGCACCTGCAGCGCCGGCCTCACCCGTCGCTCCGACAATTGTCTTTGCAAGACCCGCCGTTTCCACAGATCCGCTGTTACTAATTTGGATTGGCCCACTCAAATTAACGACTTCGGTTGTTGTCGTTGCCGACGATGATGACTGCTGTTGCGTGGGAGCCGTCTGTGTGGCTGTCGAATTATTTTGGCTAATCGTTATCGGCCCCAGAGGCTGGGCAGCCGATCCGGAACGGCTAGTTTGCGTTGAACTTGACGATCCAGTGAGGACAATTGGACCATTCAACTTAACCGTCTTTTTTACTGTCGTCGTGGTCGTTGTCGATGATCCGAGCACAAGCGGCCCTAGGGGCGCGTCATTTCTAAATCCTGCAGCCGCACTGACAGAGGCAAGAGATGGTAAAAGGAAGGTCATCCCCAGACTCAGTGATAATAACGAGGTCACCGAGAGACGTAGCGTCCAATGCCTGCGGGTCATGACAGTTTGCCTCTCCGGTAAGCGTGGGGAAAATGAATCACACTTACATATTGCTGGGATTTTAGACGTAAAAGTCGTAAAAGACAACGACCAGTCTGTTTTTTAGAGGACAAATAAGCGCAAAAAAGGGGGACATCCCCTGTGAATATCCTGTGAATACATTTTTTCCACTCCAGCTAATTGCAGAATCTATTTAATGAACGCCGCAGCCAGTTGGCCACATGCCCCTTCGATCTCCCGACCCCGTGTGTCCCTAACTGTGGTTGGAACACCGTAGCTTTCGAGGATGCGAACAAACTCAGCCTCATCTTCGGGCCGGGATGCGGTCCACTTTGAACCAGGCGTTGGGTTTAAGGGAATCAAATTCACGTGTGCATTTCTGTTTTTCAACAAACGGCCAAGTAAGTCCGCTCTCCAGGTCTGATCATTAATGTCTTTGATCATGGCATATTCAATTGAATAGCGTCGTCCAGTTTTTTCTGCATAGGCATCGGCAGCCTGAAGAACTTCTTTAACCTTCCAACGAGAATTAATTGGAACAAGAGAATTGCGAAGTTCGTCGTCAGGTGTGTGGAGTGAAATTGCCAAAGTTACAGGCAAGCCTTCGTTGATCAACCTCTCGATTCCGTTGACCAATCCAACGGTGGAAACAGTAACCGAACGCGCGCTAATTCCAAGCCCGTGAGGATTTGGATCCGTGATGTTTCGAAGTGAGCGCATTACCGAGTTGTAATTTGCAAGCGGTTCGCCCATACCCATGAAAACAATATTAGAAAGTCGAGTCGGGCCTCCAGGTAATTCGCCGCTAGCACATGAACGCGCGGCAGCAACTATTTGTTCGGTAATTTCGCCAGCAGTCAGATTACGCGTAAGGCCCGCTTGCCCCGTCGCGCAAAACGGACAGTTCATTCCGCATCCAGCCTGAGAAGAAATGCAGACCGTGGTGCGATCCGTGTAGCGCATTAGAACACTCTCGACGAGTACGCCATCATGCAAACGCCACAAGTCCTTACGAGTCATTCCGTTATCGCAGGTTACCGATCGAACAAGTTCGATTAATTTAGGAATGAAGAGTTCGGCAAGAGTTTCACGTAAATCCGCCGGGATGTCCGACCACGTCTGTGGATTCGACGAAAGATGTGTGAAGTAATGATTGGAGACTTGATTTGCACGGAAAGCCGGCAATCCAAGTTCGACAGCCAGGTCTTTCCGCTGCTCGGGTGAGAAGTCAGCGATGTGCCGTGGTGTCTTCTTCTTTAGTTTGGGTTCATCAAAGACAAGCTTAATCTCGGGTAGGTCGTTTCCCATTACAGGTAACGCTTAACTACTTCAAAGGCTAGCCAGACTGCGGGGCCCGAAAGTAAAGCAGAATCAATGCGATCGAGTACTCCCCCGTGCCCTGGCAAAATCGTGCCCATATCTTTAAGAGATAAATCGCGTTTCAACCCGCTTTCAATAAGGTCGCCGCTAGTCGCTGTAAAAACGACAACAATCCCAACCAAGACGCCGATCCACCAATGTTCGTGCATCATGTAATGGAAACTAATAGCCCCGCCGATTACCGTGAAAACTAGAGAACCCGCTAAGCCTTCCCACGTTTTCTTCGGGCTAATTTTCGGCATTAAAGGATGCTTACCGATCAGCATTCCAACAAGGTACCCAAAGGTGTCGTTGCAGGCGATCAACACAACAAAGGTCATCACCCGATCGAACCCGTCGTAAGGACGAGCCAACAAAATGATGAATCCTGCAAGGAAAGGCAAGTAGATCAATACCAACGTCGTAGACGTTGCGCTCTTAACAAACCCAGATGGACCTTTCCAAAGAAGGAAGACCAGGAGATTTGGCAGGCAGAACGCTGTTGCTATTGCTAAACCCGCAAGGCTGCCCTGCCACGTCGCAAACGTGAGAACGACCGTGGCGATAATCAGAGCCGGTAGAGATATGTAAGTCTCGGAGAGTTCAAAGGCTCGAGTAATTTCTCTTATTCCAAAGATGACTGCGATGCCAACGAGGACAGCAAATAATTCGCGGTGATATGCCAACGCAAACCAAACGATTGCGATGATCGAAACGGCAACGGCAATCGAGGGAAAGAACTTGCGTCCCGTCCTCTTATTAATCGCCTCATTGATCGAATGCAAGTCATTCATGAGCGGATGAGTGAACTCTCAGACTTCGAGAAGTTCGACCTCCTTGTGCTTGAGAAGGTCGTCGATCTTTCCGACATGCTCTGAAGTCACTTTTTCAAGTTCCTTCTCGCCGCGCGTTAGGTCATCTTTTCCGATCAGTCCGTCCTTCTCCAATTTTTCTATTGTTTCTTTAGCGGCGCGGCGGACATTGCGAAGTGAAATTTTGGCGTCCTCTGCTTTGGTGCGGACGACCTTGATGTATTCCTTGCGCCGATCTTCGGTCAATTGCGGAAAAGCCACGCGGATGACAACGCCGTCGTTGCCAGGATTGACGCCCAGATCTGACTCTCGAATCGCTTTCTCAATAGCAGCCATCGCGCCTTTATCGAAAGGAGATATCAGAGCCATCCGAGCTTCGGGCACCTGAATAGAAGCAAGTTGTGAAAGGGAGGTAAAGGTTCCGTAGTAATCGACCATGATCTTGCTGAAAAGCGATGGGTTGGCACGGCCGGTGCGCACGCTCGCGAAATCTTCTTTCGCGACCTCGACTGCCTTGTCCATTTTGGTGTCGGCATCCTTGAGGGTGCTTGCAACATCATTCATTACTACTCCTCATAACATTTACGATCTTGGGTAGAGAACCGCTTTAAGCAACAAGAGTACCTATTACTTCACCCCGGACCGCGCGGCCAATGTTGCCATTAACTTTAAGGTCAAAGACGATGATCGGTAAACCGTTTTCTCGGCAGATACTGAAAGCGGCCGCATCGGCGACCGCTAAAGACTTGGAAATGACGTCGTCGTAGGAAATCTTGTCGAACTTGGTGGCTTTTGGGTCCTTCTTGGGATCGCTCGAATAGACACCGTCGACGCCGCTCTTGGCGAGCAAAAGGGCCTCCGCGCCGATTTCGAGAGCGCGTTGAGCCGAAACCGTGTCGGTTGTGAAGAATGGCATTCCTGCTCCGGCGCCAAATATGACAACGCGACCCTTTTCAAGATGCCTAATCGCACGCCTTGGAATGTAGGGCTCAGCAACTTGACCCATCGTGATCGCCGTTTGAACGCGGGTATCAATTCCTTGCTTCTCTAGAAAATCTTGAAGCGCAAGGCAATTCATTACCGTGCCGAGCATTCCCATGTAGTCGGCTCGCGCACGGTCCATGCCTCGTTGTTGAAGTTCGGCGCCTCGGAAATAATTTCCGCCACCGACAACTATGGCAACTTGCACACCCGTGTTAACTACATCTGCAATTTGCTTTGCCACATCCTGAACAACATCAGGATCTACCCCGATGCCCTTGGCTCCTCCGAAAACTTCGCCGGAAAGTTTAAGGAGCACCCGCCCGTAACTACCTCTAGTACCGGGCATGAGTGCTCCTCTCGCTTATAGTCGAAATTGTAAAGGTTTTGAGCCTTCTTCCGTTACTGACCCACTCGGAATCTCTTGAAAGCCTTGACTGCAGTTCCCGCCTCATCAAGGATCTGCTTGACCGTCTTCTTGGCATCCTTTGCGAAAGCCTGCTCGATCAAGCTAACTTCCTTAACAAAACCAGTAATGCGACCTTCAATGATTTTCGAGAGAGCTGCCTCTGGCTTGCCTTCGTTGCGAGCGGTTTCCTCGGCAACATGACGTTCGTTTTCGATCACATCTGCAGGCACGTCTTCACGGCTTACATATGACGGAGCAAACGCGGCAATGTGCTGAGCGACATCCTTGCCGATATCAACAACTTCCTTGGTCAACTGGACGAGTACGCCAAGCTGCGGTGGAAGGTCAGGGCTGGTGCGGTGAAGATAAATACCGACGGGGCCTTCCATGACTGCAATGCGTCGAACTTCAATCTTTTCGCCAAGCGTCGCATTTGCTTCATCGACGACATCTTGGACTTTTCGACCAGGCTTAATTTCAGAGGCCAAGAATGCATCAAGGTCTGAGATGTTCGACTCGATCAAGTGCTCCAAAAGTTCATCTGCCAGCGCCTGAAAGCGCTCGCCCTTGGAAACGAAGTCGGTTTCGCATGCCAATTCGAGCATGACTCCAACATTGTTCTGAACCTTCGCCACTACAAGCCCGTTTGAGGTTGCACGGCCTTCGCGCTTGGTAACACCTTTTAGGCCTTTGACGCGGATGATCTCGACTGCTTTGTCGTAGTCGCCATCAGCCTCATCTAGTGCCTTCTTGCAATCAAGCATTCCCGCGGCTGTCGCCTCGCGAAGTTTCTTGACGTCTGCTGCTGAGTAATTCAATTTAAGCCTCCGTAACGGCAGCAGTCTCGACAACTACTGGTGATTCAACTTCTGGGCGAACTTCTACTGCGCTCTCATCTGTTGTTCCGAGAACTTCCTTCTCCCAATCGGCCAAAGGCTCTCCGGCCGCAACAGATTCGGCATCTGGCTTGACTTCTTCTTTCACATTTGCGGCACGTGCTTGAAGCCCCGCTGCAATGGCGTCGGTGATGACGCGAGTAAGAAGACCAATCGAACGAATTGCATCGTCGTTACCAGGAATCTTGAAATCAACTTCGTCTGGATCGCAGTTTGTATCAAGGATCGCGATAACAGGAATGCCAAGTTTCTTGGCCTCTGCAACTGCGAGGTGCTCCTTCTTGGTATCGACTACCCAGATTGCACTAGGCAACTTGGTCATGTTACGAATACCGTTGAGGTTCTTGTTCAACTTCTCGCGCTCGCGACGAAGTACAAGCAATTCTTTCTTGGTCAGCAACTGGTCGTTGGCGCTTTCAAGGGCTTCGAGTTCCTTGAGGCGCTGAATACGCTTGTAGACCGTTGGGAAGTTGGTGAGCATTCCACCAAGCCAACGCTCGGTTACGTAAGGCATTCCAACTCGCGCAGATTGCTGGATGATTGGCTCTTGAGCCTGCTTCTTGGTACCGACGTATAGAACGTGGCCACCCTTGGCAACAACATCCTTGACGAATTCGTAGGCACTATCGATCAAGCCAAGTGACTGTTGAATATCGATGATGTAGATACCGTTGCGCTCGGTGAAAATAAAGCGCTTCATCTTCGGATTCCATCGACGAGTCTGGTGTCCGAAGTGGACTCCGCTGTCGAGAAGTTCTCGCATTGTTACAACCGCCATGGCGGCACACTCCTTCTTGCGCACTTCTTGGTAGAAGTTCGCTCTCGGTTATTGGGCCAACTATTTGCCGACCCTCTGCACCTAAAACACCGACCAGCGAACTGGACCGAGGTGGTTCTAGCTAGGTGCGTGAAGTCATCACAAATCTTTGTGATGCAGGGTGAATCCTACCTGAACTGCCCGGATGCAAACTCCGCATTAATCCGGCCGATCAGGCCCTGGGATGAGCCTGCTTGAAGGCTTTTTGGAGCCTTTCGGTCGATACGTGGGTATAAATCTGCGTCGTAGCAAGGGAGGCATGGCCCAGAATTTCTTGAACAGTTCGAAGGTCAGCACCGCCTTCGAGCAAATGAGTGGCGGCCGAATGGCGAAGCCCATGAGGTCCCATTCGCTCGACTCCTTCAAGGGCTGACAAAGCTTCGTAGACCACGGTCCGAACAGTACGTTGATCGATGCGCCGGCCCCGAACCCCGATGAAGACCGCGTTTTCAGAGGATTTCGACGCGAGGGATGGACGTCCATCTCCCAGCCAGGCTTTCAAGGCACTCATTGCGGGATTGCCAATAGGAATGGTCCGTTCTTTATTGCCCTTGCCAAGTACTCGAATCGTCTGTCTTTCGTAATCCACGTCGTCGAAATCCAATCCACACAATTCAGCAACTCGTGCCCCACTGGCATAGAGAACTTCGACCATCGCGCAGTCACGAAGAGCGACCGGGGTTTCTTCCTCCCCAACACGAGTGGCAAGGGCTTGCATTGCCAATAAAGCATTAGGAACATTTAAAACGTCCGGCAACGTCCGATGGGCTTTTGGTATCGCCAGAGAAAATCCGACATCTGTTGCCGTTAAACCAGTTTTGTAAGCCCATTTAGTAAATAACCGGATCGATACAGCACGCCTTGATAGAGATGTGCGAGCTCCGCCCTTAATTTGCATCGTCGCCAGCCATGATCGAATGTGCGAAAGCTCCAGATTGGTAATCTCGGAAAGACCCAGGGTTTCGAGATGATGAATCAAACTGTTCAAATCCCCAAGATATGCGCGAACGCTGTGACGAGAGAGATTGCGCTCCACGCAGAGATGGCGCTCAAAAGCCGCAGAAACGTCCGGAAACAAGGCTGGCATCACATAACAAGGTTACTGAGGAGACTCCCCTTTTGTTGGCCAACGCACTTAAACTTCTAATCAAAAGGGACGAGGAGGACCGCGTGAGTCGGAATGTGGCGATACGGGTATATGTGGTCATTACCTTTGCTCTCGGCCTTAATTACATTTTGTGGCGTTGGTCTTTTTCTCTCAATTGGACAAATTGGTGGATCGCAGTCCCTCTCGTAATCGCCGAGACTTACAACTTTATTGATGTTCTCTTCTTTGGATTCACCATCTGGAGAGCCGATCCAAAAATCACGATTCATCCCCCGCGAGACGGCATTTCAGTTGACGTTTTCATAACCACATACAACGAACCTATAGATCTTGTGATTGCCACCGCAAAGGCAGCCAAGGCAATTCGGTACCCGCACACAACATGGATCTTGGATGACGGTGCTCGTAAAGAAATGCGCTCAGCCGCTGAAGAAATTGGCGTTGGCTACATAACGAGAGGCGCGAATTGGGCAAACCAGCCTCTTCACGCCAAAGCCGGAAATCTCAACAATGCTTTAATGCAAACAAGCGGTGAGTTTTTATTAATCCTCGACGCCGATCAAGTTCCCTACCCTGAAATCCTCGACCACACACTTAGTTATTTCGAGGATCCCAAAGTTGCACTCGTTCAGACCCCACAGTGGTTTGGCAATGTCACAACGTATGACCCACTCGGCAGCCAGGCACCGCTTTTCTACGGACCAATCCAACAGGGCAAGAATGCGTGGAATGCCGCGTTCTTCTGTGGTTCAAATGCAATCCTTCGCAGGGATGCCCTTATGCAGTTGGGACTCAAGCGTTATGTGGTCGAACTCGAGATCGCGGTCCGGGAAGCACTTCGCAGCGCTGACCGAATTCTTCTTCGAACCCTTCGCACGACCGTTGCCGATGCCCCGGAAATTCAAGAAGCTCTTAAGTCTGTTGAAGTAGCGATATCTAATGCGCGCCACGACATTGCAAGTGGCAAAACAATCGCCGATGCCACATATGCACTTCAACAGCGCATTTCCGACGTATCCAAAAGCATGGTCTCATCGCATCTCAGCCTTATGAAGGAAGACCTTGCCGCAATCGGTGAAATTCATACTGTCACGAACGACGAGTGGGATGTGATTCTTGACGTCGAAAAGACAACAGACCTTTTATCTTCGCGCGAATTTTCGCCATTAGGCGCCTGCCAGGCGGTAGCGACTCTTCTTAGGTCCCTGGATGTCGATCGCCCTGGAGAAGCGCAGCCGCTCATGCCTCTAGCAACAATCTCGGTTACAGAAGATATGGCTACATCGATGCGATTGCACGGCATGGGCTGGAAGAGCGTTTACCACCACGAAGTTCTTGCCATCGGCTTGGCTCCAGAAGATTTGAGCAGCATGTTGAAGCAACGCCTCCGTTGGGCACAAGGCACCATGCAGGTAATGCTCCGTGAAAACCCGTTGCTGCAACGGGGCCTTACATTTGCACAGAAGATTATGTATTTCTCGACGATGTGGAGTTATCTAAGCGGTTTCGCCGCCGTCGTATATTTCGTGGCGCCTGTCGTTTATCTATGTTTCGGTATTCTCCCAGTCAAGTCTTTTTCAACTACATACTTTTATCACTTCATCCCGTTCATGGTCGCCAACCAACTTCTCTTCCTCGTTGTCAGCAAGGGAATCTCCACCTGGAGAGGCCAGCAGTACAGCCTCGCGCTCTTCCCTATCTGGTTAAAAGCGGTAACAAGTGCTGTAAGAAATGTCTATTTCCATCATCCACTTGCCTTCGTTGTCACTCCGAAAAGAGGTGAAAGTGGTCGAAATGAATGGGGATTAATAAAACATCAAATTGCCGTGGCGATAATCCTCATCTTTGCCGCAGGAGTCGGCATCTTGCGCCTTTCTAGGGGTCTTAGTGAACCGGTGGGGACACTCGTAAATGTCGCGTGGGTCCTTTGGGATCTTGGCCTCCTAAGTATTCTTATTCCAGCAGTTCGCTACCGTGGTCACCAATCAAAGGAGAAATTGGTTAAATGAAGATCCACACGAAAATCGTAGGAGACCATGTCGCGGTGCTCAAACTTGAAGGCAAACTCAATATGGTCTCTGCCCCAAAAATTCGCGATGAGATTCATGCCACGGTGACTGCCGGAAACCACAAAGTGGCAATTGATTTGACCGATGTCGATTTTATCGATTCCTCGGGATTGGGCGCCCTCATCAATGGTCTTAAAACTGCACGACAGGCAGGCGGAGACTTGAGAATTGCATGTCCCACCGCGCAAGTCAGAATGGTTCTTGAGCTGACAAACATCGACCGCGTTCTTAAAGCGTACGAAAATGCAGAATCAGCGTTTAGTGACTGAGATGACAATTTATAAGAGAGCGTTGATCGTCCCTCCAGACGACATCTTTGACGTTCACGAATTTTTGAAGAATACCTGGGATGAAAATGCACAACTGGCCCCAGCCGATCGATACAGCATCGAGACGGCGATCATCGAGCTTGCCACAAACATATTCCTGTACTCGGAGGTCACTGGTCGGATTTCCTGCGAAATCGTCGTCGAAATTCACAGCAACAAAGTGTCGGTGACTATGACAGACAATGGAGACTTAGCTGACTTGGAGCTTGACGAGCACGTGATGCCCGATGAATTTTCTGAATCCGGACGCGGCATTCCTCTCGTACGCGCCCTCGTTGACCATTTCTCTTATGAAAATACTGACAGGAAAAACACTTGGAAAATTTCAAAGAAGATTCACTCATGACCGATACGGCAAACGGCGTCTTTACTGAGGCAACAAGGAGACGCGCACTTGAGGCGCTCAACGTACTCAGCAAAGAACCCGAAGAGCGCTTTGATCGCATTACTCGACTTGCAGCACAACTGCTCAAAACAAAATCAGCGGCCATCACACTCATCCTCGATGATCGTGTATTCATCAAATCTCGATTTGGTACGACTATTAGCGACCCGACCCGCAAAGACTCATTCAGCGATTTTGCAGTTCGCACTTCCGAGATGCTTGATGTGCCCAATGCCTCGCTTGATCTGCGATTCAAGGAGAACCCTCTTGTGACCGGCGAATCACACATTCGTTTCTACGCTGGGTACCCGCTCGAAGCGCAAGATGGTCAACTCATTGGGACTCTCTGCGTCTTCGACACCGAACCGAGAATCCTCACTGAAGACGAACAAAGTCTCTTATACGAACTAAAACTCTGGGTTCAGAGCGAAATGACCGCCGAAGAAGAAATTGCGCGGGCGGCGAGAGTGCAACGAAGCCTCCTTCCGAAACAACCCCTTGTACTCGACGGATACGAAGTGGCCGGCGGGTGCGCCCATGTCCAAATAGTCGGTGGAGATTTCTACGATTGGTATTCGATTTCCGAAGGCGAGGCATTCACCCTCGCAGATGTGATGGGCAAAGGCATGGCGGCCGCAATCCTTGCGGCAACTGTCAGGGCCGTCCTTCGTGCCGGATCGCGCGACCACAGCATCATCAAGGCCGTAGAAATTGCATCAGACATTCTTGAAGGAGATCTCCATAGCACGAGCAGTTTCGTGACCCTTTTTCACGCACGTCTAGATATTGCAAGCGGCGGTATTCGCTTCGTCGATGCCGGTCATGGTTTGTCAATTATTTACAGAGCAGATGGATCCAATGTGCGACTGACCTCGGACAATCTTCCACTTGGGGCTGGAATCCAAACAACGTGGGAAGAGCACCAGACGAATTTAGGACCTGGTGACACTCTCGTGTCAATCAGTGACGGTGTTCTGGATTTATTTGATGGAACCATCGGCGGTCTCCACCGAGTGGAAAACATCGTTCGCTATTCAGATTCCGTCCAGCTTGCGGTTAACGAGATTATCTCCCTAGCCGATCATTCGGCGTCAGATGACGCGACGATTCTCATCATTCGTAGGAGCGAATAAGAGCAAACTTTAATCGGGAATGCGCCCCAACCTAAGTAATCCGAAAGTAACTGCATCCTCGAGGGCCATTGCCGAGGCTGCGATGACGTTCTCGTGTACACCTACTGTGTTCCATTCGGCTTTGCCATCACTTGTCTCGACAAGAACACGGGTAATAGCACCAGTACCGAGGCGGCCCTCAAGAATACGAACCTTATAGTCAGTTAATTCAAGTTGAGCCAATTCTGGGTAGAAGCGAAGGAGTCCAGATCTCAGCGCTTTGTCGAATGCGTTAACAGGACCGTTTCCTTCGCCGCTGCAAACGATTTTCTCGCCATGCGCGGTTAAAGAAATTTCTGCCTTCGTGACGATTCGCTGATCTGCAGCGCGTTCGACGGTTGTAAGCCAATGATCAATGGCGAAGAAACTTGGTCGAGTCCCCGTTGCCTCCTCGCGAAGCAGCAATTCAAAGGAAGCATCTGCGGCCTCAAAGGTGAATCCATGCGCTTCCATCTCTTTGACTCGCTCGACAACGCGACCGATGACTTCGCGGTTGCCACCTAGATCGATGCCGAGTTCTTGAGATTTCAATTCAATTGATGCCCGCCCTGCCATCTCTGATACGAGCATTCTCATGTCGTTGCCAACCGAGGCAGGGTCTTCATGTTGATAGAGCGACGGGTCAACCTTGATAGCGCTGGCATGTAATCCTGCTTTATGGGCAAAAGCAGAAAAGCCAACATAGGGTTGCCGTGCACTTGGTGCCACGTTGGTGACTTCGGCTACTGCGTGCGAAATTCTAAAAGCTTCTTCCAACGCGCCAGTTGGCAAAACCTGTTGCTTTTTCTTCAACTGGAGGTTGGCGATAATCGTCACGAGGTCGGCGTTTCCTGTTCGTTCACCGTACCCATTTAGAGTCCCTTGTACATGTGTCGCACCAGCCGCTACAGCAGCCATCGAATTCGCAACAGCGCATCCTGTGTCGTTGTGGCAGTGAATTCCTAAACGTGCTGAAGTGCTGTTCAAAATATCGTGAACAACATCTGAGAGTTCATCTGGAAGCATGCCGCCATTTGTGTCGCACAAGGCAACGACGTCGGCACCGGCTTCGGCTGCGACGCGAACAACTTCTAACGCATATGCCCGATTTGAACGGTAACCATCGAAGAAATGTTCTGCGTCTAGAAATACACGTTGGCCTTCGCTTCGAAGATGCTTGATGGAGTCTTCAATCATCGCAAGGTTTTCATCGAGTGTCGTTCGAAGTGCCAGGTCAACGTGACGGTCATAAGCCTTAGCTACGAGTGTCACCGCAGGAGCTCCAGAATTTCTTAGTGCGCTTAGCAACACATCATCGGCTGCGTTCACATTCGGTCGCCTGGTGGCACCAAAGGCTACAAAGGTTGCATTCTTCAACTGCAATTCAGTCTTCGCGCGTTCGAAGAACTCGGTGTCCTTTGGATTTGCTCCCGGCCAGCCGCCTTCAATAAAACCGACACCCAGGTCATCTAAGTGGCGCGCAATGGCCAACTTGTCATGAACCGAAAGGTTTAACCCCTCTTGTTGCGCGCCATCGCGCAACGTTGTGTCGTAGATGTGAAAAGCGTCTGAGACCATTACAGAACTTTTCGCATCCAATGATGCTTATCCGCGATCGTTCCGTGCTGTATTCCAAGAAGAGCGTTGCGAATCTGACCGGTGATTGGACCTGGCGTACCATCTCCCGTAACCCAAGTTCCCATTGAACTTTTTGCCGATCCAACTGGTGTAACCACGGCAGCAGTACCGCAAGCAAAGATTTCTGTAATTTCTCCGCTCTTAACGCCATCTCGCCAGTCCTCAACGCTGATCATGACCTCTTCAGATTTATAGCCAAGGTCTTTGGCGAGTGTAAGGATTGAATCGCGTGTGATTCCTGGCAGCAACGTGCCTGTGAGTTTTGGAGTGACAAGGGTTGCATTGGCACCAGAGCCTTTAACAAAGTAAAGGTTCATCCCGCCCATTTCTTCAACCCACTTGCGTTCCTTGGCATCAATCCATACAACCTGATCGCACCCTTCTTTCGCCGCCGCTTTCTGCGCAACCAAAGAAGCCGCGTAATTGCCGCCGCATTTCGCTTCACCAGTCCCACCTTGAACGGCGCGAACATACTCGGTGGAGATCCAGACAGCGACGGCGTTATCGGAATTGAAATACGCCGCGGCAGGGGTGGCAATTAACATATATAGAGCGCGGTTGGTTGGGCGAACACCCAAGCCAACTTCGGATGCGAACATAAATGGACGCAAGTAAAGAGATTCGCCCACATTTCCTGGGACCCAGGCAGCATCTTCCTTCACTAGAGCGTCAAGGCTTTCGAGGAAAGTTTCTGTCGGTAACTCTGGAAGAGCTAAGCGATCAGCGCTTCGCTGGAAGCGCACTGCATTTGCTTCTGGGCGAAAGAGAGAAATTCCGCCGTCAGGTTGGCGATAGGCCTTAAGTCCCTCGAAAATTTCTTGGCCATAGTGAAAGACCGCAGCGGCAGGATCCAAAACAATCGGCCCATACGGCTTTAGCTCTGCTTGCCCCCATCCATCAGCTTCCGACCATTCAGCAACGACCATGTGGTCGGTGTAATACTTTCCGAAGCCGGGCTTCTTCATCTTCTCTGCTCGCTCTGCATCCGAAACTTTGCGGGTAGATGTGCTGATTTTGATGCTCATGTTTCTATCCCTTCAGTGCCTCAACTAGAGCACTTCCGATTTCGCTAGTGCTTCTCTTCGTCGTGCCACGCGCAAGTAGATCTTTAGCAACAACTTCTTCGACTTCGGCAGCAGCTTCAGTCAAACCAAGATGATTTAGCATCATCGCCACGGACAACACCGTTGCCGTTGGATCTGCAAGACCCTTACCGGCGATATCGGGAGCAGACCCATGAACCGGTTCAAACATCGATGGATATTTTCCTGTTGGGTTGATGTTGCCCGAGGCCGCCAATCCGATGCCTCCGCAAGTTGCAGCCGCAATGTCGGTCAAGATGTCACCAAATAGATTGTCCGTCACAACGACATCAAAACGGCCCGGGTTAGTTACAAAGAACATCGAAGCCGCATCAACGTGGAGGTAATCGGTAGTTACATCTGGATATTCCTTGGCAACTTCGTTAAAGGTTCTTGTCCACATACCGCCAGCACGGGTAAGAACATTGTTCTTATGCACCAACGTTAGATGCTTGCGCTTTCGACCCGTTGCCCGCACGAAAGCATCCCGGATTACCCGCTCTGCACCTCGACGCGTATTGATGCTTTCCTCTGTTGCGATCTCAGCGTCGGTACCTTCTGCCAGAACGCCACCCGCGCCGATGTAGGGACCTTCAGTGCCCTCGCGTACGACGACGAAATCAATCGATTCCACGTTCGCAAGCGGCGAAGTGACTCCAGGGTACAAACGAGCTGGACGCAAGTTTACATAGTGGTCAAAAGTGAAACGCAATTTGAGAAGCAGACCCCGCTCGAGGACACCACTTGGAACTGTTGGGTCCCCAACAGCGCCGAGCAAGATGACATCGCGCTTTGCTAAATCATCAATGACAGACTGCGGAAGAACTTCACCAGTTCGGTGCCAGAAACCTGCACCGAGATCATAGGAAGTCTTATTGAAGGTGACTGCGTACTTTGCAGCAACTGCATCGAGCACCCTCAGCCCTTCGGCTACGACTTCTGGCCCGATGCCATCTCCGCCAATAACTCCTAGATCGAACGTATTCTTAGTCATTTCCTCATCCGCCCAACGTCACAGACCGAACCAAGTTCGCGCCAGTTTCTTGCGCCAAGGATTCCAGTACTCGCGGAAGCACCGGTGAGTCAACTGTAATTGCCATCAGCGCTTCACCACCTTCGTGATTACGAGCAACCTGCATTCCTCCGATGTTGATGGAGTCTTTACCGAGGATATTTCCAACAGTCCCGACAACACCTGGACGATCTGCATAGCGCATAAAGATCATGTTCTCGCTTGGTACTAGATCAAGATCGTACGAATCGATCGCAACAATCTTTTGCACCTGGCGAATTCCCATCAACGTTCCGCTCACAGTTATTTGCACTCCTCGTGAAAGGGCTGCATTGAGTGTGACAATGTTTCGATGATCGGGAGAAACCTCATCAGCAGTGACAGTTGTTGCAAGGCCCCGCTCCAACGCGAGACCAGGAGCGTTGACGTACGTAACATCTTCGGCGCCGAGTCCAAGCAATGCACCCTTCATGGCACTTAAGCCAAGAACTGAGCAGTCGTGCTTGGCAATCTCGCCGTGCACCGCAACTTCAAGATTTACAGGGACTTCTCCCGCTAGACCGATGAGTACGCCCGCGAGTTTTTCGACGAGGGAGAGCGCAGGACGCACGTCTTCATGGATGACGCCACCCTTAACGTTGACTGCATCTGGAACAAGTTCGCCAGCCAGGGCTTTGCGAACAGATACGGCAACCGCAATACCCGCACGCTCTTGCGCCTCATCAGTCGATGCGCCCAAGTGAGGTGTCGCAACAACCTGATCAAGTCCAAATAGAGGTGAGTCAGTGCATGGCTCGGTAGAGAAGACATCAAGTCCGGCTCCCCCAACCCGTCCCTCTTTAATTGCGTCGTACAGAGCCAATTCATCGAGTACTCCGCCTCGAGCCGCATTTATGATGCGCACCGTCGGCTTAACCTTTTTCAGCGCTTCCACGCCGATCAAGTTGGCTGTCTCTTTGGTCTTCGGCAAATGAATAGTGATGAAATCGCTTATGCCAAGAAGCTCGTCCAGATCTACCAAACGAACTCCCAATTGTGCGGCTCGCGCGGGTTGGAGATAGGGGTCGTATGCAACGACCTTCATACCGAAAGCCTGCATTCGCGCGGCCACCAATTGACCAATGCGACCGAATCCAACGATACCCAAAGTCTTTTCAAATAATTCAACTCCGGTGTACTTCGAACGTGCCCACTTTCCGTTTCGCAACGCTGCATGAGCCGGCGATACGTGGCGTGCTGATGCGAGCAAGAGAGCGATAGCCAACTCAGCTGCACTGACGATGTTTGAAGTCGGGGCATTTACAACCATGACACCTGCAGCAGTTGCCGCAGGAATTTCCACGTTATCTAGACCAACGCCTGCACGTGCGATTACTTTCAGACCCTTTGCTGCACCAATCGCTTCTGCGTCCATCTTTGTTGCAGAGCGAATTAGAACGGCGTCGACGCCTTTTCCGAGAGCTTCCAGAAGTTCCACACGGTTTGCTCCATCGCAATTCCGCACTTCAAAATCTGGTCCCAGCGCCTCAAGGGTTGCTGAGCTAAGTTCTTCGGCAATCAGTACGACGGGTTTAGCCACGTGCAGCACTGCCTTCGGTGTAGTCATCCTTGGCATTCTTGACCCAGGACATCATCTTGCGAAGTTCGCGGCCGACGGCCTCGATTGGATGCGCTGCACCCTTTTCGCGAAGTGCCTTAAATTCTGGAGCGCCCGCATCTTGATCATCAATGAAACGCTTGGCAAATGCACCACTTTGAATGTCGGCAAGAACCGCCTTCATGTTCTCCTTCACGTGGGGATCAATGACTCGAGGACCTGAAACATAATCGCCGTATTCAGCCGTGTCGGAGACCGACCAGCGCTGTTTGGCGATTCCACCTTCGTACATCAGATCAACAATGAGTTTGAGTTCGTGCAAGCACTCGAAGTAAGCAACTTCTGGCTGATAGCCAGCCTCTACGAGAGTTTCAAATCCGTACATCACCAACTGTGAAGCGCCACCGCAGAGAACAGATTGCTCGCCGAACAAGTCGGTCTCGGTCTCTTCGGTGAATGTGGTGAGGATGCCGCCAGCACGTAGCCCGCCGATTGCCTTGGCATAAGAAAGTGTCAGAGGCCAGGCATTACCTGTCGCGTCTTGCTCAACGGCAACAATAACCGGCACTCCGCGGCCCGCCGAAAATTCACGACGCACCAAGTGGCCTGGGCCCTTAGGAGCGACCATGCAGACATCAACGTTGGCCGGAGGCGTGATGTAGCCGTAGCGAATATTGAATCCGTGGCCAAAGAAGATTGCATCGCCATCTTTGAGGTTTGGGAGCACGGACTCTGCGTAGATGTGTCGCTGCACTGGGTCCGGAGCAAGGATCATGATGACAGTGGCGTCTTTTACTGCCTCCGCCACAGAGACAACTCGAAGTCCTTCGGCCTCTGCTTTTGCACGCGACTTCGAACCTTCGGCCAAGCCGACGCGGACGTCAACCCCGCTATCACGAAGGTTGAGCGCATGAGCATGGCCTTGGGAGCCATAACCGATGACGGCGACCTTTCGACCTTGAATAACGGACAGGTCTGCGTCTTCGTCGTGATACATCGTTGCCACGGTGTTCTCCCTTTTCTTCTTCTTTTGTCTTTGGTCTTAGTTCTGGTAATCGGCTTGGGTGCCAATTT
>JAHEXJ010000025.1:20997-22998 GCA_023252155.1 Actinomycetes bacterium | reverse complement strand
CCTGCGCACGTCCGCCGTGGATAGTGATGTCTCCACGAGTCATCGCAGCTGCAAATGCCCAGGTGCCAGTCACGATGCGATCGGAGATTGTGGAGTGCGTGGTGGGATTCAGTTTCGATACACCATGAATTGTCAGCGTCGGCGAGCCAAGACCTTCGATCTTCGCACCCATGCTGATAAGAAATTCGCCGAGATCAACTAGATCTGGTTCGCGCGCCGCGTTTTCAATTGTTGTTGTGCCTTTTGCAAGAACTGCTGCGGTCAGCAAATTCTCAGTTGCTCCGACACTTGGAAAATCCAAAAATAATTCGGTGCCTATAAGTCCGTCGGGTGCGCTCGCTATTACGTAACCATGCTCATTGTGCGCTTTTGCGCCGAGTGCCTCTAAGCCCTTAATATGAAAATCCAGGCCACGAGAACCGATCGCATCTCCACCAGGCAACGCGACTTCTGCTTCGCCGATTCTTGCAACGAGAGGCCCGAGCACATTGATTGACGCACGCATTTTGCGCACGAGATCGTAATCGGCGCGGTGACCTGGCGTCTTCGGAACATCGATGGAAACCTCATTGGGAGATCGCACGACAGTGCATCCAAGCCGGGTGAGAAGCTCGGCCATAGTTGCAACGTCGGCAATATCTGGAACGTTTCTGATCGTCGTCTTACCTTGAGCGAGAAGCGTCGCGGCCATCAGTTTGAGCGCAGAGTTCTTCGCTCCACAAACCTTGACCTCGCCATGAAGGCGAGCACCGCCGACTATGCGTAAACGCTCAGGCACTGGCACTCCTTTTTAAGGTCTTGGTCGCCGCTAGTGGTCTCATCGTAACTGCCCTAATAGGCTGTTCCCATGGTTCATTTAACGCGTATTTACACGAAAACTGGCGATGACGGAACTACTTCATTGGGCGATATGAGTCGAACTTCCAAGAACGACCCAAGGCTCGAAGCCTATGCCACCGTCGACGAGGCAAATTCCGCAATTGGAGTTGTGCTGGCCATGGGCGATCTGCCCAAGAATCTTCACGATTTATTGGTTCGCGTCCAGAACGATCTATTCGATGTCGGAGCAGACCTCTGCACTCCGGTCGTGGATTCTCCCGCATTTGAGCCGTTGCGGGTACTGGAATCTCATGTTACATATGTGGAAGAGCAGATTGACAAATTCAATGAAGAGTTGGATCCGCTTCGCTCCTTTGTACTGCCATCTGGAACACCGGCAGCAGCTTTGTTGCATGTGGCGAGAACTGTTACTCGTCGTGCCGAACGACGCACGTGGGCGGCCATACATGCCTTCGGCGCAGGTGTTAATCCGTTAACAGCCAAGTACCTCAACAGACTTTCGGATCTTTTATTTGTTCTGGCGCGAACTTCCAATAAGAAAATCGGAGATCAACTCTGGGTTCCTGGAGCCAATCGCTAGTTCGTATTTGTAGTCGGCGTTTCCGTAGGAGTTGGTGTATTAACGGTGTAAACGTTTGAAGGAACCCTCTCCTTGATTGGGTCATGGTGGCAGGCAATAGTTATTCCACCGACTGAAACATTTGGTTTTAGGGGCTCAGTACTAATCAGTAGGACAGTAATGATTTGCTTTCGATTAGTTCCTGCCGCTGTCGTACGTAGGGTTCCGTATGGGACGAGCGAATTATCGGTCGCCGATAAGGGACCACGTACGGTCGAGTTGAACTCCCACCATGTGCAACCGTTAACCGATGCAACACGTATGACCCCGCATGCAAATTTGTTTGGAAGGCATTTCGTAAATTGGGCCGCCAGTGCAGAGTCGGCAGAGGACAAACTAGCTAGTTCTTTACCAAGGGGAATTCTCCAATAGATTTCCTTGTTCACGTCCTTGCCTTGCTGGAATGTTGGTGTTGGTGGCCACTTCGGTGAAGGCGATGGAGAAACTTTCACAACTTTTCTTTTGTAGACGATGTATTTCTTCTTCGGGGCTGGCTTCTTCGCGACAGTCTTCTTGGCCGCAGGCTTTTTGACGACAGGCTT
>JAHEXJ010000025.1:0-20897 GCA_023252155.1 Actinomycetes bacterium | reverse complement strand
CAGGCTTTTTGACGACAGGCTTCTTCGTGGACTTAGCGGTTGCCTTAGGAGTTGATTTAAGGGGTGTGGCCTTCTTGGTTGTTTTGACCGTCGGCTTGGGCGTTGGTTTTGTAGTAGCCGCCCACGAGGTGCCAATCGACGCAATCATCGCTCCCGCAATGATTATCGAAAGCACCCGCCTCTTTATTCTCGATTCCATTTGAAGGTGCGGATTGAAATCACGAGCCCAACAATAAACCAAATGGCAAGAACTAGAAGAATTCGACCGGTCTCCCAGGAATGGGCGACCTCAGATTGAGCGAAGGCATCGGGCAAAAAGACCGATCTGATGCCCTGGCACAGCCATTTCAGAGGAAACACAGAGGCAAAGTCCTGCATCCACTTAGGTAATTGCGTAAAGACGAAGAAGACGCCTGAGAAGAACTGCATGATGATGATCACGGGCGTGACTATTGCTGATGCGCCTCGACCGCTTTTGGGGACAATTGAGAAGGCAACGCCGAGTGAGGCCGAACCACCCGTTCCGAGAATCATTATCAAGGAGAATATGAACCATTTATTTGGTGAAGTTGGCAAATGAACACCGAAGAATAAGACGCCGCCGATCAGCAGAAGAATTACCTGGAAGGTGATGCTTGCTAGAACCATGATCAACTTGCCGATGAAATAACTGGTTGCTGGCATTGGTGTTCCACGGAGTCGCTTGAGCGATCCGTCATCGCGCTCCATCGGGATATTAATTGCGAGTTGTTGGAAACCGCTGTTGATCATGCCTGATGCGATCATCCCGGCCAAGAAATATTGGCTGAATTTCACGCCGTGTGCGATTTCGCCCTTAAAGACCGATCCGAAAATAGCCATCAAAATAAGCGGGAAGAGAAGGGTAAAGACAACTGATTCGCGTTGGCGTAAGAATTGGCGAATCTCGATTTTTCCGCGACGCCACCCCATTTTCACAGTGCTGGGCAATTTGTTCATTTCGTGTCCCCAGTCGCTTCGCCAATCATCTGCAAATAAATATCTTCTAGCGTTGCGCGGGACACCGTGAGTTTTGGAATCTCGTCAGTAAATTCGTGCATGAGTTTGGCGATTACAGCTGTTGGCTTATCCGTGAATTGTTCGTGCATCGTCCCGGCAGATTCCCATTGAACTCTGGCAAGAGATGTTGCGCGATCGCCTAAATTAGCGGGTGTGCCGATCTCAAGGATCTTTCCTTTGTTGATCACCGCTACCCGATCGGCGAGAGCTTCGGCTTCTTCTAAGTAATGAGTTGTTAAAACAATCGTCGTTCCAAGATCACGAAGTCCTCGAATCAGATCCCAGAAGTCATGACGGGCTTCAGGATCAAATCCTGTTGTCGGCTCATCAAGAAATAGAAGTTCGGGGTTTCCAATAATGCCAAGTCCTACATCTAATCGGCGCCTCTGCCCGCCAGAGAGAGTGTGTACCAAATCTTTCTTCTTGTCCCCAAGCCCAATCGCATCGATGACTTCGTTTGCATCGCGAGGATCGGAGTAGTAACCCGCATAGTGATGAATGGTTTCGGCGACCGTCAAATCACCTGCGTCGGAAGTGGCCTGCAAGACGATTCCGATGCGATCACGAAAATCTCTCGCGCCTTTGCCCTTGAATTGAGGGTCGAAATCCAAGACCTTGACTTCACCTGAGTTGCGAGTCCTAAAACCTTCGAGGATCTCAACCGTGGTTGTTTTTCCGGCTCCGTTGGGGCCAAGAATTGCGAAAATTTCGCCTCGCTCAATGGTCAAGTCCACGCCGTCTACCGCCTGAAGTGGACCGTAATTCTTATGAAGGTTGCGGACTTCGATGACGCTCACATAACCATCCTGCCATGCGTAAGTGAAGTTTGCGATACGGGAAAGTAAATATACGGAACAATAGGAGAGTGAGCCCCCGACGCAATCACCCAAAAGGTCGCAAGCCAAAATCCGACGACCGTGAAATCGGGACGAGCGGGGAAGCAATAGAAGAACACGACGAGGGAATTTATCGAGTGCGCAAGATCACTGGATCAAGTTCAAAAAAGCCCTATCGATGTCCCGGATGCGACCAAATGATTCCGATGGCCACTCCTCACACTGTTGCCTGGCTTGAGGAAGATGTTGAAAGTCGACGCCATTGGCACAATGCATGCTGGGCCAAGAGGGCGCATCGCCAGCCACGAACTGAGCGCACAAGAAACGCACCTCGATACTGAGAATTTAAGCTGGACCCTAACCTCGCCCATTAAACAATTTGGTGAGTCCCACGATAACTCGATCTCCAAAAGCGCTCCGACTAAAACTCGTAAAAGAAATCGGCAGTTGAAAACGCGCCTGCACGAGTGATCGCGGATAGGTAAATTCCAGTAATCCCTCTGGACCGTGGATACGCCCATAGCCGCTGTTCTTCACGCCTCCAAAGGGAACAGATGGCACTGCGGCAAATGATGTTGTCGAATTGATTGCCACCATCCCGCATTGAAGCTGGCTCGCGATTGACTTTCCAGATTTTTTTGACCAGACCGATGCACCCAATCCAAACTCTGATTGATTTGATAACGAAATGGCCTCCGCCATGTCTTTAACTCGATTAATGATGATCACCGGGCCAAAAGTTTCCTCAGTGATCGCCTTGGAATCCTCTGGAACATTTGTAAGGATTACTGGTTCGACAAATGGACGCTTTACCGAATCCAGTCCACCAACAACCGCTGTCGCGCCTTGGCTTAGCGCATCTGCAATATGAGATTCGATGATGTCGATCTGTTTTGGCATGGTGGCAGGGCCGTACTGACCGAAGCCCGGCGCACCTGGTTTTATCGATTTGGAAAGTTCGACCATTTTCGAAATGAATTTGTCTGCTACTTTTTCGTGGACGTAAACACGTTCGGCACCGATACACGTTTGGCCTGCATTGGACATCGCCGACCAGAGAGTGAAATCCGCCGCCGTCTTAAGGTCGGCATCATGGTCAACTATTACAGGGTCTTTCCCTCCGCACTCTAGAACAACTGGGGTCATAGATTTCGCGCAGGAAGCGGCCACTAATTTCGCGGTTCTTGTTGATCCCGTGAAAGCGAGTTTGTTGACGCCGCTTTCGCACAATGCCCGACCAGTTTCTCCTAACCCCGTGACAACGGAGAAGATTGCATCATCTGGTGCAACCTCTGAGAACGTATTTGCAAGCCAGACTCCGACGCCAGGAGTGAATTCGCTCGGTTTGAAAACGACGGTGTTGCCGGCGGCTAGTGAATATGCGATGGATCCCATGGGGGTAAATATCGGATAGTTCCACGGTCCAATTACTCCGACGACGCCAACGGGGGAGCGCTCAACTGTTGCCGTCATGTTAGCCATCAATATGCCTGGCTTTCGACTTTGCGGCCGCAGAACTTCTCTGGCATTTCGTGCGGCCCATGCCAGATGCCCTATTGCAAGTGTCACCTCCAATGTGGCATCACTTGTTGGCTTTCCAGTCTCACGGGAGATGAGAGAAGCGATCTCTTCAATTCGTTCTGTAAGAAGTTTGCCCCACGCTAGCAGGACTTTGCGTCGACCGTGGAAACCAAGCGACTGCCATGCTGGTGCTGCTTCGGCCGCGGACGTGACAACCCGGGCAACGTCATCTTGCGAGAAAATTGGGAATGTCGCGAGGATTTCATCATTGACGGGATTGAGCGAATTAAAAGTGAGAACGCCTCCGATGGTCATTCAAAAAGTGTAGCCCTGCAGGCAATAGATACACTTGGCCCGTGCCTGAGTTGATTCGAGCCAATACATTACTTGCCTCCAAAAGAACCCCATTTACGGTTAAGACCGCTGATGGCCTGAATTTGGTTGGCGAGGTTGCCGCCCCCCTTGGTGAAGTTAATGGCGCGATCCTCTGTCTTCATCCACTCCCGACGGCTGGGGGCATGATGGATAGCCACATCTATAAGAAAGCAGCCAACAGACTTCCAGCGCTAGCCGGAATCACCGTCGTTAGATTCAACACCCGTGGAACGACAAGTGACGCTGGTACGAGCGAGGGCCATTTTGATAATGGGGTGGCCGAAAGACTAGATGTCGAGGCGATGCTGCGATACTGCTTTGAAGATCTGGGGCTGGACAATCTTTGGGTTATCGGTTGGTCATTCGGAACCGATCTTGCATTGCAGCACGCGAAGGATCCAAGACATAAGGGCCTAATACTTTTAAGCCCGCCGCTTCGTACGACAACTCCTGAACAACTCAAGTATTGGAACGGAGACATGAGGCCGATCGTGGCACTCATTCCCGAACTAGATGATTACCTCGTTCCTCACGAGGCGCGTGAAAGATTTGCTGTCATTCCTCATACTGAATTGATTGCCGTCGAGGGTGCAAAGCACTTGTGGGTCGGAGAACCCTCCGTCTATCGAGTGCTCAGCGAGATTGTGAAGAAGGTTTCGCCGAAATCATTGCCTTTGCCGACGGAGTATTAGGACATCTCGGTTCTAGGAAAGACAACCTCATCCAAGATCAGAATTATTGACGCGGCGATTGGGACGGCAAGAAGAGCTCCAACTAGGCCCAGCAAAGATACGCCGAGAAGAGCCGCGATTATCGTTACAAGACCTGGTACTGACAGCGTTCTATGCATTATTCGCGGAGTGATTAGATAATTTTCGACCTGTATGTAGACCATGTACAGCGCAAAGGCGACTATTCCAGTGACTGCCGATTGAGTCAGCCCGACGATCGTGACGATTGATATGCCGAGCGTATGGCCCACAAGAGGGATGAGATCAAAGACAAAGACCAACATGCCTAGCGCTACCGGCGAGGGCAAGCCGAGAGACGCGGCAAGTACAAAAATCGCGAACCCTGAGATGAGTGCCACGGTTATTTGGCTGCCGATGTACGTTCCGATCCGATCAAGAATTCCGTTGGTGAGTCTTGATACTCGGTCTCTTCTTGATGCTGGTGCGAGCTTGAGACCCATTTCTATGATCTTGGGCAATGAGGCAAGGAAATAGAGCGTAAGTACCAAGACCGTTAGCACGGAGAAAGTTCCTGACAAAACTGTTTTCCCGACCCCAACAACGCCGCCAAAAGCGGTGACGAACAATGTTCCGTCGGCAGAGATTGAAGCGAGTTTCTTTTGGATTGAGTCTACGAATCCGTAATGATCATTGAGCGATGCGATTGTGTGATTATGTTTAAGATCATTGAGCAAGCTTGGCGCCTGCTTTATCAAGTGCGTGCCTTGGGATACCACCGGCGGGATTACGAGCCAGGCAAACAAAGCGACGAAAGCAAGTACGGCGACGAACATTATTGCCACGGCTTGACCTCGTGAAAGTCCCTTCCTTCTAAAGAATTCAACGGCCGGATTGAGCCCCGTCGCAAGAAAGAGCGCGATAATGATTAGCACAAAGATTTGACTTGCAGCTGCAAGAGAGCGCAAGAGGACAATTGCCAGAAGGCCACCGCTGGTCGCTAGAAATCCAAAGTAGAACGGATGCGAGTGGTTCATCGGCGCTCCGGGTAATCCGAAATCAGATTGCGTCTCTTTCGATCTCTTTTGAGTCTTTTTCCCGCTTTCAGAGGTTGCCATAATGACATTCTAAGCATTCTCTATATTAATAAGGGCTCAACGCGGGCGAATTCATCTCTGGTTAACATTGATAGGGGAGAATGTCCTCATGCCACTGCGTATCACTGGATTGGGAGATGAGATCTCAACGGTCGCAGGTCTGCCTTGGGAGCAACCCCTCGAACTCTGGCCCGAAGACCCATCTCTTGCTGAAAAACGCGGAATCTCGCGCCACGTAGTACGCCTTGTGCGAGCCAACGAAGCCTTTGACAGTGAAATCTATGCGGTGAAAGAGACCGTATCGGAGTTCGCAAATCGCGAATATCGACTCCTTCGAGAACTTGCGAGTTTAGGGGCGCCGAGCGTTGACCCCATCGCGGTGGTCGAAGGACGCGAGGACACTCATGGGGAAGAACTGCCTCCGGCTTTAGCAACTCGATTTCTTCCGTTCTCATTGCCGTATCGCGTTCTGCTCTCGGGAAATGTGGATGCACATGACGTGATGAACATGGCGAATGCCTTGGCGCTCCTACTAGTTCGTCTGCACCTTCTTGGGTTCTGGTGGGGTGACTGCTCATTGTCCAACGCGCTCTTTAGACGTGATGCTGAAGGTTTTGCGGCATATCTGGTCGATGCAGAGACTGGCGAATTTCATAAGATGCTCTCGACTGGACAACGCGAGCATGATTTAGATATTGCCCACTTCAATGTTGCCGCAGAGTTGGAAGATCTCGCTCTCTCTGGGGTGCTGTACCCCGGCATGGATCCGGTGCGGGCAAGTGATGGAGTTATTAAACGCTATCGCCGACTGTGGGCTGCGCTTAAGGAACCTCAACTTTTAGATCCTAAAGATCGCCACGCGGTTGAGCGTGCAATGCGTCAACTCCAAGATCTTGGTTTTGCCGTTGAGGAGGTTTCTGTTTCTCTGGACGGAGAACATCAGGCGCTCGCATTCCAACCGAAACTCGTTGCGGCCGGGTATCACCAGGCGAGATTGCGCGACCTCACAGGGCTTGAGACTGAGGAACTTCAAGCAAAAAGATTGTTGGCATCCTTCGACCGATATCGAACCCGGGAAGAAGAGCCTGGCGTTTCGGTTGAGCAGGTTGCGGGACGCTGGATGCGTGAGGTCTTCAATCGGATAAATGAGTTGATACCAGAGCATCTTCAGGGGCGGATCGAACCTGCACAATTCTTTCATGAAGTACTGGAGCACCGATGGTATTTGAGCGAGAAGGCCGGACACGACGTCGGGCTGGAATTTGCGGCAAACTCGTATATCGCCGAGATCCTGCCATTCCGTAGAGATTCGGGTGTTGTTTTAAGGTGATAATAGGCCAGTGACTTTACCTTCTAATTTTGGTCGTGCCTTTGATTTGAGTGGTCTTGGGAAAACGCCGAATACAAAACCGGCAGTAGCCGTAGGCAAGCAGGTGACGGCCGCCAATCTCACAAGTGAATTTGTCTCGCTTTCGAAAACTCAAGTAGTCATACTTTTATGTTGGTCGTCTCGAAGCCCAGATTCACTTGCTGTGCTCGACACTCTTGGAAAATTGCAGACCAGTGATGGTGACAAGTGGGTCCTAGGTTCAGTCAACGTCGATGCGGAAGCCCAAGTGGCTACTGCGCTTCAAGTGCGCACAGTTCCTTATGCGATTGCCCTTGTGGCCGAGCAAATCATTCCGCTCTTCGAACAAAGTTACCCTGAAGCTCAGATTCGGGCTGTGGTCGACAAAGTTCTTTCAATTGCCGCAGAGCAAGGAATTGGCTCTCCTGTGGAGGAGACAATGGAGCCCGAAGAAGTCGAGGCTTTTGCGGCCCTGGACTCAGGTGATTTCGTGACGGCCGAGGCGGCTTATAAGAAACTACTTGCTCGCAAACCGAACGACAATTTTGCAAAACTTGGCCTGGCACAAACTCAACTGCTCATCCGCACGAAAGGTTTGGATTTAGCCGAAGTAACTAAACTCGCTTCGGATCAGCCCAAAGATCTGGAGTTGCAGATCAAGTGCGCCGATGGCGAGATGATCGCCGGTAATGTTGATGCAGCGTTTAGTCGTTTACTGGACTGCGTGAGGAGTTTTTCAGGGGAGGAGCAAGCACGGGCTAAAAACCACCTGCTCGAGCTCTTCTTGCTGATTGATCCAGCAGACATTCGACTCGTGAAGGCTCGCAGCGCCCTAGCCAGCGCCCTTTTCTAAGTGAATTCTCCCTCGCGCAAGATGTTGGGCGCATTATTTTTCCTATTTGGCTTCAGTATCATCGCCTGGGTTCCAAGGTTCCCCGAGATCAAGCACAATCTCAATGTCAGCAATGGAGAATTCGGAACTTTGCTAAGCATTAGTGCAATAGGTTCTCTTGTCGCACTGTTTACGGTGGGCCAACTTGTGCATCGTTATGGAACGCGAGTACTCATGATGACAAGTGCGACGCTGCTTTTTGGCTCGATCGCAACCATTGTTCATCTGACTTCTACATGGCAATTTGCCATTTGCAATATGGCATTCGGTGCGGGCATATCAGCTTTTCACATATCGATTAATAGCCAGGGTCTCCATGAGCAAGCTCCGACAGGCGAGAGATTGATTCCTAGATTGCATGGGCTTTGGTCGCTGGGCGCACTTTCAACGGCAATACTTTCAGGTTTTCTTGCGGGAAGAGTCTCCCTTGTTCTGCATATCGACATTTTGTGTGCTGTTGCTTACGCCATCATCATGGTCATCATCAACAGGCTTGGGAGTTCTCTCATGCAAGCAAGTAGTGAGGTTGATGAGCAGTACTCGGTTAGGGCTCTCTTCCGATCGTTCAAAATTGATTGGGTGATGAGTTTTGGCCTGATCGGCGCAAGTATGCTGGAATTGGCCTCGGGGGATTGGTCAACGATTTTTTCCAATCAAGAACTGCATGTCAAGTCTGGTGCAAGCGCCATTCCGTATGTCGTATTCGTTTCTGGGATGATAGTTGGGCGATTATTTGTTCATCGCATAACGCAACGAATCGGTATTGCCTCCTTAACCAAGATCGTCACGATCTTGGGCGGCGTGTCCTTCATCATTTCGGTTGTTGTTGGACGCGCGTTGAGTATTAGCCACCCTGTCCTAGCGTTGGGAATATTCGCAGCTGGTTCGCTAATAGGGGGATTGGGGGTCTCATTCCTCGTACCGACATTTATGGATGCGGCTAATCGACGCTCAACCGCACCTGGCAGTGTCGTAATCGGTCAATTGGGAGCGCTAAATACGGCTCTCATATTTGTGTGCAAGGGGATCATCGCCTGGACTGCGCAATTCACTTCGATTGGCGTTGCTTTCGCGATTCCGAGCGCTATGTTGATAGCGGTGGCGTTTACCGCCAAGGCATTCAAGGAGAGTGACAGTGTATGAGCAACTCGGCGGGTAAAAATCCACCCAAGAGATTTATGACCGCGGTGCTGCTTTCCTTCTTCTTGGGTTCATTAGGACTAGATCGCTTCTATTTGGGATATCCGCGTCTTGGAATTCTCAAACTTCTTACTATGGGCGGATTTGGATTTTGGACTGTATTTGATTTTATTTTAATCGTGACCAGGCAACTTTTGTCGGCCGATGGGCAGCCATTAGCGTAGAACTCGTAAGATTTAAGGCACCTACTATGTGAGTTGAAGCCAGATAGTGGCAAGCGGCGGAACTCGAAGGGTGACTTGATTGCCTGAAGTTGCCTCGGCAACTAGATCGATATTGGAAACACCGCTTCCGCCGAATGCAAGATCATCGGTGTTCATCACCTCATGCCAAGTTCCAGAAACTGGAAAGGGCATTGTGTACCACTCTTGTGGCACGGGGGAGAAATTGGTCACGCACACTAACGGCTTGCGTGATTGGTCCCAGCGAACAAAGGCAAGAATATTTCCCGCAGCGTCATGGTTGACAAGCCATGTAAAACCTTCAGGCGAAGTGTCTTGTTCCCAAAGGGCAGGAATCGAACGGTAAGTCTCATTTAAGCTCTGCACGGTTTTTTGTATGCCGCGGTGCTCGTCGAATTGAGTCAGGTACCACTGCAGGCTCTCGCTATCTTTCCATTCGTCATTTTGCGCAAATTCGCAACCCATGAAAAGCAACTTCTTGCCTGGATGAGCCCACATGTACCCGTACATAGCGCGCAAAGTGGCCAATTTCTGCCATCTGTCACCCGGGAATTTGTTGACTAAAGACCCTTTGCCATGGACAACTTCGTCGTGGGAAATGGGCAAAACATAATTCTCGCTCCATGCGTAAAGGATCGAGAAAGTGATTTCATTGTGGTGATGCACCCTATGGATTGGATCTCTAGCCAAATATGACAAGGTGTCGTGCATCCACCCCATGTTCCATTTGAATCCGAATCCAAGTCCCCCAGAATCGGTGCTGCGAGATACGCCCGACCAAGCAGTGGACTCCTCTGCAATCATCATGATTCCGGGGTGGGTTCTGTAAGCCGTTGAGGTAGCTTCCTTGAGGAGTTGAACCGCCTCCAAGTTTTCGCGACCACCGAATTTATTCGGCAACCACTGACCCTCTTTTCGAGAATAATCCAAATAGAGCATAGAGGCGACCGCATCGACCCGAAGTCCGTCGACATGGAATTCGCTGAGCCAGAAAAGCGCACTTGCGACGAGGAAATTTCTTACTTCGTTGCGGCCGAAATTAAAGATCAGTGTTCCCCAATCGGGGTGTTCACCCAGTCTTGGATCTGCGTGTTCGTAGAGGGCGGTTCCATCGAATTTTGCCAGAGCCCATTCATCTTTTGGAAAATGAGCTGGAACCCAATCAAGAATCACGCCGATATTTGCCTTGTGTAATTCATCGACGAGGTATCTAAATTCATCTGGTGAGCCAAAGCGAGATGTGGGGGAAAAGAAAGAAGTTACTTGATAGCCCCAAGAAGGTCCGTACGGATGCTCCATCACCGGAAGCAACTCCACATGAGTAAATCCTTGCTCCGTCACGTACGAGATTAGTTCGCTGGCTAATTCGCGATAACTCAATCCCATTTTCCATGATGCTAGATGTATTTCATATACCGAAACTGGCGCTTTCCAAGATTGGAACTGGCTGCGCTGTTCGAGCCAGGATTCATCTCCCCAGAAGAATTGCGATTCAGAGACAACCGATGCAGTGAGTGGAGGGATTTCAGTTTGCTGAGCCATTGGATCGGCGTGATCTACCCAGCGACCGTCCTTCTGGTGAATTGCATATTTGTATCGAACCCCGGGCTCGATACCCGGGATGAAGATTTCCCAGATTCCGCTGTTTCCAAGCGGTGACATTTTGTTGGTTTCTTTATCCCAGAAATTTGAATCGCAGACCAAACTGACGCCTTGTGCATTCGGCGCCCACACGGCGAATCTGGTACCAAGTAACGCACCCGTTGCATCGCGATCAACATGGGCACCGAGTGCCTCCCAGAGTTTTTCATGACGACCTTCGCCGATTAGGTAAAGATCGAGTTCTCCGAGAGATGTCATGTACTTCCTAATCCAAATTTACGTACGCGATGTGGGCCACTTTGCCCGTAAGCCCAGCTGGATCGAGTCGGACGAAAGTATCTTGCTGCCAGTTAAATATGGAGTTATCCAGTAGGTCGTGCGCCACGAATCGGCCCGAGACAAGGCCTAGCGCGCTGATGTCCCAATGGACCGTCGTCTCCTGCGCAAATGTTGGATCAAGGTTGACTACTACGAGGACCAGATCCGACCCTTCATGTTTGGAGTAGGCAATGATGGCATCTGATCCAGTGTTATGGAATACCAAGTTGCGCAATCGTTGCAAGGCAGGATGCTCGCGACGAATCTGATTGAGTTTGGTCACGAATGGCGCGAGGGTGTGGCCGCTCTTTGCCGCTCCCTGCCAGTCTCGGATCTTGATCTGATATTTCTCCGAATCCAAGTACTCCTCGGCTCCCTCGCGCAAAGGCAAGTGCTCAAACAATTCATAACCCGCGTACATGCCCCACGACGGTGAGAGTGTCGCGGCAAGAACTGCTCGGAGGGCGAACATCGCGGGATTTCCGCTTTGCAGATGGAAAGGCAGAATGTCTGGAGTGTTTACCCAGAAATTCGGACGGAAGAATGCGCTGCTGCTAGTGGCAAGTTCGTTTGCATAGGAAGTTAATTCTTGCTTGCTAGTTCTCCAGGTGAAATACGTGTAAGACTGGTGAAATCCGGCTTTTCCTAAGGCATGCATCATGGCCGGGCGAGTAAACGCTTCAGCAAGGAAGACGACATCGGGGCTCTCAATGCAGATCAGTGTGAGAACTTCTTGCCAGAAAGCAACCGGTTTGGTGTGTGGGTTGTCGACCCGGAAAATTGTTATGCCTTTGTTGATCCAGAAACGCAGAAGACGCAAAACCTCTTGCACAATTCCGGGATGATCTTGGTCGAAATTTATAGGGTAAATGTCTTGGTACTTCTTTGGGGGATTCTCAGCGTAAGCAATCGTTCCGTCTGGCCGATGATTGAACCAGAGAGGGTGTTCCTTCACCCATGGATGATCGGGGGAGACTTGAAGCGCAAAATCCAGGGCGATTTCCAATCCCAATTTCTTAGCTTTGGATACGAAGTCTTCGAAATCTTGCATAGATCCAAGCGCCGGATTTATTGAATCGTGCCCTCCGAATTCGCTACCAATTGCCCACGGGACACCAGGATCGCTTTTGGTTGCATTGAGAGAATTATTCGCGCCTTTTCGAAAAGTCTCCCCGATGGGGTGGATTGGAGGAAGGTAGAGGACATCAAATCCCATTGCGGCGATGTCAGGAAGACGCTTGGCCGCCGAGGCAAATGTCCCGCTTGAGGTCGTCGTCGCGCCTTCGCTACGTGGAAAGAATTCATACCAAGCACCGATTAGCGCTCGATCCCTATCGGCCCTGATGGGATACGCATCTGATTTCGTGAGCAGTCGACGCAGCGGATTATTTTCAAAGTACTCGCGTATTTCTATACCGGTTGCAACTGAGAAGCGGTTTGCTGGTGCAAGATTCTTATTTCTCAATGCCTCTAAAGCCGGAATGAGAAGTCCCGACGATTGGCTATCTGTCTTGATCTTTTCTTGAAATAAAAGCGCGCCGATTTCGCAACAAAGTTCTGGATCAATATTGGCGCTAATCTTTATTTCGGAATCATGATTCCACGTGCGAAACGGATCGTCGAAGGATTCGAGGAAGAATGTGAAGTTGCCAATCTTCGGAGGCGTGAGTTTGGTTTCAAATCTATCCGTGCCTGGCCAAATTTCGTGCATACGCGAGCGGGCAATTTCTCTTCCCTTTTCATCGCTGAGAATCGCTTCCACCCCTAGGCCGTCGTGGCCCTCGCGGAACACGGTGGCAGCGATTGTAATTTCTTCTCCAGCAATGGCCTTAACAGGAACAAACTCTCCCCCGAATCTAACAACGGGGGAGATATCCTCGATGGGGATTCGACCGATCAACCAGAGCCCTCCGTGTTGCCGGCATCGGCAGCGGTTACATCAAAGATTTGATACTTGTCGATTGCTTCCATGACTACGTTGGAATTGATTGCACCGCTCTTGGCGAGCTGGGACAAGACCGCTATGGCAATTGACTCTGCATCGACTTTGAAGTGGCGGCGCAGTGCGCCACGAGTATCTGAAAGACCAAAGCCATCTGTACCTAGAGAAACGAATGGCTGTTGCACCCACGGCGCAATTTGGTCTTGCACTGCACGCATGAAATCGCTGACCGCGATTACGGGGCCTTGCGCCTGCGCCAACTTTTTGGTGACGTAGGCCAGTTTCTGGTCATCTGGATGGAGCAGATTGTGCTGTTCGACCTGCACTCCGTCTCGGCGCAATTCATTCCAGGAGGTTACCGACCACACCGAAGCGCTGACGCCCCAATCTTCCTCGAGAAGTCTCTGCGCCTTGATTGCCCAATTCAGGCTTACACCAGATGCCAGAATTTGCGCTGGCTTTGTCCCGTGTCCCGTTGTTGGCGAGTAGAGATAAATACCGCGCAACAGGCCTTCGGTATCTAGGTTCGCAGGCTCCGCCGGCTGTGCGTACGGCTCGTTGTAGACAGTGAGGTAGTAGTAAATATTCTCGCTGTTTTCACCGTACATGCGACGAAGTCCGTCTTTGACGATATGGGCAACTTCATATGCAAATGCTGGGTCATAAGCGACAACCGCTGGGTTCGTCGATGCTAGAAGCAGTGAGTGACCATCTTCGTGCTGAAGTCCTTCGCCGTTGAGCGTTGTCCGTCCTGCGGTTGCTCCGAGTACAAAACCGCGCACCATCTGATCGCTGGCTGCCCAGAATGCATCTCCGGTGCGTTGGAATCCAAACATCGAGTAGAAGATGTAAATAGGAATCATTGGTTCGTCGTGAGTCGCATAAGAGCTGCCAACGGCCGTGAACGAAGCAACGGATCCCGCTTCGTTAATGCCCTCATGCAAGATGACGCCCGCTGTTGACTCTTTATAAGAGAGCATGAGTTCGCGGTCAACAGAGGTGTATGTCTGGCCCAGTGGTGAATAGATCTTCAACGTCGGGAAGAGCGAATCCATGCCGAAGGTGCGGGCTTCATCGGGAATAATCGGGACGAAACGCTTGCCAAGACCTGGATCCTTCAGAAGATCTTTCAGGAGTCTTACAAAACTTTGAGTTGTCGCCACTTCCTGGTTTCCAGATCCTCGTCTTGCAGACTCGTAAACCGTGTCAGGTGGCTGGGGGAGTGGTTTTGAAATCGCCCTGCGACGCGGAACGGATCCGCCCAAGAGTCGGCGGCGTTCCATGAGGTACTCATGCTCTTCCGAATTTACTGGCGGCTTGTAGTAGGGCGGAAGTTTTGCATCTAGTTGATCATCAGGGATTGGAATGTGAAGACGATCGCGGAAGGTCATGATGTCGTCCATCGTCATCTTCTTCATCTGGTGCGTTGAATTTCGACCCTCAAAGCTTGAACCAAGCGTCCAACCCTTAATGGTCTTGGCAAGAATGACGGTGGGTCGACCTTTATGATCTGAAGCGGCTCGATATGCGGCATACAACTTGCGATAGTCGTGACCGCCTCGCTTGAGTCCCCAAATTTGATCATCGGTCCAGCCCGCAACCATCGCCGCCGTTCGTGGATCGCGACCGAAGAAATGGTCTCGAACGTACGCGCCGTTTTCGGCCTTGAAAGTCTGATAGTCGCCGTCCGGAGTTTGATTCATCAAACCAACGAGTGCGCCTTCTCGGTCTTGGGCAAGAAGTGGATCCCACTCGCGTCCCCACACGACCTTAATGACGTTCCATCCTGCACCGCCGAAGATAGATTCGAGTTCTTGGATGATCTTGCCGTTGCCGCGTACTGGTCCATCAAGGCGTTGCAAGTTGCAGTTAATAACAAATGTCAGATTATCCAGACCGTCGCGAGCGGCCAGGCTGATCGCACCCAAACTCTCCGGCTCGTCCATTTCGCCATCACCCAAAAATGCCCAAACATTTTGATCGCTGGTGTCTTTGATTCCGCGATTGTGTAGATAGCGGTTGAAGCGCGCCTGATAAATGGCGTTGATCGGACCAAGGCCCATCGACACCGTCGGAAATTCCCAGAACTCAGGCATGAGTCGCGGGTGCGGATAAGAGGAGAGACCTCCACCTTCATGGGAAAGTTCTTGGCGGAAACCGTCAAGTTGGTTTTCGCTAAATCGGCCCTCCATGTATGCACGGGCGTACATTCCTGGGCTCGCGTGACCCTGGAAATAAATCTGGTCTCCGCCTCCTGGATGATCTTTACCGCGGAAGAAATGATTAAAGCCAACTTCATAAAGCGCTGCCGATGAGGCATAGGTTGAGATGTGTCCGCCTACTCCGACTCCTGGTCGCTGTGCGCGATGCACCAACATTGCCGCGTTCCATCGAATGAAAGCGCGAATTCGACGCTCGATAGTTTCGTTGCCCGGGAATGCTGGCTCTTTCTCTGGCGGAATGGTGTTGATGTAGTCGGTGGTTCGAAGATATGGCATGCCGACGTTCTTTTCGCGCGCTCGCTTCAACAGACTCAACATGAGATATCGAGCTCGAACCGGGCCTGCGTGTTCTAGGGCTGAATCAAAAGAGGCATGCCATTCGGCCGTTTCTTCTGGGTCTGTGTCCACCAGTTGGTCAATGACTTGTTCGGGCGCCTCAAAATTTTCGCTCATGGGCCTATCTTCCCCTCTCCATGGGTCCGCCGTCACATTAGCGCCTTCTCCAGCCCGATACATGAGATGTTTTTGCCGTACGGAGGCGAATTTCGAGGAAATAAAGCCCAAATGGACTTGCGCGTAGGGCAAGTCTTGGGTGGACTTATCACTCGGCAAACTGTGCCAATTGAAGAAGGGATGGTCGTTGGTGAATACCCCCTCGGGGTCGATGGCAAGTCGGATGGGTTTTGAGCCAGGTTTTCTTGTTCTGGAGTCCGGATACGGCGATGATTCCGATGAGTCATTGCGTAGTGAAATTGTCCAGACAACTGGAACTCAATTAATTAGTGGCCAAGTCCAAGAAGTTGTCGATGCAGTAGTGCTGTGGTGGCGAGATGATGACGGCGATTTGGTAGATGCTCTCGTAGACGTACTTGCATATCTCACTGATGGCGGTCCCATTTGGGTTCTCACCCCAAAAGTCGGTCGTCGCAATCACGTAGAACCAAGTGATATCCAAGATGCCGCGCCCACTGCAGGTCTTAGTCAAACGTCCACTCTCTCAGTCGCACCTGATTGGTCAGCGACCCGTCTTGTGGCGAGAAAAGCCGGCAAGAGATAGGTTTGCGCGCATGTCACTAGTTATTGGAAACAAAGCCCCTGATTTCGAATTATCCGACCAGCATGGAGTGAAAGTTTCGCTCGCATCTTTTAGAGATAAGAAGAATGTTGTCATTCTCTTTTATCCATTTTCTTTCACGGGCACATGTACGGGAGAGTTGTGCGAGATTCGCGATGACCTATCTGCATTCCAAAATGACGCAGTTCAATTGTTGGCAATTTCTTGTGATTCGATCTTTTCACAGCGCACATTTAGCGAAGCGCAAGGGTACAAATTCCCAGTGCTCTCTGACTTCTGGCCACACGGAAACGTTTCTAAGGCATATGGAGTCTTCAACGAAGATCGTGGATGTGCCATCCGAGGAACCTTCATCATCGATAAATCTGGAATTCTGCGTTGGCAGGTCGTGAATGGCATGGGCGATGCCCGTAGCGTCATCGAATATAAAGAGGCAATTGCAGCGCTCTAGAGCCTCAATTCGTTGAAAGTGGCCTATTCCAGTAGAATCGCGCCACCGTTAGGGTGCTTAGCTCAGTGGTAGAGCGCCTCGTTTACACCGAGGATGTCGGGGGTTCGAAACCCTCAGCGCCCACCAGTTGCAGTAGTAGAGGGGAAGAAGATGAACGCCGCCCCCAGTGATCAACTTCAAATATTGGATATTCAGCGGATGGACTTTGCCGTCGCCACTCTTCGAAATAAGTTAGCGGCTCTTCCCGAAATTGCTGAGTTACTCGCCAGGACCCAACGTATGGCAGTTGTTAGAGATTTGGCGATCGCGGCCCAGACTCAGATAAGCGATATAAAGCGTGAACTTCTTCGATCTGAAGCCGACGTCGAGCAAGTGGCGACCCGACTCGAACGAGACGAGAAGCGCCTCGCAGATGGGTCGACCTCCGCCAAGGAGCTCGAGAAATTGCAACATGAAGTCCAGACTCTTTCCGCTCGTAGATCCGAGTTGGAAGAAGTCGAACTTGAGATCATGCTTCGGATTGATTCGATCAAGGAACGCCTAGATGAGCTTAAAGCTGAAGAAACTACTCTCAATTCTGCATTCGAGGAGATCACCGGGCGCAAGGTTCGCGCGAGCGAAGAAATTGAATTAGAGATTGCTTCACTGACACAGGAGCGCAAAGCAACGGCATCCACCATAGACGGCGCTCTACTAGAACTTTACGAAAAGATTCGGGCGAACAATAACGGCACAGGTGCTGCCGCCATGGTTGACGGAAGATGTGACGGCTGTCATTTGGCAATCAACAGTGTCGAGATCGGGCGGATAAAAACACTTGCCTCGGATGAAGTCGTTCGTTGCGAAGAATGTCGTTGCATTTTGGTCCGCGGAGCAAAGTAGTGGCCCGTCATTTCGTAATGACCGCCGATGGCGGCTCGCGAGGCAATCCTGGGCCTGCCGGTTACGGAGCCGTTTTGCACGAAGGAAATATTGTAATTGCCGAGCTTTACGACTACATCGGGGTGGCGACAAATAACGTCGCCGAGTACAGCGGACTAGTTGCGGGCTTGACCGCAATTCATCAACTTGATCCCGAAGCGACAATTGATGTTCGCATGGACAGCAAGTTGGTTGTTGAACAGATGTCAGGGCGCTGGAAGATCAAGCACGACGGAATGAAGATCTTGGCGAAGGAAGCCATTTCTGCGCATGCGCCATCGCTTGTGACATACACATGGATTCCGCGTGAAGAAAATGCACATGCAGATCGTTTGGCCAACAGAGCATTGGATGAACGCAGCGGCAAAGTTACTCAGCAGGTCAACTTCCTGACAGAGCGTCTTCGAATGCCGGAAGTTCCAACCATGATTTATTTCGTCCGTCATGGAGAAACTATCTTGACGCCTGACCGAAAGTTTTCGGGTAGCGGAGAGCCGAATCCACCTTTGACGCAAGCCGGCCTATCTCAGGCAGCTTTGCTCGCCAAAGAGATTGCAAAATTGTCACCAGAAATTCTCATTGCCTCGCCTTTACAGCGAACGAGACAAACGGCCGAGATAATCTCTTCAGCCGTCGGTCTGCCAATCATCTTTGATGAGGCATGGTTTGAATGTGCCTTCGGTTTATGGGACGGGATGTCCATAGACCAAGTGGCCAACACTTATCCGATTGAGTACAAGACCTGGTTGTCCTCTTCTTCTTACGCCCCACCGGGAGGCGAGTCCTACGACGCGGTTGGCTGGCGGGTGGACGAAGCCTTGGATAAGTTGGTCGCCAAATACCCACACAAGCGAATAGTTGTTGTAAGCCACAACGGAGTGATTAAGGAAGCCGTTCGATTGGCGACGGGCGCCTCACCCGAGAGCATTTTCCATATTGACGTATCGCCGTGTTCACTAACTTCTATTTCCATTTGGCCGAGCGACGGGTTGCGTGCGTTGCGTTCGGCAAATGAGCAGGGACATCTTCGATAAGAACACTCAAGTACCCATACTGATTGTGGACATGTTGAAGTTCTCAAAAACTACCGGAGGCATGGCGGTGCGATCAACGTAATCGCCCCATTCGCGTGGCTGCGTAATTTCAGTCTTGCCGACCGATTTCATTCGGGACAACAGACTGACGGGGGATTCGTTCCAGCGGAAGTTGTTGACTGAGCCAATCACTTCGCCTCCCTTGACGCGATAAACCCCATCGCGTGTCAATCCGGTTACTAACAGGGTGATCGGGTCGACTTCTCGGATGTACCAGAGCGTGGTGAGAAGCAGCCCGTCATCAACGTCGGCAACCAGATCTTCAAGCGAACCCGTGGCAGCGTCGACATCCATGATCAGGTTTTCGCCCATAGGAGTAAAGGAGAGGCCAGTGTCGACAGCGGAGGCTCGAGTCTGTACCAGAGAAGTAAGGGTTCCTTTAGTGAGCCAAGGTGTATTGCTCAATTTCTGTCCATTGTCGAAAACGGAGCTGATGGGACCACTGGATGTTGCAACAAAAAATGGTGAAGCCTCTAGTCCAAGATAGTTCGGATCTGAATAGAGATTGGTTTTCTGGTTCGATAGGTTCTCTCCCACTCGGGTTTTATGGACGGAGGTACCTCTTTGAGAGAATACAGATCTTCCTTCGTGGGCATCACGCGCCGCTCCGCTCCATAGGAGGTAGGTAAAGAGGTCGGCGACACAACCCGAAGGCATCACCGTGTCGTATCGTCCGCCTGAAATGTCTATCCTTTTTGATTGCCAATCAAGCCGTTTGCGAATTGCTGAGTCAATGCCATCAATGGAGACATTTGAAAAGTCTCGAGTGGCTACTCCTTCCCACGTCGATCGGGTTCGTTGGTGGGATTTTCCCGTCATTTCAATTCGACCCGAAGGTTGATCCCAGCGAAGACGCAGTCCACCTTTTGAACCGACCCACGTGGTGCGATGTGTGTGTTGGGCATACCCGAAAAGTTCTATCTGACTTTCGCGCGAACGCTTGAACATATCGCCCAGTTCGGGTGCGATCGCCGCAAATATTGTCGAACTTGTGGGTTCGTGTGCACTGGCCCATTGGCCGACGGAGAGATTACTGGCAATCTCAGCTGCGTCATCTGCTTTCCCCGCGGCACGGGCTGCCGCACCTGCTTCCTTCGCAATTGAGTCCAAATCCTCCATCGTAAGGTCGGTCCGTGTGATAATTCCAGAAGCCATGCCACCGTCGAGTGCCACGAAGGCTATAACCGTTACGGAACGTTCTGTTATCACACCATTTGTTGTGAGAGTGCTGTTTGCCCAGCGTAGATTCGCCTGACTTTGTTCATTAACTATGACAATGCAATCGTCGTAGTCGGCAGATATTGTGATGCGTTCGATTAGTTCCTGGGGTGAGATCATGCTCTTCCTTCCGCTACTGTGTTCAAAACGTTAATTTGGTCAAATATCGCAGCAGGGCAACCATGGCTGACAGATGCGACTTGGCCAGGTTGACCCTTGCCGCAGTTAAAGGCGCCACCCAGGGAGTATGTGGATGGTCCTCCGACAGAACTCATGGCGCCCCAAAAATCAGTCGTTGTAGCTTGGTAGGCAACGTCTTTGAGTTGACCCACCAGTTGCCCATTCTTGATGCGATGAAACTGTTGACCAGTAAATTGAAAGTTGTAGCGCTGCATATCAATCGACCATGACTTATCACCCTTGATAAAAATTCCATCTTCGATTCTGCTAATTAAGCCCTTTAAGTCTGGACCGGCGGGATCTGGCTGTAAGGAGACATTTGGCATTCGCTGAATTGGAACGTGTGCGGGGGAATCTGCGTACGCACATCCATTACTTCTGTCTCGATCTACTCGAGCCGCGATCCGTCGATCAAGTTGGTAGCCCACCAACACGCCATTTCTAATGATGTCCCATTGCTGGGCGGCAACACCTTCATCATCAAAAGCAACGGTACTCAAGCCATGTGGAGTGATTCGATCTCCAGTCACGTTCATTAACTCTGAGCCATACTGCAGATGTCCCAACTTGTCTGGTGTCGCAAAGGAGGTACCTGCGTAGTTTGCCTCATATCCAATGGCGCGATCTAACTCAGTGGCATGCCCAATTGATTCGTGAATTGTTAGAAATAAATTGCTGGGGTGTATGAGAAGATCG
>JAHEXJ010000059.1 GCA_023252155.1 Actinomycetes bacterium | reverse complement strand
TTGCCACGGTGTTCTCCCTTTTCTTTTTCTTTTGTCTTTGGTCTTAGTTCTGATAATCGGCTTGGGTGCCAATTTCGTGGAGCGTAGATATTCCTTGCGCGCTAAGCGTACGGTCTGAAAGTGCAGCGGTGCCACGCTCGAGTGCTACCAACCCCGACTGGACTAATTCCTTAATCCCAAATGGAGTGAGAGCCTTGAGCAGCGCCTCAATATGGGCGCTCTCGGCGGTGCATTCGATCGTCAGTGCCTGTTCTTCTTCGTCCACCAACTTGGCGTCGAAGCGTTCGACAATCTCCAAGATTTCAGCGATCTTGTTTGTCGCGACCTTTACTAACAGCAACTCGCGATGAACGGTGGATGCAGATGGCATCTCGGACACGGCAATTACATTTACGAGCTTGTAGACCTGAGCCATTACTTGATCAAGTACGTGCCCTTCAACGTTGAGGACAATTGTCATCCGCGATAGGTCAGGGTTTTCGGTGGGTCCAACAGCAAGTGAGTCGATGTTGTACGCACGACGAGAAAAGAGAGAGGCGACCCTGGCAAGAACACCAGGGCTATTTTCAACGAGAACTGCCAGCGTATGTTTGCTCATCACAACTCCTGCGAATCCCAGTCGGGGGCCAGTCCCCGAGCGATCATAATTTCGTCATTTGATGCACCAGCGGCAACCATCGGCCAGACCATCGCATCTTTAAAAACGCGGAAATCGACAACGACTGGCTGATCGTTGATCGACATCGCCTCATTGATTACTGCGTCGACATCTTCTGGACGCTCGCATCGAAGTCCAACGCAGCCCATCGCATCCGCCAACTTTACGAAGTCGGGAATGAACTTGGACTGAAGGGAAGTGTTGGAGTAACGACTCTCGTAGAACATGGTCTGCCATTGGCGAACCATGCCCAAACTTTCGTTATTGATGATTGCAACCTTGATTGGAATGTTGTTGAGAGCGCATGTGACGAGTTCTTGATTGGTCATCTGGAAACAACCGTCACCGTCAATTGCCCATACGGTCGTATCCGGCGCTCCGACTTTTGCACCCATAGCAGCGGGGACGGCATAACCCATCGTCCCGAGGCCGCCTGAGTTGAGCCAGGTGCGAGGCTTTTCATACTTCACAAATTGCGAAGCCCACATCTGATGTTGTCCAACGCCTGCAACATAAATTGAATCAGGACCCGAAATCGCACCTACGCGTTCGATGACGTACTGAGGAGAAAGCGAACCGTCTTCAGGTTTGGTGTAACCCAACGGGTAGGTCTTTCGCAGTGAATCCATCGACCGCCACCAAGTAGTGAGGTCGGGTCTATTTTTCTTGAATTCTGCCTCGACCGCGGGAATCAGGGCCTTAATCGTGTGCAGCAAGTCTCCAATGACGGCAATATCTGCGTAGCGATTCTTGCCAATTTCAGCAGGATCGATATCGGCGTGGATGACCTTTGCATTAACGGCAAAGGAGGAGAGCTTGCCGGTAACGCGATCATCAAAGCGAGCGCCAAGAGTGATCAGAAGATCGGCCTTCTGCAATGCCGTAACCGCAGCAACGGTGCCGTGCATTCCGGGCATTCCCAAATGGAGATGGTGGCTATCAGGGAATGCGCCGCGCGCCATCAATGTTGTGACAACTGGGGCACCGGTTAGTTCGGCAAGACGCATAAGCTCTTTATGTGCGTTGGCTTTGATGACACCACCGCCAACAAATAGAACTGGCTTGGTGGATCGCGCGATCAGATCTGCAGCATCGCGAATTGCCTCGGCGTCCGGTTCAACTTGTGGCTTGTATCCCGCCAACTGAATCTTGGTGGGGTACTTGAAAGTAGTCATTTTTTGCAGCGCATCTTTGGCGATATCAACGAGAACGGGACCAGGTCGACCAGTTGTTACGATGTGAAAAGCCTCAGCAATTGCACGAGGAATCTCGGCAGGATCGGTGATCAAATAATTGTGTTTGGTGATCGGCATCGTGATTCCGCGAATGTCCGCCTCTTGAAAAGCGTCGGTCCCGATTGCAGCCGATGGCACCTGACCGGTGATTGCAACGACTGGAACTGAGTCCATTTGCGCATCGGCTAGCGCGGTCACCAAGTTGGTAGCTCCCGGACCGGAAGTAACGATGCAGACGCCCGGTCGTCCCGTGACTTGGGCATATCCCGTGGCCGCATGGCCGGCGCCCTGCTCGTGCCGGACCAATATGTGGCGGATGGTTGAGTCAAAGATCGGATCGTAAGCGGGAAGAATCGCGCCGCCTGGAATTCCGAACATGACATCTACACCTGCAGCTTCTAACGACTTCACGAGGCTGGACGCCCCTGTCATTTCTTTACTCATCTACCCACTCCTTTCCTTGTCCATTCGCTCTGCTTTTTCCAATGGGGAAAAAGCCTCTTTAAATGCAAAAACCCTCAGTGATAACTGAGGGTAGCGCGGGATCTGTTTGTGCTAGATCGCGCGCTTTTCAATCACTACTGATGTTCTCACGCACACATTCTCGTGTGCGTGCCGAACACCGTCAACCCTTTGAGATTGCGATCTCAAAATGTGAGAAGTGATCTTAGTCGCAGACAGCGCCTTTGCTAGCTGACCCAACCAACTTTGCATATTTGGCTAGAACACCACGAGTGTACTTGTGTGGAACTGGCGTGAAGTTCTCTCGCCTCTTTGCCATTTCCGTGTCATCGACCAAGAGATCAAGGGTTCGTTCGATCGTATTGATGCGCACGCGATCGCCATTTTGTACAAATGCAATCGGTCCGCCCAGCGATGCCTCCGGTGCAACATGGCCAATACAAAGACCCGTCGTACCCCCGGAGAAACGACCATCCGTAAGGAGCATGACTGACTTTCCAAAACCCGCGCCCTTTATTGCGCCGGTGATCATCAACATTTCGCGCATCCCTGGCCCGCCCTTTGGCCCTTCATATCGAATGACCACGACATCGCCAGCCTGGATGTTCCCGCTTTCGAGTGCGTCCATCGCTTGCTGTTCTCGTTCGAAGACTTTTGCCGGTCCCTCGAACAAGTCGACATCCACTCCTGCCGTTTTTGTAACGGCACCTTCTGGAGCGAGTGATCCCTTAAGAACTGTAATTCCACCACCCAATGAAAGCGGTTTGGAAATCGCGTGCAAGATTGCCCCGTCTGGATCCGGCGGTGCAACATCGGCCAAGTTCTCGGCCATAGTCTTTCCAGTAACCGTGAGCACATCACCATGCAATAAACCAGCGTCCAGCAATGCTTTCAGCACGACTGGGACTCCGCCAACTTTGTCCATATCGCTCATGACAAATCGACCGAACGGCTTGAGGTCTCCAAGTAGCGGAACCTTTGATCCGATTCGGTGGAAGTCTTCGAGGTTTAGATCAACATCGGCCTCATGTGCGATCGCCAATAGATGAAGCACGGCGTTTGTTGAGCCGCCTAGTGCCATCACCGCAGTGATCGCATTTTCAAAAGCAGGTTTGGTAAGAATGTCCCGAGTCGTGATTCCTTGACGGATCAATTCGACAACAGCGGCGCCCGCTTTTACGGAGTACGCATCGCGGCGACGATCAACTGCGGGTGGCGCAGCCGATCCTGGTAGTGAGAGACCGATTGCCTCCCCCACCGTTGCCATTGTGTTCGCTGTGTACATTCCGCCGCAGGCACCTTCGCCCGGACAGATCGCACGTTCAATTTCATCTAGTTTTCCTTGCGAAATCAGTCCGCGAGCGCACGCACCAACGGCCTCAAAGGCATCGATAATCGTTACATCTTTACCATCAACCTGTCCTGGCAATGTGGAGCCCGCGTAAACAAAAACGCTCGCAACATCGATTCGAGCTGCGGCCATCATCATCCCTGGCAATGATTTATCGCAACCAGCAAAAGTCACCATTCCATCGAGACGTTCTGCTTGCATGACTGTCTCGACAGAGTCGGCAATTACTTCGCGCGATACAAGGGAGAAGTGCATACCTTCATGGCCCATGGAAATTCCATCAGATACCGAAATTGTCCCGAATTGCATGGGGAATCCGCCCGCGTCGATGACTCCCTGACGTGAAGCCTTGGCTAAACGATCTAGGGAGAGGTTGCACGGGGTGATCTCGTTCCAGGAGGAGACGATGCCGATCTGCGGCTTGACCCAGTCGCCGTCCTTCATGCCTACAGCGCGCAACATTCCGCGGGCGGGAGCGCGTTCCATTCCATCTGTGACTAGGCCAGACCGGGGCTTCATTGTGCTCATTGGGCAATCGTAGGCGATCAATGCTGCAGGTATTGCAAAATCTCAATATGTCACTTGCGAACGAGGTCCTTAATTAGGGCGCATAAGCGAGTCTTCTCACCTGCTGGACCGAAGGGGCGCTTGAAGCCAAATTTCTCATATAGCTCAACAAGGTCGGGTGTCAGTGCGTCGACCACGAGGTAGCGGGCGGCCGCAACTTGCGATGCCTTACTCGCTTCAAATATTGCATCTGCAATCAAGAGCCTGCTCAGACCTTTTCCTTGGAGGGCAACATCCAATGCGAACTTTCCCAACAAAAAAGCCGGAATAATTTCCTGCTCTCCCCGAGCCTGTTTCTTTGGTAGTTCGTCGGCGGTTAATGCGAATGCGGACAAAGAAAAGAATGCAACAACTTTGCCATCTCCATAATGCCAAACGTAGGTCCGACTGTAATCGCGATAACTTGCCCGAAGGGCGAAGTTGCGGAGCCAGGAATCGATCTCCGATTCACCCGAATTGAAATGACTTAAGTCGTGATGGTCTGCCAACTGTTCTCGAACAATTCGGCCAGTCGCCATCTGCTATCGGCGCTCAATCAATGCATCTGCCTCAGCCATCGCCTTCGCTAGTTCTTCGTTATAAACCGGGGGTGCATCAAGAGCACTTAATAATTCCTCAAAGAAAGAAACAGGAACTCGCCACGTGCGTTGCGCGTCAATAACTTCTTGAGCTCTCTCTAGGGCAGCTTCTAAAGCAAACTTGCTCGCGCTAACGCGTTCCAAGTCAGCAGCTTCACGAATTTGGCGAAGTGCTTCTTCAGGCAAACGAATTTCGAACCGTTGCGTCGCAGACGTAGTCATCGAATCCTCCCTTTTACTACGTACATTGTCCGTACAGATGCGATTGAAGTCAAGCGACTTGGCACCTGAAGAATGAATTTGCATGAGTGCTCCCCTTTACGATACGATACGGTATCGTTTCGTAAGGACAAGGAGGACGCCATGACCATCACTCAGTGCATCGGACGTCCTCGCGATAAATCCCGAGATGTCGCTATCGAAAAAGCCACCGTCGAACTACTTCGCGAAGTGGGTTACGAGAGCATAACGATGGATCTAGTCGCCCTTCGTGCCCGAGTTAGCAAGGCAACCATCTACAGGCGATGGAAGAACAAGGCCGCTTTAGTAGCCGACGCTGTTCACCACTACGCCTTCTGCGCGATGCCCGTCATCGACACAGGCACTCTTCGCGGAGATCTCGTTGAGGCTGTCTCCGAAAAGGTCAAGATCATGAAGAGCGCAGACGGTCAGCTAATTGCTGGACTCATGTGCACGGCTCGTAACGACGCCGATCTATCGGCACTACTACTTGAACCGATGTCACAAAGGGTAAGCGCTGCAGGTTCGGCAATATTCGATCGCGCGGTATTGCGTGGAGAAATCCCGTCAAATGCCAAGCGCGAAATGGTTTACCAGATCGTTTCCGCGATCATCAGTTTCAAAGTTTTCATGTCTCGCGAAGCTATCAGTCGCAAATACATCGAGAGCCTCGTTGATGATGTTCTCATTCCAGTTTTAACAAATACAAGCAAGTAATCCGTCGCAAGTCCGATTCGCAAGGAGATACACGTGTCCCAGTTAACATCTGACGTTCGCAAGGGCGTCCCAGAAGAAGGTCTCGATCCAAAGAGGTGGAAGGCGCTTTTCGTCATTGCCATTGCACAGTTAATGGTCATCCTCGATTCATCAATCGTCAACATTGCAATTCCCAGCGCAAAGATTTCTTTGCACATCTCCAATGCCAATCAGCAATGGGTAATTACTTCTTACACATTGGCCTTCGGCTCTCTGCTTCTCCTAGGTGGTCGGATTGCGGACTATGTTGGGCGCAAGAAGATTTTCGTCGTCGGCCTGCTTGGATTTGCTGGCGCATCCGCCCTCGGCGGAATCGCCTCAACCCAGGCATTGCTATTCGCGGCGCGCGGATTACAGGGCGCATTCGGCGCGCTTCTGATGCCTGCCGCACTTTCACTTCTTAACGTCACGTTCACCGAACCAAAAGAGCGCGCAAAAGCATTTGGCGTCTACGGTGGAATCTCCGGCGGCGGAGCTGCAATCGGCCTCATCCTCGGCGGAACACTCACCCAGTACGCAAACTGGCGCTGGTGCTTAGGCGTTAACGTCCCGATCGCAATCTTGGCTGCAGTGCTTGCTCGTCCTTTCATCAAGGAATCTAAGGCAGTTGGCGATCGCAGTTACGACGTTCCAGGAGTGCTAACAGCAACCGCTGGGTTGTTCTCATTGGTTTACGGATTTACCTTGGCAGCGAAAGACGGCTGGACAGACGGTCACACCATCTTGTTCTTCGGACTTGCTGCTCTGTTCCTAAGCGTCTTCATCGCAATTGAAATGCGCGTAAAGAACCCATTGCTACCAATGCGAATTCTTGCCGAGCGCAACCGCGCAGGTTCATACCTTGGCTCGCTGTTCGTCTCTTCAGGGCTCTTCTCAATGTTCTTGTTCCTTGGTCTCTATCTCCAAGTAATTTTGGGCTACTCACCACTTCACACCGGCTTTGCATTCCTCCCGTTCTCGATCGGAATCATTCTCTTCGCCGGTGTCGCCGCCAAGTTGCTTCCAAAAACTGGCCCACGTCCATTAATGATGTGGGGACTAATTCAAGCAACAGTCGGTCTCGTACTTCTTACAAGAATTACGACACACACTTCCTACGTAACTCACGTACTTCCGACGTTGATCATCATGAGCACCGGCATGGCACTCGTCTTTATTCCGATGGCCACCACCTCACTTCATGGAATCGGAAGCCACGACTCTGGAGTCGGAAGCGCAATGCTCAACACCAGCCAGCAAATCGGTGGATCACTCGGTACTGCACTTCTTAACACGATTGCTGCTACCGCGACCGCGAGTTACATCGCGATCCACGGTGCCAACGGAAAGGCTGCGCAATTCGCGGCACTTACCCACGGATACACCGAATCGTTCAAGGTTGGTGCAGGGCTTTTGCTAGCCGGCGCCGTAGTCCTCTTCTTAACAATCAGAATCGGCCGCGACTCACTCGTCGAAACCGACCTGATCGTCGGAGCGCACTAACTAGCTAGAAGCTTGACCCAGGTGGCCAAGTAGAAGCTCCCTCACACGGGCAGCATCTGCTTGGCCTTTGGTGTCTTTCATGACTGCACCAATTAATGCTCCGGCGGCAGGGATGTGTCCGTTTCGGACCTTCTCTGCAGT
>JAHEXJ010000099.1 GCA_023252155.1 Actinomycetes bacterium | reverse complement strand
GTAATACTGTTTCCTTGTAACGAACATCACGACACTTTTGGTTTGGTCAAACTTCGTGAATAGGTAGATTATGCCCCTTCCCACCGCTGATCGCTAAAGGAGAGTCAATGACGACATCAACGGTAACGAATGAAAAGTTGCTGCTATGGGTGGATGAAGTAGCCGCCCTGACCCAACCCGATGACATTTACTGGTGTAACGGGAGCGAAGATGAATGGGAGGCAATTACTTCCGGGCTAGTCGATGCCGGAACGTTTGTCCGCCTTGAAAAGAAACCCAATTCCTTCTGGTGCGCATCGGACCCATCCGACGTTGCGCGAGTAGAAGACCGCACGTTCATCTGCTCGCAGAATGAAGCCGATGCAGGCCCAACGAATAATTGGATGGACCCGAAAGAGATGAAGGCGCTGCTTACCGATCTCTATCGAGGCAGCATGCGCGGCCGCACGATGTATGTAATCCCCTTTTGCATGGGGCCCCTAGATTCCGATCATCCAATGTTTGGTGTTCAAATAACGGATAGTGCATACGTTGTGGCCTCCATGCGGATCATGACCCGTATGGGGGATGCAGCCCTTGAAGCAATGGGAAGCGACGGAAGTTACGTAGCCGCATTGCATTCGGTCGGTGCACCACTTGTCGATGGTGCCGCAGATGTTCCATGGCCTTGCAACCCGACGAAGTACATCGTTCAGTTCCCAGAGGACCATGCGATTTGGTCGTACGGTTCTGGATACGGTGGAAACGCACTTCTAGGAAAGAAGTGTTATTCACTACGAATTGCATCTGTCATCGGGCGCGACGAGGGATGGCTCGCTGAGCACATGCTGATCCTCAAGATCACGCCTCCACATGGCAACCCACACTTCATCGCGGCAGCTTTCCCATCTGCCTGTGGAAAGACCAACTTGGCAATGCTCGAGCCAACAATTCCAGGATGGAAGGTTGAAGTCCTCGGAGATGACATAGCCTGGATGCGTTTTGGCCAGGATGGCCGCCTTTATGCAATGAATCCCGAGGCGGGGTTCTTCGGTGTTGCACCGGGCACCGGATGGGGAACCAACGCCAATGCAATGCGCACTATCGAGAAGGGCAACTCAATCTTCACAAACGTCGCGCTCACTGATGATGGAGATGTCTGGTGGGAAGGTATGACGGATCAACCACCAGCGCACTTAACCGATTGGAAAATGCACGATTGGACTCCTGAGTCTGGAGAACTTTCTTCGCATCCGAACTCCCGTTTCTGCACACCTGCTGCACAGTGTCCGATCATTGCCCCTGAATGGGAGAGCCCAAATGGTGTTCCAATTTCGGCGATCTTCTTTGGCGGACGACGCAAGACAACCGTGCCGTTAGTGATTCAATCCAGAGATTGGGAACACGGCGTCTTCCTTGGTGCGACCTTGTCTTCGGAAACAACGGCCGCAGCCACCGGACAAGTTGGCATCGTGCGACGAGATCCGATGGCGATGCTGCCATTCATTGGTTATCACGTTGGAGATTATTTGAAGCACTGGCTGACTCTCGGGGAAAAGGCCGACCAGTCGAAATTGCCGAAGATTTTCTACGTCAACTGGTTCCGTCGGGGAGCTGGCGGGAAATTTGTCTGGCCCGGGTATGGCGAGAACTCGCGCGTTATCAAATGGGCGATCGAGCAAATTGAAGGCGCCGATGGATCGGTTCCTACGGCCATTGGTCTTGCTCCGAAACCAGGATCTTTGGACGTCGTAGGTCTTGACGTAAGCGATGAAGATATGGCTATCGCAATCAAGGTCGATAAGGACGAGTGGCGGGAAGAAATTCCGCTGATCGAAGAGTGGTTTGCAAAGATCGGTGACAAACTTCCAAAGCAATTGAATGTGCAATTGGAAAAGCTAAAAGCACAACTTTAAATAATGGGAAAATGTGAAAGGCCGAGCTCGGAGGGGGCTCGGCCTTTTGCTTGCCTTCTATTTGCGATTGCGGGCTCGGGAAAAGAGGGCGGCACCAGCGAGAATCAAGAGTCCGGGTAACCATTGCTGCCAGGCCGTTTCGAGACCGAGGAAGCTCGTTGCCGAGATAATTTCTTGGATCAGGAAGGCCCCGAGTAGAGCGCCTAAGTATGATCCTCGTCCTCCAAAGATGCTGGCGCCTCCGAGGACCACGGCCGTGATGCTCGTCAACGTGTATTGCGAACCGAGGCCGGATTGGCCCACTCCCACCAAACTCGAAAGGACCAAGCCAGCAAGCACGGCAAGGAGAGAACAGAGAATGTGTGCCCAGACAATCGTTGTGTTGATTCGGGCGCCCAACCGCACTGCGCGATCTTCAGACGAACCAACTGCTCGAAGTTCGACCCCCAGTCGACTTCGTCGAAGTAGGCGTTCAAAGACCAACGCAATAATTACGGCCAGGATCACCACCACGGGGAAAACGCCGATCTTTGTCGTGATGAGCTTCGTGGTCGAAGAATCGATATACCCGTTTGGTGTTGGGCGGAGTACTAAGGCAAGTCCTTGAAGAAATATGTACATTGTAAGACTTCGGCTGATCTTTGACGTTTGCTATTCGCCTGATCCTTGACACTTCTAGGGTTATTTATAGTTCATTGCGCCTTGAGAATCGAGGCGTTCTTCTTGCGTATCACCTCCCC
>JAHEXJ010000098.1 GCA_023252155.1 Actinomycetes bacterium | reverse complement strand
AAACGGACGCGCTTGTACTTACCGCAGTAGCACTCCCAGTCGCGAGTAGGTCCGAAGATCTTCTCGTCGAATAGTCCGTCTTTTTCAGGCTTGAGGGTTCTGTAGTTGATCGTCTCTGGCTTCTTTACTTCTCCAAAGGACCACTCACGAATGTTGTTGGCCGAGGCCAGACCGATTCGAAGTTCATCAAAAAAGTTAACATCTAACATAGTTATTCCCTCTCCCCTCAGACTTCTTCAACGCTGCTTGGCTCAACTCGTGACAAGTTGATGCCCAGCTCTTCGGCGGCACGGAATACCTCTTCATCGGTATCGCGTAATTCAATTGCGACACCCTCAGATGAGAGCACCTCAACATTGAGACAGAGCGACTGCATTTCCTTGATCAGAACCTTGAATGACTCAGGGATGCCTGGTTCAGGAATGTTTTCGCCCTTGACGATTGCTTCGTAGACCTTGACTCGACCAAGCACATCGTCAGATTTAATAGTGAGAAGTTCTTGAAGTGTGTATGCAGCACCGTAAGCCTCAAGTGCCCACACTTCCATCTCACCGAATCTCTGACCACCGAACTGCGCCTTACCACCCAATGGTTGCTGGGTGATCATGGAGTACGGACCGGTTGAACGTGCGTGAATCTTGTCGTCGACCAAGTGGTGCAGCTTCAAGATGTACATGTATCCAACAGAAATTGGAGTTGGGTAAGGCTCGCCACTTCGACCATCAAAGAGTTTCGCCTTTCCGCTTGTGCCCACGATCTGCACGCCATCGCGGTTAGACAATGTTGCCCCGAGAAGACCCGAGATTTCCTCTTCGCGAGCACCGTCGAATACTGGCGTTGCGATGTTGGTTCCGGGAGCGCCCTTTTCGGCACCGATCTCACGAAGGTGCTTTGTCCAAGCCTCGTCGATTCCTGAAACATCCCATCCTGTCTTTGCAACCCAACCGAGGTGCATTTCAAGAACCTGACCGACGTTCATACGACCTGGAACACCGAGCGGGTTGAGAATTACATCAACTGGAGTGCCGTCTTCAAGGAATGGCATATCTTCTTGCGGAAGAATCTTGGAAATAACGCCTTTGTTTCCGTGGCGTCCAGCGAGCTTGTCACCATCTTGAATCTTGCGCTTCTGTGCAACATAAACGCGGACCAATTGGTTTACACCGGCTGGAAGTTCGAAGCCTTCTTCGCTTTCGAAGATTTTGACTCCGATAACTTTGCCTGACTCACCGTGTGGAACCTTGAGTGAGGTGTCGCGGACTTCGCGAGCCTTCTCACCGAAGATTGCACGGAGCAAGCGCTCTTCTGGGGTTAGTTCAGTCTCGCCCTTTGGCGTGACCTTTCCAACCAGAATGTCGCCAGGAACAACATCGGCACCAACGCGAATGATTCCGCGATCATCAAGATCGGCAAGAACTTCTTCTGAAACGTTAGGGATGTCGCGCGTGATCTCTTCTGCACCGAGCTTGGTGTCGCGTGCATCAACTTCGTATTCCTCAATGTGGATCGAAGTCAAGACATCGTCTTGAACCAAACGCTGCGAAAGGATGATCGCGTCTTCGTAGTTGTGGCCTTCCCATGACATAAATGCCACGAGCAAGTTCTTACCAAGGGCCATTTCACCGTTTTCGGTGCAAGGTCCATCGGCAATAACTGAGCCGAGTTCAAGTCGTTGTCCTGGGTTAACGACAACCTTCTGGTTGTAGGAAGTGCCCTGGTTTGAACGGCGGAACTTAGAAAGTGAGTAGTTCTGGTAGGTGCCGTCATCGGCCATCACCGTAACTTCATCAGCGGCGACTTCGGTAACAACGCCAGCCTTTGTTGCAACGACGACGTCGCCTGCATCAACTGCTGCGCGGAATTCCATGCCGGTACCGATAAGTGGTGCTTCCGCACGCATCAGCGGAACAGACTGGCGCATCATGTTGGAACCCATCAATGCACGGTTGGCATCGTCGTGCTCCAAGAACGGAATCATTGCGGTTGCAACAGAAACCATCTGACGCGGTGAAACGTCCATGTAGTCAACTTCGTCTGCGGGGATGTATTCAACTTCTCCACCACGACGACGTACGAGTACGCGCTCTTCAGAGAAGTGATTGTCATCAGTCAAAGGCGCGTTGGCCTGAGCAATGATGTGCTCGTCTTCTTCGTCAGCGGTTAGGTAATCAACTTGATCGCTTACCTTGCCCTTTGAAACCTTGCGGTAGGGAGTCTCGATGAAACCGAAAGCAGTAACACGGCCATAGGTTGCAAGTGAACCGATCAGACCGATGTTTGGACCTTCAGGAGTTTCGATCGGACACATACGACCGTAGTGAGATGGGTGAACGTCACGAACTTCGAAGCCCGCGCGGTCACGAGAAAGACCACCAGGTCCGAGAGCTGAAAGACGACGCTTGTGAGTAAGACCAGAAAGCGGGTTGGTCTGATCCATGAACTGCGACAACTGGGATGTTCCGAAGAACTCCTTGATTGAAGCAACAACAGGACGGATGTTAATCAAGGTCTGAGGAGTAATCGCCTCGACATCTTGAGTCGTCATACGCTCGCGAACAACGCGCTCCATACGTGACAAACCGGTACGGACCTGGTTCTGAATCAATTCACCAACAGTGCGGAGACGACGGTTACCGAAGTGATCGATATCGTCCTTCTCAACACGAACTTCGCGACCGTATTCCATAAGGAGTTCACCCT
>JAHEXJ010000058.1 GCA_023252155.1 Actinomycetes bacterium | reverse complement strand
ATTGATGCGAAAATTCCTAGGTGTCAGCCTAATGGTGCTAATCTGCCCTGCAGTAGGCGTGAGTGGCGGAACGGCAGACGCGCACGGTTCAGGTCCGTGTACTCGCAAGGGTGTGGGGGTTCAAATCCCCTCTCGCGCACCAATAAGTGAGTAATTATCCAAGAGACAAATGGTGGGTGGTCTCGGTCGGCCCGCTTCGATTTAGGCCCAAAGCATGCCCCTACTATGGGCTCGAGTGGTCAGAGCGAATCTCCAATACGCCTGTCTCGTGGTGCACTAATTCGATCCATCAAAACTCACCTAGGGACTTGCCAGCAAAAGATCCACGTAGTCCCCGCGTCCCACATGCCCTTGTTAAGAGATTCAAAAGAAGATGCCACGACGTTTCGGGTAAGTTTCCCACATCCCGCTGAAGCTCTAGTTTGAATTGCGGCGTCTCCAGGATACTTTTCACCGTTCGTGTTCAACAGATTTACTGAACCGAGTAGGTGGTAGCTGTACTTGCCATTGCAATCGACGTAAACGGCCTTCATATCGTGCATTGGCATCAAGGAGGGTGCTGAACTACGTACACAATATTGGTAGAGCAATGATTTCTTCGTGAGATCGCTCAACATCTTTTTCATATCTGTTGGCAGTGGCCCCCACTTCGGATTCGAGGTCAAGGATCCCAGTTGGTAAAGTCCAAGGTCGCATCTGTAAGTACGGACGCCAGCGGCCCATTGCTTTGGCGAGGGATAATAGACGATCGTTGTCACTCGATTATTTGGGAGCGCAAGCGGTGTCTGGTATGTGCAACCATCTCTAATTGAGTTATCGGCGGCTGAACCACGAACTGGAAGGGATTTAATGTCCTTTGTCAGTGACCAAACTCCATACGTATATGCATTATGACTCGTTTGACAACTCACAGGGTCGGAGCCGTTCCAAAAATTCGAAGGTAAGTTCTTAGACTCACTCACTTTCCAGCATTGACCGACAGAATAAGGACCGATGGCAGATCCGAGGTCTGTATTCTGCCAACACCAGACGAAGGTCTGCCCCATTTTCCATCCGGCTTCGTTGCTCCAACTTGTAACTTCTTTTCCGGCATTCTTCGAATATGGTTTACAAAATTTCGCCGCCCGTAGATCAACTTCCTTATCTCCAGGATATTTCTCACCGGCACTTTTGGCGATATTTGCCGAGGCAAGGAATTGATGCATGGGGTTTGCTCGGCAGTCTGCAAATACCGCCGAAGGTCCATTAGCGACATCACCGACACTAGGAGTCTTTGTGCAGAATTTGAATTCAGGAAGGCCATGTTCTATTCCGTTAAAGAGAATCTTGATATTTGTTGGAAGAGGCGCCCAAAGCACTTTGTTGTATGGAGTCAAAGGTGATCCAAAGGCGGCAATTCCTAAATCAAATCTTTCCCATCTTTCTCCCGAAAGCCATTGGGCTTTCGTAGGGAAATAGATCGCCCCTTCAACCCTGGAGTTGGCTTGCAACTTCGCCAATGGATCTGGATTCTTTGCAGCGAACTTATCTTTGATTGCTTGTTCTTGAGTTGAATATTTCTTCTTGTATGGATCAGGATAATTCGTTGGCAAAATGAGCACAGCGTGGGTGTAGCCGTTATGGGGTTTAGAACAATTGACCGGTCCGGAGCCATTCCAAAAAGTAGAGGGAACATTCTTTGCCACGTCAACTTGCCAGCATTGCCCAACTGAGAAAGGCACGGATGGGGCGTTCGAACCTTGCGCATAGGTCGGATTGGCCATACCGAGAAAAGAAAACAACAAGAAGATGGTCAGAGCTCTAATCCGTTTATGCAAGCTGGTCAGCATGCGTCGATCTCCGCCTTCGCCGAAACATTCGATAGACATCCGAATAACCACCTACCAAACGTTCTAACTTGAGGCAGGCGATTCAAAAATTCAAGATACAGTGTTTAACTTGCTGTTTCTAGGCTTGCTCTGGTCACATTTCTTCAAGTGCCAGTGGCACTGGAGACCGACATGTCTGGGGCATCGTGGTCGCCAAGACGATAGGGCAGCCGGTCGTAGAGAGGTATTGCCATGACACCAGAGGGCGGTGGAGTGGCTTTTATGACTATCCACAACAAGAAATGGGAAGTTACTCCCTAATGGGTGTGCCTCTCTCCTCTCGCGCACCAACAAAGGCCCTGACGCAGGTTTCAATATCTTCTGGCGTATGAATAGCTGACAATTGAGCCCTGATTCGGGCTTTTCCGTGCGGGACAACCGGATAACTGAAAGCCGTGACATAGACGCCGAGCCCCAGCATTTTCTCGGCTACCTTTGAAGCAACCTGTGCGTCTCCGAACATTACGGGAATTATTGGATGCTCTCCTTCAAGTAGATCAAAGCCCTCCTCGGTCATACGCCGCCTGAAAAGTTGAGCATTGCTCACAAGATGTTTTCGAAGATCCTCCCCTGTGGTTACAAGATCTAGCGCGACAAGGGTGCCGGCAACAACTGCGGGGGCTAGCGAATTTGAAAACAAATACGGCCTGGCACGTTGGCGAAGGAGCGCAATAATTTCTGAGCGTCCGCTTATGTAGCCCCCAGAAGCTCCTCCAAGTGCCTTTCCAAAAGTGCCACTTACAAAATCAATTCGGCTTTCAACCCCTGCCAACTCAGGGGTTCCGCGACCATGTCTGCCCATAAAACCAACAGCGTGCGAGTCATCGACCATGACCAGCGCACCATATTCTTCGGCCAAATCGCATATGCCTTCAAGAGGTGCAATGTATCCATCCATTGAGAAGACACCGTCAGTGACGATTACCTTCTGTTTGGCATCCTTTGCCGCAATCAGCTGCGCTTCGAGGTCTTGCATATCTCGGTTCTTGTAGCGAAATCTCTTTGCCTTCGACAATCGAATCCCGTCAATGATTGAAGCGTGGTTGAGCTCGTCCGAAATAATCGCGTCTTCTTCACCAAAGAGGGCTTCAAATACTCCACCGTTTGCATCAAAGCATGACGAGAACAAGATGGTGTCATCTGTCCCCAGAAAACTAGAAACCCTTTCTTCAAGTTCGACATGCAATTTTTGTGTTCCACAAATGAATCGAACACTTGCAAGACCAAAACCCCATTCATCCATTGCTCTCTTTGCTGCAGCAATTATTAAAGGGTGATTAGCTAAACCTAGATAATTGTTTGCGCAGAAATTAAGGACATCCGCGCCGCCTGTCTTTATGTGGGTCGACTGAGGAGAGGAAATCTGTCGCTCTCTTTTGAATAAGCCGGCTTCCTCGATTTCATCGAGTCGCTTCTGCAACTGAATCTGCATGGTGTCATACATGGAGGTTCTCCCAGTTAAGTACAACTTTGCCACCCGTGCCTGCACGAGCCGCTTCAAACCCGTCTTTCCATTGTGTCGCGGGGAATCTATCTGTGATTACTGATGAAAGTGCATCTTGGAGCCATTTGCTTGATTGCAGCATTGCACTCATGGCTACCCATGTTTCGTACATTTCACGTCCGTAAATACCTTTGATTGTGATCATGTGGGTGACCACCTTTGCCCAATCAACATCAATGGACGTTGTTGGTAATCCCAACATGGCAACACGTCCACCGTGATTGAGGTTGTTGATCATTTCCGGCAATGCACTGGGGTGTCCAGACATCTCAAAACCCACATCAAAGCCTTCGGTCATGCCAAGGGTTTTCTGCGCGTCAGCAATACGCGCGCGTGAAACATTAACGGTTAAGTCTGCACCCATCTGCTTGGCCAGTGCTAACCGCGGATCCGAAACGTCGGTCATGACAATAAATCTTGCTCCTACGTGTCGTGCAACCGCCGCCGCCATCAACCCAATGGGGCCAGTGCCTGTTATTAGTACATCTTCACCCACGAGAGGAAAACTCAGAGCCGTATGTACTGCGTTTCCGAACGGATCAAATATCGCTCCAAGGTCTGGATCAATGTCGTGAGGATGAACCCAGACATTGGATTCAGGGATCACGATAAATTCTGCAAAGGCGCCATCTCGATTAACTCCAACGCCTGACGTGCGGATACACATTTGGCGTCGGCCGGCTCTGCAGTTGCGACAATTACCGCAAACAATGTGTCCTTCTCCGGAGACGCGAGCACCAAGGTGCACATCGCGAACTTGCGAACCGATTTCTACTACTTCACCATAAAACTCATGGCCAGGGATAATTGGAGGTTTGATACTTTTCGCGGCCCAGGGATCCCACGACTCAATATGTAGGTCAGTTCCGCAAATGCCAGTTCGCAGCACTCGAATCTTTACGTCACGATCACCTGTAAGTGGTTCTGGGCGTTCCGTTAATTCAAGTCCTGGTGCACCGATTGGTTTGAACAATGCGAGCACGTGGTTCGCCTTCCCGTTGATGTTGAACCCATGGTTCGCTGGTTATGCTCTCTCGTCAAGTATCAGCGAAACAAGGTCTTCTGGTGCAAATTCGGAAGGCCAGTCTGGATTAGACCGTCCGATTCCTTTGGCGATAACAAATGATGCCCGTTCCTGTGGGCTGTCGCTTCCATGTCCACCCTCGTCGACGTGCCCATGGTCTGTGGTCACGATCACTAGCCATTCCTCGTTGAACCGTGAAGCTCGTTGCTCAACGGCATTGTGCAATCTTGACAAGTAGGAGTCGACGCGATCAATCGCTTCTAGATACTTTGGACCAACAACTCCGTGACTATGTCCTGCTTCATCTGCATCGCAGAAATAAACAAAACTTACATCCGGTCCGAATTTCTCCATCGCGAAGACCGCAACTGTTGCAATTTCGGCATCAACTCTCTCGTAACCATACGTCTCGCCATCGCGCGCAATTACTCGATGCAGGTTTGCTCGAGCCTGCTCACGACGTTCGTGGATGACTGGCCCTACTCCTGCGGGGTCTACAAGGGGAGGCCATCCTGCCGCGGCAAAGGTTGTTGTTGATTGGTCTTGATAGTAAGCCCGGCTAAGTAAGTCGGGACGATAGAGCAAATTGTGTCCAGAGAAACGGTTATCGACCACGGCATGTTGTGTGTGCGTTGAACCCGTTAGGAGCGTTGACCAACCCGGCCCGGAAAGTGTCGGGGCATCCATGGTCAATTCGGTGAAGTACCCAGTCTCTTTCAATGAAGCCAACACTGGCGCTCGATCGGAACCAAGAGCGGTCTTCAAGATCAGGCCGTCTATCCCGACTAGCAGAATTTTCGTTTTCATACTTCACCTTACAATAAGGCCCATGACGACTGGAACCCAGAAAGAGAAGCCGCAGATCTCAAAGAACGCCGCATTAATCGTGGTTGATGTCCAAGAAGGTTTCGATGATCCAAAATTCGCTGGAATTCGAAACAATCCTCTCGCCGATCAAAATATCGAGGCGATCATCAAGGTATGGCAGCGAGAAGGTCGCCCGATCGTCGTAGTGCAACATAATTCGGAATCAAGCGCCGAGGTACTCCATCCATCCAAGCCGGGCAATTCCCTCAAGCAATATGTAAAGGTGCTCAATCCCTCTCTGGCGATCTCCAAAACGGTTAATTCGGCCTTCTACGGAACACCGGATCTCGATCAATGGCTAAAGGCTTCAGGGATTGAGCAAATTGTCATTGTCGGAATACAGACCAACATGTGCTGCGAAACGACAGCACGGATGGGTGGAAATTTGGGTTACGACGTCATATTCATTCCAGATGCGATGCACACCTTTGATTCCGTTGGCCCAGACGGTGTTGTCGTGACTGCCGATGAACTCACTCGGGCCACCGTCGCAAGTCTCTATGACGGAGAGTTCGCCAAGATTTACTACACCGCAGACTTGCTATGAAAAGATTGGAATTAACTTCATGCAAGTAAATATGAAGTACGCACATATCGAGCAGGAGCGCCGCTACCTGGTATTGGGTAATAGCGCTTATCCCGACCCGATACGACAGTTGTCTATACGTGATCTGTATTTCAATGGCACAAACCTTCGCTTGCGCCAAGTTGATGAAGCCGGCAACCCAACAGTCTTCAAGTTTGGACAGAAAATCAGAGTTGGAAATGATTTCCAGTTCCAGATTGCGCATACGACTATGTACATATCATCAGATGAATTCACACTTCTGGCCTCTCTTCCGGCTAAGACATTGGAGAAGAAGCGATCCATTTTTCCACTTGAAGATTTGCAATTCGCGTTAGATGAGTTTGAAGGTGCGTTGGCAGGTCTGTCTTTGATTGAAGTTGATCTTGGTCGCAGGGATGTAACGCATGCCCCACTCCCAATTGATGGCCTGATTGAAGTGACCAGCGATGAGAGATTTACAGGCGGAGAGTTGGTAAAGATGAATCACGAAGATTTGGGCGCACTGCTATTGGAGTATGGAGCAAAATAGATGTCAAAGAGTCCCAAGATCTATGCACACCGCGGCGCATCATCTGATTTTCCAGAACATACACGCGCAGCTTATGAGGGCGCGATTCATCAGATGGCCGATGGTTTTGAATGCGATGTGCGATTAACAAAGGACTCAATTCCAATTCTCTGGCACGATCCGACGCTGGACCGGATCGCTGAGACATCCGGAGATATTGCTTCCCTTACTTACGAGCAGATCCAGGATAAATATCCGCAAGTGATGCTATTAAGTGACTTTCTTGATATGGGAATCACCTTTAAGAAGGACTTGGCGATTGAGACAAAGCACCCTGTGCCGACGGGACGCAAAATCGAAACGATTATTTTGGATGAATTGAATTCTAAGAGTGATCAGATCGCTAACGCTGGTATTGAGATTTCATTTATGTCATTTTCGTGGTTTGCTGTCGAGAGCCTGCATCGAACCCAAGAGAGAAATACGGTCATGTTGCTCGATGGATTTAAGGGGCGATTCGTAGCGAAGCATTCGTCGGCTACAACTGTGGGCCCGAGCATTGAGATGATTAAAGAACGACCTGAAATCATCGCCAATGCTAAAGAAAATGGAAAGCGCCTCTTTGTTTGGACAGTTGATGATGCCAACGACGTTGAATTCTGTGCCCAAAAAGGCATAGATGTCGTTATTACCAATAAACCGGCTCAAGCGCGGAAGGTGCTCGGCTATTCTTAACCAATGAGCACCTATGCCTATCTTGGTCCTGTAGGGACATTTACTGAGGCAGCGCTCCAAAAGATCACAACCGAGGTTGACGAGCTCATTCCCTACGCCAACGTCACCGCAGCTCTGAACGCCGTACGTTTAGGCGAGGCAGAATTTGCTCTAGTCCCGATCGAAAATTCAGTTGAAGGCGTGGTTGCCCGAACCCTTGATGAGCTCGCCAGCGGTGACCCGCTTGTAATTACCGGTGAAGTGACTCTGCCTGTGACTTTTGCACTCATGACTTTGTTAGAGACGGTTGCAATAAATAGCATTGCGACACATCCTCACGGCGAATCTCAATGCCGAACGTACATCGCCAAGAATTACCCAAACGCCGAGATCATCACGACTTCTTCGACCGCCGCCGCGGCCGAGGCTCTCACGCGGGGTGAATTCGACGCGGCGATCGCGGCTCCCGGAAATGCGGCACGTTACGGCTTGAAAATTGTCGCGGACAATATTGGCGACAACGAAGGGGCGGTGACTCGCTTCGTCCTTGTTTCCAAACCCGGCAGTCATCCAGCGCCAACTGGCCACGATAGAACGTCCTTGGCGGCCTTCATTGGGATTGATCACGCCGGAGCATTGCTCGAGGTACTAACCGAGTTTGCAGTTCGTGGAGTCAACCTGACTTTCATTCAGAGTCGGCCAACAGGCCGCGAACTTGGTCATTACCATTTTATTATTGACGCAGAGGGACATATCGATGAGGCCAGAGTTGGGGATGCCCTTACTGGATTACGCAGAATTTGTGAAGATGTGCGTTTCCTTGGTTCATATCCGCGTGCCGATAAAATGGCACCAACTACTCCAAGAAATATGAACGATGAGTCCTTTTCTGAATCCAGAAAATGGTTGAATGAAGTGCGACATGGGCGGGCCGTATGATCGATATCAAATATATTCGTGAGAACCCCGATGTAGTTCGCG
>JAHEXJ010000057.1 GCA_023252155.1 Actinomycetes bacterium | reverse complement strand
TCGCAGCGCGAGAACATGCGAAGAAGGCGGGAGTGCCTGTAGTTCCTGGCGTCGGCGGTGCAGGGATGACAAATTCGGAATTGCTGGACGCTTGTAAGGATTTGAAGTTTCCATTACTTGTGAAACCCGCCGCGGGGGGTGGTGGAAAAGGCCTACACGTTGCCCACGACCTCGACGAACTTGGCGAAGTTCTTCCAATCGCGAGGCGCGAAGCGAAGGCCGCATTCGGAGATGACAGTTTGTTGGTTGAGAAATATCTCCTTCACGCCCGCCACATCGAGTTTCAGGTCGTCGCCGATGCTCACGGCAACGCCATGCACTTGGGGGAGCGCGAGTGTTCCCTTCAGCGACGCCACCAAAAAGTCGTCGAAGAGGCACCGGCACCAGGGATGTCCGAAAAACAGCGCGAAATCATGGGTGCAGCAGCCCTTTCTCTCACGACGGCAATTGGCTATCAAAATCTAGGCACAATCGAATTCCTGGTGGACGCTGATTCGCCCGAGATCTTCTACTTCATGGAGATGAATACACGTCTGCAAGTGGAGCATCGAGTCACCGAGTTGGTTACTGGATTAGATCTTGTCGAATGCCAACTTCGCATTGCCTCCGGTGAAACCTTGAAATCCGTCATTCCGAATCGTGAATTCAAGGGTCATGCCATCGAAGCCCGCATCTACGCCGAGGATGCCTTCAACGGATATCTCCCAACTGGGGGAGTCATCACCAAATTTGCCGAGGCTCACACACCCAACACTGTGACCGATTATGCGATCAGTGACGGTGCAGTCGTCTCCTCGTCATTCGATCCGATGCTTGCCAAAGTTGCTAGTTGGGGTGAAAGCAGGACAACTGCACTCGGGCATTTGCGTGAAGCGCTGTCGCACACTGTATTGCTAGGGATCACCACTAACATCGATTTTCTGATTCAACTTCTGGATATGCCCGACGTCAAAGAATCCAATTACGATACAAAGTTTCTAGAATCACAAGAATTTGTTCGGGCAACTCCGCCTCATGCGGTTCTTTCGGCATATGCCGCAATCATCACCGAATCGAAATCCGGTTCGTGGCGACGCGATGGATGGCGATTAAATGGCATGCCGGCCGCGAGCATCGCCGCTTACATCGATGGCATCCGATATGACGTTCCAACCGATAGCCATTCGATTCCTGAAGTTGATTACTTTGTGGTGGATTCGCAGTGTTGGCTTCACCATCCATCGTTTGGCACGTGGCTGATTAAAGAGGTTGGTGAGCGCAGGGTTTCGACAGATCGGCAGGGCGACGAAATCGTGAGCCCCATGCCGGGCGTTGTAATGGCAGTAAATGTGGCAATCGGAGACCAAGTGATGATTGGTGATCCACTTGTCGTTATTGAAGCAATGAAGATGGAACACATAGTTCGGGCCAGACGTTCTGGCAATGTCGTGCGCTGCAATGTCGCCTTTGGCGAGAATGTGCGCGTTGGGCAACTCCTACTCGAGGTGGTTGAAGATGTTTGATCGCAATGCATTACCCAAGGCAGTTACTGTCTACGAAGTTGGAGCCAGGGACGGTCTGCAGAATGAGTCCATCATTTTGCCAACGGTAGTCAAGGCTCAATTAATCAGGCGACTTGTGGACTCTGGAATCTCGGCAATCGAGGTCGCAAGTTTCGTGCGGCCCGACCTCGTCCCCGCTCTTGCTGATGCCGATGAACTACTGACCGAATTGGAGCCGCTACTTCCCTCGCATCGCATGAGCGCACTTGTGCCAAATCAAAAAGGCCTCGATCGCGCGCTAAAGACAGGTCTTCGCGAGATCGCTGTCTTTGCCAGCGCAACCGAGTCCTTTGCCAAGGCCAACCTCAACAACAGCATTGCTGGTTCTCTCGACATTTTCGGCCCCGTTATCAAGCAGGCGCGAGATGCGGATCTCCAAGTTCGTGGCTACATATCGATGTGCTTCGGAGATCCATGGGAAGGAAAGGTTTCGCCCAGCAAAGTTGTCGATGTTGCTGAGAGATTGTTCGCTGACGGAATTACTGAACTCTCATTGGGCGACACGATCGGTGTCGCAACTCCTGGAGATGTCGTCGATCTTCTCAAAGCCTTCGATGCCCGCGGAATTTCGCGATCGCTCCTCGCAGTTCACTTTCATGACACCTACGGACAAGCACTTTCTAATACCCTCACCGCCCTTCAAGAGGGCATTACGACTGTTGATTCTTCAATTGGTGGGTTAGGTGGGTGCCCATTTGCCAAGAGTGCAACAGGAAACTTGGCAACCGAGGATCTCGTTTGGCAACTGCACGGACTTGGAATTTCTACAGGTATCGATTTCACAGCATTAATCAATACAAGCCGCTGGCTTCGCGACACGACCGGATTGGCGATCCGTTCCAAAGCCGCGAACGCACTAGTGGACAACAAAGGAATGGCGGAAAAGAAATGAATTCAGTATTGATGCAGTTGTCAGAGGAACATCAGGAGTTGGCCAAGACCGTTCGAATCTTTGCCAACCAAGTTATCGCTCCCGTCGCGGCAAAGCACGATGAGGACCACACGTTCCCCTATGAAGTCATGAAGCAATTGGGGGCGATGGGGATAATGGGTTTGCCATTTCCTGAAGATGTGGGAGGAATGGGTGGCGACTTCCTGTCACTCTGTCTTGCAATCGAAGAACTAGGTTGCGTCGACCAGAGTGTTGCAGTGACCGTTGAGGCATCCGTTAGCTTGGGTTCGATGCCCATATATCGATTCGGTACCGAGGATCAGAAGAAGCGCTTCCTACCTGCACTAATGAGTGGCGAGGCGTTGGCAGCATTTGGCTTGACTGAGTCAGATGGCGGCAGTGATGCGAGCGGCCTTAGAACAACGGCTCGCCTTGAAAATGGCGAATGGATTATCAATGGATCCAAAACCTTCATTACTAACTCAGGCACTTCCATTACTTCATTGGCCATAGTCGCCTGCGTAACCGGCACAAAGCCCGACGGATCAAAGGAAATCAGCACAATTATTGTGCCCAATGGCACGCCTGGCTTCACTGTCGACCCCGCCTATCGCAAGCTCGGCTGGCATGCCTCCGATACTCATCCACTTTCGTTCAACAACGTCCATGTGCCCGAGAGCAATCTTCTCGGTGACCGGGGCAGAGGTTACGCGATATTCCTTCAGTCACTTGACGAAGGTCGCATTGCAATCGCTGCACTCGCTGTAGGAGCCGCCCAGGGATGCATCAATGAGTCATTGCGCTACGCCAAGGAACGCAAGGCATTCGGCAAGTTCATCGGGGAGCATCAATCCATCGCCTTCAAAATCGCAGAGATGGAAGCGCGAACGCACGTAGCTCGCCTTGCTTACTATCACGCTGCTGCGCTCGCGGCGGAAGGAAAAGATTTCAAGACTGAAGCATCCATTGCCAAACTCGTGGCAAGCAACGCGGCGATGGATAACGCACGTGATGCAACACAGATTTTCGGCGGCTACGGATTTATGGACGAATTTCCTGTTGCTCGGCATTACCGTGATTCTAAAATTTTGGAAATCGGAGAAGGGACAAGCGAAGTGCAGAAGATACTGATTGCTCGCAGCCTTGGATTGAAGGCAGAATGACAATCAACGACGAGTTGCTATATGAGGTTGCAGATGGCGTTGCAACCATCACCATTAATAGGCCTGAATCACGCAATGCGCTAAATGCTGCGGTACGAGATGGTATTCGCTCATCTCTCGAACTTTTCAATAAGGACGAACGCGCGAGAGTGCTCATCATTACGGCGACAGGAAATGTTGCTTTCAGCGCTGGGGCCGACTTGAAGGAAATGTCTGACGACAAGCTCACCATTCCACCTGATGATTTCATTTCCGATTTGGCTTCGCATAAACCAGTAATTGCCGCCGTCAATGGTTCCGCTCTCGGCGGAGGTTTCTTCCTTGCGCAAAGCGCCGATCTAGTGATGGCCGCAAGCCACGCGACATTCGGAATCACTGAGGCGCGTTTCGGTCGAGGAGCCCCGTGGGCCGCACCTTTGCCTCTGATGATTCCGCCACGGGTGGCGCTCGAACTCCTTTTGACCGCCCAACCAATCACTGCATTCAGAGCGCAGAGTGTGGGTCTCGTGAACTATGTAGTCCCTTCAGGCGAATTACGCACTGAAAGTAGGGCACTTGCCCAACAAATTGCTGCTAACGCACCGCTTTCTGTTGCAGCCGGTAAGGCGATGGTGCGGGGAACGGTTGATGACGTTCTAGGTGATGCTCGTCGAAGAGCGAATGCAATTTGGAAGTCGGTCTACTTAAGCGAGGATGCGCAAGAAGGGCCGCTTGCATTTAAAGAAAAACGTGCACCTCACTGGAAGGGGCGTTAATTCAATCACCAGTCAGCGCTTACTCCGACCCGCCCACATCGTTGAGCAGATCACATTGACCAAAAATTCTTCTCTCTTCGATCCTCTATTATTGCCTTAAGTTCTGGATTTCTAGCAAGGCGCCTACCCCAGAGATTGTGAAATAGAAGAAGGAAGACGGTAACTGGCATTAGCACTTGCCCGGCTTTGTAGTTTCTTGACAAGATCAGAATAAGAAACAAGACAAAAACGCCCGCACTGAAATACAGTATCCAAGCTCCGACTTTGAAGAACCTGTTCACTATCGCGATATTGTCTTCATTACTCATTTGAAGGCCCTCCATGCCCATTCTCTAGCGCCATCCTAGAAGGAACAGCCTGTGTTTTGGGCGTTTTGTGGACGCGATACGGCTTTGAAGTGGTCAAGAAAATCGGAGGCATCCCCCATATTCCACGTCAATGATTTACATGTACATTGGCATGGATGTAATCCCTCCGAGGGCGTCGAATTTCCACGTTGTGCCCACTCGTGCAAAGGCAATATTAAGAGGTGCGGTTTGGGGACCTATTTGGCAATATACCCAGACTTGCCAGAGCAAATTTGATTTAGCTGGTATGCGTGTATCAGGTCCCGTGTAGTAAGGCACACCTCCAATTCCGTTAGTGCACATGCCTACCTCGCGATAATATTTCACATTGAGATTCAAGAATTGCTGACTTGAGTCGATTCGGACCACCCGCAAGTGCAATACCGAGGTGACATAACGTGAAATTGCGAGCTTGAATGACGAAAGCAGTTTCGCATCGACCTTCCTCGCGTCAAGATTCTGAAATTGACTTCCACATTTCATGAGTATGGAATTCAAATGGGCATCGACCTTTAACTTTGCGGGATCTTGCCACTTCAAGCCTTTCGGTGTCTGAAGGCAGATAAGTTGGCCGGCAATATTCTCCATACTCGCGGGAATTGATGCCCATTTAAGTTCAGAGGAACAGGTGCCACCTAATCGCGCCGAAGTCGCGCCGCTAGCTGACCCAGGTTGGACAATCGCTAATATGGATAGAAGAGTCGCAAAAAGGGCCGTGAAAATGTAGTGCTTGGAAGGTTTGGTTTCCAAGGAAGGGAATCGAGATGTTTGAGACTTCATGTCCCCACACTAATGATTAGTCACGACTCGCGTACGGCTCCTTCGAGTATCTTCCGCTACTCTCGTCAACATCATGGATAAAGAAATTCCGATCTCTGGTGGACGTCTTAATCGAGGAAGGCTAGTCCGCCAAGGCGATTTTGTGCTTCGTCCTGCGGACGAAGATGTTGAAGTCGAGAATGTAATGATTGAAGTTGGGAAGGTTTTCCGTGGAGTTCCCAAGACATTCGGTCGAGACTCTTTCGGTCGAGTCAAAGTGGAGTGGATTGAAGGTGAGATAGGCGAGCTCGTTGATGAAGATATGGGGAAAAGTAGAGCCAGATTGCTCAGTGTCGGAGCACTTATTCGTGAATTACATGACTCGACCGAGAGCACCGCTTTGGAAATAGTGTCAACTTTTCGGGATTCATTGGACCCTTCTGGTGTACGAGAGATTGTTTGTCATGGTGATGCAGGTCCGGGAAATACCGTTTTTCGAGGTGGAATTGCTTTTGCCCTGATCGATTGGGAAATGGCATCTCCAGGAAGAAGATCGTGGGATCTCGCTACGGCTCTGAGGTATTGGGGCCCATTTAGAAACCCCGAGAACAAGAAGCCCGCAGAACTTATGCTGGATCCCTGGCAACGAGCTGTGTGGATTCTGGACGGTTATTCCGCTTCGAATGTTCTTCGCTTGGAGACTGTCGGGCTTTTTGCTCTAAACCAAAAGGTTCAAGCAGAATATGTCATTGACAGAATCAAAGCGCGCGGTGAAGCGGTGTATACCGAGTGGGTCGAAAATGGCGGCATAAGGAGACTTGAATTGGATGATGCTTGGTTAGGCGGAGAGAGCGAAAGACTTTTGAAGGCCTGGAGTGGTTCAGGCAAATAAACTACTCAGGTGTTAACAAAAACCTCGATTCTAACGACCCTCGATAATCGAGAGCTGTGTGTGGAATCGGCGGGTGACCCATTAGGTAAAGCATTTCTTTTTCATAATGGGACTCCAACGAGTCGGAAACTTTATTCGGGAATGGTCAACGAAGCACTTGATCGAGGAATTTTTCTACTTTGCTACGACCGCCCGGGATACGGGGGATCGACATCACACCCTGGTAGAACAGTTGGTGATTCAGTCCAAGATGTTCTTACTATTACTCGGCATTTTGGAATAGAGCGCCTCGCAGTTTGGGGAATCTCGGGAGGTGGTCCGCACACGATCGCCTCTGCCGTGCTCCTTCCCCAATTAGTGTGCGCGGCGGCTTCATTTGCTTCACTAGCGCCTGTAACCCTTTCGGATTTCGACTACTTTCAAGGAATGCCCGAACAGAAGGTAGAAGCGAGGAAATTGTATTTTTCGGATCCTGAGAAATTCCGTCAATATTTAAACAAGAGCCGTGACGATATTCAGGCCGCAACCAACGAATTCCTAGCTGGCAAACTTAGGGCTATGCCGCAGAAGGAGAGAGTCTCGCAGTCTTTTTTTGAGTTCTCATATCAAACGATGCAGATTGCCATCGAAAAGGGAATCGGAGGGTATTGGGAGGATTATCAAGCATTTTACTCGAGTTGGGGATTTGATCTTTCGAGTAATAGAGTGCCAATTCAACTTTGGCATGGAAAGAAAGATTCCGACGTTCCCTTTTACCATAGTGAGCGTTTGTCGAAGGAGATTCCCAATTCAGAGTTACATTTAACCGAAACCGATGGCCATTTTTCTATTTTAGAAAATAATCGAGTTGAAGCCATGGAGTGGTTACTCCGACATTTCTAGCCTTGCGTGGGAAAGCAAAATAAACTTCTGGCATAAAGCGACCAGGTTATTTCACATTTACGCGATGAGTTGCGTTGGCTCACTTAGCATCTTTGCGACATCGGACAGGAACGTGGATCCTTGAGCACCGTCAATGAGTCGATGATCAAATGACAGAGCCAAAGTCGTAATTGAACGAACTACAATCTCCCCGTTAACTACCCAAGGACGCTCGACTACAGCGCCTAGCGAAATGATTGACGATTGACCTGGAGGCAAAATTGGCGTCCCGGCATCAATGCCGTACACTCCGATATTGGTGATGGACATAGTTCCGCCGGTCATTTGCGATGGTTCGGTTTTGCCGGTTCGTGCTGCGTGGACTACATCCGCAATGGCGGCGGTGAGCGCCTTCAACGTTAATTGATCAGCATTCTTGACGTTGGGGACGAGCAATCCGCGGTCAGTCGCGGTCGCAATTCCGAGATTCACATAATGCTTCGTCACGATTTCCTGTGTGCTCTCGTTCCAGAAACTATTTACCTCTGGTGTCTTTGCGGCAGCTATGCACATGGCGCGTGCGAGTAGCGGCAATGGTGAAAGTTTGACTCCTGCAAAATCTGGCTGATTACGCAGTTTCTCGAGCAGTTGCATGGATGCGGTTATATCGAAGGTAACCCACTCAGTAACGTGAGGTGATGTGAATGCGCTTGAAACCATTGCTTCGGCCATTGCCCGACGAACTCCGCGAATTGGAGTCCGAGTCTCACGCGCATCCGACACAGGTTCAGATGCTGCTGATTTGGTTTTGCCTTTATCGGCAACTGCCATGACATCTTCGCGGGTTACTGCT
>JAHEXJ010000097.1 GCA_023252155.1 Actinomycetes bacterium | reverse complement strand
GCTTCGCCGACATCCACGAGCTTGCCCGCGGCCAATGAACGGCCGTAGCAAAGTGCGCACTGTCCGACCTTGCTATCGCAAGTCAGAACGGAACGGACCTTCACTTCAGAAACACCTGCAGCGATGATCTTTTCGATGATGACGTCGCCCATGTCGCGTCCGGCTTCAGCAATCGTGACACCGTCAACGACAATCGCGTCGGCCAACGAGCGACCGTAGACTGAAGTTTCGACATCGTCGTGCTTAACCAATACACCTTGAGCATTCTTAACCGCGATTGGAAGAACGAGCCCGCGATCAGTACCGCAATCTTCTTCACGGATGATGACGTCCTGTGCAACGTCGCAGAGACGACGGGTCAAGTAACCCGAGTCAGCGGTACGAAGAGCAGTGTCAGCAAGACCCTTTCGGGCACCGTGCGTAGAGATGAAGTACTCAAGTACGGACAAGCCTTCGCGGAAGTTGGATTTGATCGGACGAGGAATAATTTCGCCCTTTGGGTTTGCTACAAGTCCACGCATACCTGCGATCTGACGGATCTGCATCATGTTTCCACGAGCACCGGAGTAGACCATCATCCACACTGGGTTGGTGCGAGGGAAATGTGCTTCCATCTCCTCACCAACTTCCTTCGTGGCTTGGGTCCAGATCTCGATCAGTTCCTGGCGACGCTCGTCGTCAGTGATGAGGCCCTTTTCGTACTGTGATTGAACCTTGTCGGCCTTTGTTTCATAGCCTTCGAGGATTTCACGCTTACGAGGAGGCGTGACAACATCTTCGATACCGATGGTTGCACCGGCACGTGATGCCCAGTGGAAACCGAGTTCCTTCAGAGCATCGAGTGTCTGAGCAACTGTGACCTTTGGATAAAGCTCAGCAAGTTTCTCGACGATGCGTCCGAGTTCCTTCTTGGTGACGTCGTAGTCAACAAATGGGTAGTCGGCAGGAAGTGCTTCGTTGAATAGCGCGCGACCGATGGTCGTTGAGCGAGTGATCGACTCGGTGCCGTTGAGTCCATTGGAAGCATCAAGACGGATCTTGATATTTGCCTGCAATGCAACGGTGCCACGATCGAAAGCCATGATGGCTTCTGCGATCGAACCGAATGCGCGACCTTCGCCGTTTTCGCCTTCACGAGCACTGGTCAAGTAGTAGAGACCAAGAACCATGTCCTGAGTTGGAACGGTGATCGGACGACCATGAGCAGGAGACAAGATGTTGTTTGAAGACAACATCAAGATACGTGCTTCGGCCTGTGCTTCGGCAGAAAGTGGAAGGTGGACAGCCATCTGGTCACCGTCGAAGTCTGCGTTAAATGCTGTACAGACAAGTGGGTGAATCTGGATTGCTTTACCTTCAACGAGCTGTGGCTCGAATGCTTGGATACCCAAACGGTGCAGGGTAGGTGCGCGGTTTAGAAGTACTGGATGCTCGGCGATAACTTCTTCGAGAACATCCCATACAACTGGACGAGCACGCTCGACCATGCGCTTTGCAGACTTGATGTTCTGCGCGTGGTTTAGATCCACAAGACGCTTCATTACGAATGGCTTGAAGAGTTCGAGGGCCATCTGCTTTGGCAGACCGCACTGGTGCAACTTCAACTGTGGACCAACAACGATGACCGAACGGCCTGAGTAGTCAACGCGCTTTCCGAGCAAGTTCTGACGGAAACGGCCTTGCTTACCCTTGAGCATGTCGGACAAGGACTTGAGTGCACGGTTACCAGGACCGGTAACGGGGCGACCACGACGACCGTTGTCGAAGAGAGCATCTACTGCCTCTTGCAACATACGCTTTTCGTTGTTGACGATGATCTCTGGCGCGCCAAGATCGGCAAGACGCTTCAAACGGTTGTTACGGTTGATGACGCGGCGATAAAGATCGTTGAGATCTGAAGTCGCAAAGCGGCCACCATCGAGTTGAACCATTGGGCGTAGATCTGGCGGAATAACTGGAACAACATCTAGCACCATGGATGCTGGGTGATTGCTCGTGGTCAAGAATGCGTTGACGACCTTGAGGCGCTTGATGGCGCGGGTCTTCTTCTGACCCTTGCCGTTCTCGCTGAGGTCATTGAGGATTTTGTATTCGGCTTCGAGGTCAAAGGTCTCGAGGCGGCGCTTGATTGCAGCGGCTCCCATGTCACCCTTGAAGTACATGCCGTAGCGATCCTTCATTTCGCGGTACAAGGTCTCATCACCTTCGAGGTCTTGGACCTTGAGGTTCTTGAAACGTGCCCATACCTGCTCGAGACGATCGAGGTCGCGCTGTGAACGATCGCGAATCTGCTTGAGCTCGCGCTCTGCACTCTCGCGAACCTTGCGGCGCACATCGGCTTTGGCCTCTTCTGCTTCTAGCTCAGAGAGATCGGCTTCTAGCTTCTTGGTGCGTGCATCGAGTTCATTGTCGCGCTTGGTCTCGATCTTGCGAATGTCGTTTGCCAACTTCTTTTCAAGTTGAGGCATATCTTCTTCGCGAGCTTCTTTATCAACTTCGGTGATCATGTAAGCAGCGAAGTAGATGACCTTTTCTAGATCCTTTGGTGCGAGATCTAGGAGGTAACCGAGTCGGCTCGGAACACCCTTGAAGTACCAGATGTGAGTAACAGGGGCAGCAAGTTCGATGTGACCCATGCGCTCACGGCGAACCTTGGCGCGTGTAACTTCAACGCCGCAACGCTCGCAGATGATGCCCTTGAAACGGACGCGCTTGTACTTACCGCAGTAGCACTCCCAGTCGCGAGTAGGTCCGAAGATCTTCTCGTCGAATAGTCCGTCTTTTTCAGGCTTGAGGGTTCTGTAGTTGATCGTCTCTGGC
>JAHEXJ010000001.1:13552-92888 GCA_023252155.1 Actinomycetes bacterium | reverse complement strand
TGTACTAATTTTTCTGTTGCTGGATTTATTACGTCATACGTATGTGACACGAAATCAAGACCTTTCGAAGTTACGGAAGAGTTCCCAGTTGGTTACTGCTTTGCCGTAAGCGGCCATTTCCACTTCGGCATAGTTTGCGTAGTGGGCTTGTACATCGGCTCCAAAGGTTTCTTTAACCCATGAACTCTCCGCCCAAAGTTTCTGCGCTTCGAGCATACTCGAAGGAACGCGGGCTGAATCTGACACGTAGGCGTTACCTTCGAAGATGGGTTCGAGGGTTAGCTTGTTCTTAATTCCGTCCAGACCTGCGGCAATAATGCCCGCTACAGCAAGGTAAGGATTGACGTCGCCTCCCGGCACCCGATTTTCGAGGCGAAGACCCTGACCGTGGCCCACCAAGCGCAACGCGCAGGTGCGGTTATCGCGACCCCAACGAATTGCGGTCGGCGCGAAGGATCCTGGAACGTAACGCTTGTAGGAGTTGATATTCGGGGCAAACATCAATGAAAGTTCGCGAAGGTGCTTGATCTGACCGGCGATGAAGTAGCGCCCGATATCACTCAAACCTTCAGGCTTGGAATCATCGGCCATGACGAGTTCGTCGTTGAGGCCGCGGAAAGAGCAGTGGATGTGTGAGGAGTTGCCCTCTTTCTCATTTGGCTTGGCCATGAACGTTAGCGCGTATCCGGCAGCAGCCGCGATTTCCTTCGCGCCGTTCTTGTAGATCACGTGGTTATCGCAGTTGCTCAAGGCATCTGAATATCTAAAGGCTATCTCGTGCTGTCCGAAGTTGCACTCGCCTTTTACGGACTCGACCATCATGTTCGCCCCGGCCATACCTAGGCGAATTGCTCGCAGCAATGGCTCGACGCGTGCGCCACCCATGAGGGAGTAGTCGACGTTGTATTGGTTGGCGGGAGTCAGTCCGATGTAGTGCTTGTTCCACGCATCTTCATATGAGTTGTTGAACAGAACGAATTCGAGTTCGGTTCCGACATAAGGAACCATTCCGGCATCGGCAAGAGCTTTTACTTGCTTGCGCAAAATCTGACGTGGCGACGCAACTACATCCTTGCCATCTAGCCACTTGACATCGGCAAGCACCATTGCGGCACCTTCTTGCCAAGGCACGTAACGCAAGGTGGACATGTCCGGCTCCATGACGAAGTCGCTGTAACCGCGCTCCCACGAGGACATCTCATAACCACCGACGGTGTTCATTTCCATATCAACTGCTAGAAGATAGTTACACCCTTCTGTTCCATGTGCGAGGGTGTCGTTAAGAAAATGCTCTCCGTGAATTCTCTTACCTACCAAACGTCCTTGCATGTCGGTCATGGCAACAATCACTGTGTCGATTTTGCCGGATTTTATATCGCTTTTTAGTGTTTCTACGCTGAGGGATGACATGTGCGCAAGTATTCCAGTTCCGTTTAAAAAGACAACCCCTACATATAGTGGGGCGACCACTACATATAGTGTCCAATGCATAAACAAAAACCCCGTTGCATACGCAACGGGGTTTTTGATTACGAACTTGTTATTTATGCATTTATCAAGGTGCGTCGATGGTACGGATTGGTCCTTTGAACCAATTCTTAACCGAGAGGTGCCACCAAATCCACAGGATAATCAGAACTCCGAATGTGAGAATTGGTGCGTAGTTCACCATTGTCCATGTAAACGCCTTATTTCCTGGAACTCCAGATGGAGCGAAAGGAAGAATGAAGTAAATGGAGATAATTGCAATCTCAAGTACTGCAACTAAGTTCATCCACTTGTACTTGCTTCCCAGTGACCACTCACCTGGTACGAACTTGTCGCCCATCTTCCAGCGCTGCCAGATTGGAATCAAGAACGCTAGGTAGAGACCGATAACCGCGATCGATACAACTGCAAGGAACGCCGTGGGTTGGCCACTCGAACTCTTCCAGAGTGCAGGTACGGTGATGATGACAGCGATGACAGAAGAAATAAGAACGGCGTTAATCGGTACACGATGTTGATTAACTTTCTTCCAGTAACGGTTTCCGGGTACGGCACCGTCGCGAGAGAACGCGAACATCATTCGCGAACATGACGTTAAGCACGCTGCCACGCAGAAAATCTGCCCGGCGGTGGTGATCACCATGATCAACTTGAACAGCTTCCCGTCGCCAAGTGCGTTGACGAGCAAGGTAAATATCGATCCTTGTCCGTAAGGGTTGATCTTGGGATCCGCCGAGTTGATGATGTCTGGCTTGGCGGCGTAGAGGAATGCCATAAGCAAGATGTAGCCACCGATTGCTGAGTAGAGAATCGACTGCCAGATTCCGCGAGCCGCAGTTAGGTGTGCGCCTTGCGTCTCTTCGGAAAGGTGGGCAGAGGCGTCAAAACCGGTAATCGTGTACTGCGTTAGCAAGAAGCCAAGTGGCAGGACGTAAATCCAGTAAGAACCCTGGCCGAAACCGGAGTTGTTGATTCGGGTTGTATACATCCAACTCAATGATTGGTGATGACTTGGAGCAAAGACCAAAATGCCAACAACTGCGGCCGCACCAAATACATGCCACCAAACCGAAACGTTGTTGATAACTGCAAGGAGATGTCCGCCGAAAATATTGATGAGCGTAACGATGAGCATCAACACGAAGAAGAGGACGAACTGCTGGTTGAGCAGATTGCCCTTCATGAAGCTCGTTGCATACGATGGCGATACAGCGCCGATCAATACGTTGAGGAAGCTTGCTGCTCCGTAACCAACGGATGCAGTTACAGCGATCAAACCAATGAGGTTAAGCCAGCCGGTGTAGAACCCTGCCTTTGCTCCACCTAACTTGGATGCCCACCAGTAAATACCACCCGATGTTGGGTAGGCAGATGCGAGCTCGGCCATACACAAGCCAATAATCAAAATGAAGGCAGAGATAAACGGCCAGCCCAGTGAAATTGCAATTGGACCGCCGTTGTTCCAGCCTTGGTAGAACGTTGTGAAGCAACCTGAAAGAATTGAAATAATCGAGAACGAAATTGCGAAGTTCGAAAATCCGCTCCAACTTCGATTGAGCTCCTGTTTATATCCGAGAGCAGCTAATCGACGTTCGTCATCTGTTTGGTTCGGCAAGATATCCTCCTAGAGCCGTTTTCACCCGTGTCCGTATGGACCGAAGTAGATTTATTGGTCGGTGAGGGGGCACCGATCCGAGTTTCTAGGGACAGTGTGCTACTAAGTGTGTAATTTGTCTCACAAATCTCGGACAAATATTTTGACGTGTCGGGTCGGAGGGTTAGCCCCGATATGAATACTCGTCAGTAATTCACTGAGCCGTCATTCCTCCGTCGGCGGAAATTATTGATCCCGTAATGAAAGATGCTTCATCCGATGCCAAGAAAAGTACTAAATGGGCGATTTCCCTTGGCGTTCCAGGTCGACCAATCGGTTGGAAGGAAGAAATAGTGGAGTAAACATGTTCCAGACCGCCCAACATTGATGCGTGTGCATAATTTATAGGGGTATCCACCCATCCCGGACATATTGCATTGCATCGGATTCCCGCCTTCGCGTAATCCAATGCAATTCCGCGGGTCAACATTACGATCGCACCTTTTGATGCGGAGTAAACACTCAAATACGGTTCAGAGACCAGACCATTGACACTGGACATATTTATGATAGATCCGCGCCCGCTCTTGATCATGTTCGGTATCACTGCACGCGTCAGATAGATCGCACCCTTGACATTTACATTGAGCGTCTTGTCAATGATTTCATTTGTAATTTCATGGAAAACGCTGGGCATGTTTACGCCGGCGTTATTTACAAGGACATCGACGCTGCCATATTTGCCGATGGTGTCGGCGACTATGGAATCGCATTGATCTGCTTTGGAAATATCGATTACGTATGAACTTGCGATTCCACCCGCGGCGGCAATTTTTGCCGCCGTCGCCTCGGCGGTAGCGGAATTTATATCCCCGCAAACTACTTTCCCGCCTTCTTCTGCCAGGCGAATTGCGCTGGCTTCTCCAATTCCAGAGCCTGCCCCAGTTACGATGCAGACCTTATTTTGAACTCTGCCGGTCATGATTGCTCCTTATCTCCCGAGTCACTCTGACTTAAAAAGTATGGTCCTAGCGGAGCGGATTTGTAAGGGTATGCGCCTGACAAGGCCCCCACGGTAGTATTTGCAACAGAATCGACGCTGTGGAAGGGCTAGTACCGGATGTGCCGACTAATGGGCTTTGTTTCGCATGAGAAGACCACCTTTCCCAAGATGGCGGGGTCCGGGTTCAATGATTTCGTGGCGCTCTCCTCTATTCATTGTGATGGCTGGGGAGTCTCAACAATCGATCATGACGAAGAGAAGGCCCACCTGGTTCGATCTGCCGAGATGGCCCACACGAGTTCTCAGTTCGATTCGGCCATAGCCAACGCCAATTCGGACGGGGGATTGCTCCACCTTCGATGGGCGACCAAGGGTCTGCCCGTAAGCGAGAACAATTCCCACCCCTTCGTATACAAGGACTTCACATTTATTCACAACGGCGCGATTTATCCGCCCAGCGCACTCGATGAATACATCGACCCAGAATTCTCATGGATGATCACGGGCGACACCGATAGCGAGCGGTATTTCTACCTTCTGATGACCGAGATCAAAGCGCACGGTTTTGTCGCGGGAGTTCAGCGGGCTGTCGCCATAGTCAAGAAACATGCCGACTATTCGAGCATCAACGCAATGATCATGAACGAAGATCTTTTTATCGCGCTAGCCGAATTTGATCCAGAACGGCGACCATCCTTTGGGGACCCTGATTATTACGAGCTCAATTACCGTCAGGACGAAGACGGCGTAGTTGTTGCCTCCACAGGTTGGCCACATGGCGAATGGTTACCGCTTCCCAACCACCACATGTTGATCGTCGATCGGACTTCTTTCGCAACAAAAATTCTGCCCCTCTGATTATTTAGTTTTGCTAAATTAACTGATGCACCTTCTCGAACTTCTAAAAAACGTCCCTGCCTTCGCACTCACCGCACTTCTCCTGGCAATCGTGCCCGGTCAAGGCGTTGCAATGGTGCTTCGTCAATCGATCATCGGCGGAAAGCGCGCGGCATTCACGTCGGTGCTGGGCAACAGTTCGGGATTGATCGTGTGGGGCGCGGCCTCTGGTATCGGGTTGTCAGAAGTCTTCGCCCGATCGCACACGGCCTACAACATCTTGAAATACGCGGGCGTGGCATTCCTTATCTTCCTGAGTTTGCAGACCCTTCTCACACTCCGAAACGAGCACGGAAAATTCGACGTAAAGGGCGGGGCGAAGTTGGGCCTCGGTCCAGCATTCCGACTCGGACTCCTCACAAACCTCACCAACGTTAAAGCCGCAGTTTTTGCGGTGGCATTCATCCCGCAATTTGTGCCGCATGATTTCTCACTCGGTGTTGGAATCTTCATTCTCGCCTGCGTTCAAGCCAGCGTTTCGACAATTTGGTACACATTTCTTATTAACGCCGTCGATCGGGCATCGGTCGCCCTCGCAAAGCCAAAAGTGCGCCGTGCACTCACTGCGCTTTCGGCCGGTGGAATTCTTTTTCTCGCGTTGACGCTTCTCTTTACTTCACCTAGGTAAGAGGTTTGCGCTCAAGGTCCCAACCCAGAGAAGGGGAGTGGGATTGAGGAAGATCTTTGTGATCGGTCGTGACGATATCGATTCTCGAAAGTATGGTCTTTCCTTCTGCTTTGACACTTTTGCTTAGAGTCACATCGACGTCGGCGAACTTCCACTTTCCGTCGGCGCATGTTGGAGTGCAGAGATTGACTCCATAGAGACCTGTGCCACTTGCACCGTTGGCGCCCCACGTATTCCAATCGAGGTTGCCTACTCCGGCTCCTTCATCTGCACAGTACGGGGTCATTGATTGTGGCTTGTAATCAACGATTCCGCAGTTGTAGACATAAACATGCTCAAGAACTGCGCGGTTCAAGAATGTAATCATTCCTAGTGAGATCCCGACCACAGTTACGATGGACAATGCAACGAGCATTGGTCGAGAATTTTTCACGTCCTCACTCTAATCTAAACCGACAAGTGCGAGTGCTATCCTCATGGAGTGCGAGTTATATCGATTGATCAACTTAAATCGATACTAAGTAGTCTCCCGTCGAATCCAAGAATTGTTGCATCAGGAAATTTCGCGACACCAAAAACTCTTCTCGCACTAGCCGATGAATGCATCCCCGAATTTCGTCTCCACATGCTCAATGCCCAACCAGGGATTCCAGATAGAGAAGGTGTCACCTACGAGTCCGCTTTTGTGGGGACAGCGATGCGCCGCCATCCGCGTCTGAGCTACATTCCGAGCCGTTTGAGCTTGCTTCCGGTTCTCTATCGTGACCATTACCGTCCCGATGTTGTGATGCTTCATGCTTCTCCGCAGCGTTTTGACACTGTCAGCCTCGGGACTGAAGTGAACATATTGCCGGCGGCAATTGAGGCCGCCCGCGCACACAATGGAATAGTCATCGCCCAGTCAAATAAGCAGATGCCCTATACATATGGCGACGCGCAGATCTACGACAACGAGATCGATTTTCTCGTCGAGGTCGACGAACCCCTTGCTATCAAGCCAGCTACTCCGCTTGACGACATTGGGCGAGAGATCGGATCTCGAATTGCGGCGTTAATTGAGGACAATTCCACCCTTCAATTAGGCATCGGTGCCGTTCCGGACTCCGTTCTAGCCGAATTGGGAAAGCGCAAAGGTTTGCGGATTTGGACTGAGATGTTCAGCGACGGAGTGCTAGACCTGCACAAATCAGGAGTGCTAGACGACGAAATTTTGTTGACCGCCTCATTTGTCTTTGGCTCTCAAGAACTTTATGAGTGGCTGCACCTCAATCGTAAGGTTCGGATGATGCGAACCGAGCGCACCAATGATCCGAGCCAAATTGCTCGTCAGGCAAAAATGATAAGCATCAATAGCGCCCTTGAAGTCGACTTGTTTGATCAAGCAAATGCATCGCATGTTCGCGGGGCGATCTACTCAGGGATTGGTGGCTCCACCGATTTCATAGTGGGCTCTTTGCACTCTCGTGGCGGAAAGTCTTTCATGGCGCTTCCGTCATGGCACCCCAAGGCAAATGTCTCGACCATTGTTCCGAGGATGACGGGGAATGTTACGAGTTTTCAACACAGTTACGTCGCCACTGAAAACGGCATTGCAGATTGCTTCGGGCATTCGCAAAATGACCAGGCACGCAACCTCATCGAGAAAGCGGCGCACCCCACAGCCCGCGAAGAATTGCGCGAGAAGGCACGAGAGTTCGGTCTCATTTAGTTTGTGAGGTATTAGTCAACATATAAGTATTGAAAGAAATATTCGCCTCAATAAGATTGAAGGAAAGATAAGAGGCCCCCATGAACGCTCTCGTAATTTACGATTCGAACTTCGGAATGACAAAATTAGTGGCAGAGGAAATTGTCAACAACCTCGACGGAAATGCGAAAACACTTTCTGTTAAGAATCTTCGCAACTCCGATTTGAAAGATGTTGATTTAGTTATATGGGGCAGTCCAATCAACGGTTGGAAGCCGACCGTTGCGACCATGGATGCGATGAATCATTTATCTAAAGAGGATATTCACGGCGTTAAGTTCACGACCTTCGACACTCGTGTGAAGCAGTTCTTCCACGGCGATGCCAAAGATCAGATGGCAGCAAAGATTCGCGCCCTCGGCGGCGAGCCCATCACCGAGTCCAAGGCGTTCTATGTAAAAGGCAAAGAGGGGCCGCTTTTTGAAGGCGAGACCGAAAACGCAGGCAAATGGGCCAAAGCGATCATGAGCAAGGTGTAACGCTTTTTTTCTACGCTTAAGTGTGTGTCAGTTCACAATTTTCTCCCAGTATACGCGGATGATGGTTGTTGTCTTTCCCGGTACCCACTCAGCGTTGAAAGGAATACCAAGTGTCTGACAAAGATTCCAATGCTCTAGAAGAACAGCGACTTGGGGCTCTCGGCTACAAACAGGAGCTCAATCGAGTCCTAAGCCCATTCCACAGTTTCAGTGTGGCCTTCACCTATCTATCTCCGATGGTGGGTATCTACTCGCTCTTTTACTTAGGCGCAGGCGCAGGCGGGCCTCGATATATCTGGCTGATGTTCATACCAGTTATAGGAATGTATTTTGTCGCCTTGATATTCGGCGAGCTCGGAAGTCACTATCCGATCGCGGGCGCGCTCTATCAATATTCGAAAAATACTGTCGGTCGAAGGTATGGCTGGTGGGTCGGCTGGTTCTACATGATGGCTCTGCTGGTCACCATTGCAGCCGTTGACACGGGCGTCGTTCCATACATCACCGACATTCTCAATAGTTGGTTTAAGACCAGCTTTGATCCGTCGAAAAACACGACACTTCTGCTCTTCACGATCGGGCTTTTGGTTATTCAAACGGTCCTAAATATTACGGGCGCAAAAATGATGGGTCGAATAGCCGGCATTGGCGCCTATGTAGAGATCTTCGGAACGATTGGTATTGCGTTGATACTTGCTGCTGCGGGTTTCAATCATGGGTTCGGCTTCTTGTTCACCACGCAAGGTGCAGAAAACGTTAAGACCAACTCGCTACAAGTTGATTTTGGTGGACATTGGTGGCTAGGGGCTGCGCTTATTGCCGTACTTGCACATGCCTTTATTTTCTACGGCTTTGAATCAGCCGGAGATGTTGCAGAGGAGACTCGAAATGCTTCGAAGCAGGTTCCTCGGGCGATGCGCAATGCTTTAGTCATCGGCGGCATCACGTCATTCATCCTTGTCGGAGCCCTGCTGTTGGCAACACCTAAAGATCCTGCAGGATACGCAAAGGCCACGTCATCAACGTCTAGCGTCGCTTTCATTTTGGGCAATGCCATCCATTGGGCCTGGCTTCGCGACATAATGCTCTTGGCAGTGATTTTTGCCTTCTTCTCATGCGGATCATCGATCCTGGGTGCAAGTTCGAGAATGCTCTTCTCGTACGCTCGTGACGGAGCGACGCCTGCTTACAAGGCAATCTCGAAAGTGTCGCCACGATTCAAGACACCTGTTAATGCTCTTCTCCTTGGAGCATTGGTGCCGTTGATCTTTACCTTGCTGGTGAATATCACGCCGAATAAGAACGTAAAAATCGGTTTCTTCACCTATCCAGCCCATATTTCAGCGTTGCTTGCCCTCGTATCCTTCGGGGTCAGCGGTATCTACCTCTCCTTCCTTCTCACCGTTATCGGTGCTCTTTACGCGCGTACTCGCGGTTGGGTGCCGGCTGGCCACTTCACCCTAGGTGCTAAAGGCATGTTGATAAACATCATTGCACTCGTTTACCTCGTGGTGATGCTAATTAATATCGTCATTCCGACTGGGATTAATAGCCCACGTGCCACACTCTTCAACTTCGACTGGGTCACGCTCGTGATCATGTTTGCGATCGCGATAGTCGGACTGATCGTCTATCTGATTGCTCAACCCGGAAAGCATGAGCAGCACGCACTTCAAAAAGATAGATAACTAACAAAGAATCCGCGTGGGCGCGTTCGCCTCTATCTAGCAATCATTGCTAGATTTGAGAGGTGGGCGCGCTTCGTGGTGTAAGGATCGCTGATTTCTCGCGCGTTCTTGCCGGGCCCTACGCGACGATGTTGCTGGGGGATATGGGCGCACATGTCATCAAGATCGAACGCCCAGGCGTCGGTGATGACACCCGTTCTTGGGGACCGCCTTACGATTCTTTAGGGCGCTCGACCTATTTTCAATCGGTCAACCGCAATAAAGAAGGCGTAACCGCCGACCTAACAACGGATGAAGGTCGAGCCAAGGCGATTGCGATTATCGAGGAGTCCGATGTTCTTGTAGAAAATTTCGGAGCGGGTGGCATGGAGAAGTTCGGCCTTGGGTATGACCGTATAAAAGAGGAGTTTCCGCACCTTATCTACTGCTCAATAACGGGCTTCGGTACAAGCGAACTAGGCAAGGAACTCCCTGGATACGACCTTCTAGTTCAAGCCATGAGCGGGCTCATGAGCATCACCGGACCTGATTCCGATCACCCGACAAAAGTCGGCGTAGCACTGATCGATGTTATTGCTGGGCTACACACAGCACTGGGAATTACCGCCGCCGTAGTTTCTCGCAACGAAATTGGGAGAGGACAGAAGGTCGAGATCAATCTCCTCAGTTCGATTCTCTCTGGAATGGTCAATCAATCGGGGGCATACGCGGGGAGCGGAGTAATTCCAAAAGCAATGGGTAATGCTCACCCAAGCATTTCTCCTTATGAGACGTACAAGACGAAAGATAATCAGATTGTTATTGCTGTTGGAAACGACGGCCAGTTTGCGAAATTGTGCGAAGTCATGGGCGCACCATTTGCAACGGATCCGAAATTTTCGACCAACCCCAATCGAGTCAAGAACCGTACTGAATTGAACGAGCTCATGACAGCAATATTGGTCACCAAAAGCGCGACCGAATGGGTTGAGGCGCTAAACAAAGTCAGCGTCCCAGCAGGGCCGATCAACAATATCGAGCAGGCGATTCACCTGGCCGAGCGATTACATCTCGATCCCATCGTCACGATAAGCGATTCGAGAGATGGAACGATTAGCAGAACTATTGCAAGTCCGATCAAATTTTCAGAGACTCCCGTGGTTTATCGTTATGGTCCGCCATCTCTTGGGATCGACGATTAAACGGTTTCGCTCGCCCTGACTGACCTGTGGAGACTCCCGGCATTTACATTCGGCAAATGGAATCATTCTTTAAGCAATAAAAAACTCCGGGTCCGCGTGAGCGAAATACCGGAGTTTCAATACAGTGCCTAAGTAACTTAACTCGAAAGTCAGCGGTCCTCAAAGGCTTTCAAGTTGAACTATACCTCAAGGAACTTGTCTGAAGTAATAGTCGGCTTGGTTGCCGCCCGCTAATTCAAACTGTTGTCTTTACGACGATCTTCAAGAAAGCAATCAACCATCGAGCCTCGAATTTGCCGATCGCTTTTTCGCTTTGCAATGCTCTTCTGCAAAGCTGCAAGCAACTTGGATGGTGGCGTAGGGCGTCGTCGGCCGTTAAGCCATACGGGAGAGGACTTTTTCATACTAGCCATTGTATTCAACATTCTGGTTACTCATTGTTAGAAATAATTTTCTCTGACAAACGCTGCTACCTGAACGCCGCAATCCCTGTAAGTGCTTGTCCGATAGTTAGGGCGTGAATCTCGTGCGTTCCCTCATATGTCAGGACTGACTCCAGATTATTCATGTGGCGGAAGATTGAGTACTCAGTCGTTATTCCGGCTGCCCCAAGTATCGATCGGGCTTCACGAGCGATTTCCAGTGCCGTGCTTACATTATTGAACTTGCCCATACTGATCTGCGCCGACTCAATCTTGTGATCGTCCTTGATCTTGCCAAGGTGAAGCGCCAGCAACATTGAGGTATTCAATTTGGTGGCCATGCGCGCCAACTTCTCCTGCGTCAGCTGGTGGCGGGAGATCGGCCCATCGAATTGCAGGCGAGTGGAGGCGTAGTTCAAAGCCGTTTCAAAGCTGTCTCGTGCGGCACCAACTACACCAAAGATAATTCCATACCTGGCTTCCGCAAGGCACATTAGCGGCGCACGAAGACTCGTCGCCTTGGGGAGACGGGCGGTATCTGGCACGCGCATATCGGTGAACACCAATTCAGATGTCACAGATGCACGGAGCGAGAGTTTATGTTTGACGGTATTGGCGCTAAATCCTGGCGTGTTCGTTGGAACAACGAAACCGCGGATGCCTTCTCCGGATTGCGTCCAAATAACAGCAACTGCAGCAACGGATCCATTGGTGATCCACATCTTGCTGCCGTTGATAATCCAGTCGTTGCCTTCTTTCCTAGCGGTCGTGAGCATTCCTGATGGATTCGAGCCAAAGTCAGCCTCAGTTAATCCAAAGCAACCAATTGCCTCACCCGCTGCCATCCTCGGCAACCATTCTTGCTTTTGTTCCTCGCTACCGTATGCATGAATCGCAAACATCGCCAGTGAACCTTGTACCGAAACCAATGAACGTATTCCGGAATCGCCAGCTTCTAATTCCAAACATGCAAGGCCGTATGAAGTCGCATCAGTGCCAGCACACCCGTAGCCTTCAAGGTGCATTCCGAGTAGACCAATATCACCGAGCTCTCTCGCAAGTTCGCGCGCGGGTATTTCGCCCGTCTCGTACCAATTTGCGATATTTGGCCTCACGCGATCCTCGACGTACTTCCTGGTAACCGACTGAATGTCGCGTTGATCTTGGCTTAATTCGCGCTCAATATCGAGCATGGCAAAGGGGTGCTGGAGTGGCATGGAGCAAGACTATCGACTTGTACAAAAACTCACACATATAAGGGTGTTGACCGGAACAAAAAGGAGTACATTATTTTTTAGTGAGGGGAGAGGATCCTTTCTTGGCACGACGATTTATTAACTGCCAAGCCCACAACTTGACCTCTCTCCTCACTCAAATCATTTAAATCGCCCGTAGAAACACTAAAACCCCGAGAGATTATCTCGAGGTTTTAGTTAGTAACTCAACTAAACGAGCGTGTGTACGGTTACAACGAAGCATCGAAATTCTAACACGATTCCTTAAGAACGCCCCAGTTCGGTAAGAACTTTGGATATCACTCTCCGTAACTAAACGTCGCACAACGTAATCCGTTTTCCACAGGAACTCTCTTAAAGAGATTTCTTCAACAGGAAAACTCTTACGTTTCGCGAGGTGCCTCTGTAGCTCAATGGACAGAGCACGGTTACGACGAAGCCGGAGATACGGGTTCGAGTCCCGTCAGGGGCACATCATCAGTGAGGCTCCGCTCATCGAATGGGCGGAGCCGCACTTCGTAATTAGCGATGGTTCTTCACGAATCTAGGTCTTCTAGATGCTTGGAATCTCTCCGCTATCGCCCTCGGTTGTTGGAATTTCCTCGTCAGTGGCAAATGAGATCGGCGTCTTCTTTCGATTTATGAAAATCAACCAACCTACTAGTGCAATCAGCAAGACTCCGCCGAATGCCCAGGGAATGTAATTCAATGGCGAATCCAGAGCGACCGTTGTTGCTAGATCTGTTTTATCCCCGATCGTTGGATTCCACGTGACGGTCCGACCATCCTTACTGATTTCACCCGTGGATTTAGTGATCTTGCCCGGGAAAGTTACTGATATTCGTATTTGTGCACCCGCAAACATTGCCTTCGTTAAGGCATCGTCCATGGATGACGTGCCCGAAGCACCGGTGCCAGTTGATGAGAGATCCATGGCACCAGAGATGTACGCGTGATTGCCCTTAATGTCGATCGCGAAGGATCCGTCCTTTTGGGTGGATGATGAAAACGCGTTTAGTGGCGAGTGATCGAATGTGACCTTTTCGCCCGTAAATCCGCCTTGGTGATATTTAGAGACGGTAACACCCTTCGATTTCTTGTTGATCAGGCCATCGAGCCCACCGGGGGTTGTTGTCGTTGAGGATCCAGTTCCGGAACCGAGGGCGGCGAGGGAATCCGCGAACCCGAGAATTACTGTGCCGCTTACGGTTTTGTCCTTGTTGACAGTCAGAGCCATGTCCAACTTAATGCATCCAGTTAGAAGAAAAGCGAGTGGGACGCAGAAGAGTGCGAGCCATTTGCGACTTGGCCAAATTCCATTTCTAGTGGTCATTCGAACTCCAAAGTGGGGAAGAGTATCGAGGGCGATTCATGAAGGTTAGACCACCTTTGAGCAGTTTTGAATTAGTGAGACATCTCAAAGATGTCGATTTCCTGGCAAAAATTGAGGCAAAAAGTGACGATTGCGAAATCGAAGTGACACCTCTCATCTCAAGAACTTCTTAGATTTTCCAACGTGAAAATTGACCTGTGCCTATTAGCATGCAATTTGCAAGAAATAAGAAGTTGGCGTGCACTGGCCCGGATCACATGAGATGCGCATCCTGAACAATCCGAAAGCTGTCAAAGCCCGCTGGCGTCAGAGAATGGGATTGTATGGGTCAACGGTTTGGCGCCGCTGGCAAGAAGAACCATCTCAGTGAAATCGAATTTTCTGAGAGGAGGTACAAAGATCAGGAGCCCATCTCTGCTTCTCGTTAGCAGAACGCGGTAACTGTTCTTGCGAAGCGTGTGAGGATCCGTTTGTGGAAATCGAGTCCGCATTTTGCGCATTTCCCACTTTGCTCCATCCCAAAGAAAATCATCGCCCCACGCGACAACTGCCATGTCCAACTCCAATCCCTGACATCCAAATTCGGTCATGGGAGTTTCGAGATTGGCGCAAGAATTTTCCTCTCCTTTCTGATTGTTGTACCAATCTCGGTACTTGATCTTCTTCGTATCCATATACCCATTAAGAATGCCAAATTCTGGGAGAGATTTGTCTTTGGCCGAAGCGAGGATTCCGTATCGAGCTGCTTCCATACCTTCGTACCTGCTATGCAGATACTCCTTCGCCACGCCCAAATCACGCGTAATGAAAATGTTGAAGTCGTCAACGGACATCTTCATCGCGTCTAATGCGGCGTCGCCTACGTTTCCTTCTAGGAGGTTTTCAACCCATTGATGAAGGTCCCCTGCCTTACGTGCCCTCAAAGATTTTGTAAGGTCAAGTTCAGGAATTTCTTGAACGTGGAGCGAGTTAAATTTATCGCTGAAGCGAGGTGGAATAAACACTTTCCAGACAATTTCAGATTTAGATTCGTTGAGCGCCGCCGCCCATCCAGATATTCCTGCTTCTTCGCCCGTATTGATTTCTTGTCCTTGTCCAATTAGTCCTACAAGTGTTGCCCAGTTTTCAATTCTTTCTCCTATAGCAATGAGTAAATCTGGTTCGCTAAATGAAACTCGATTCATGTTCTGCATGTGAGTCGCATCCCAGGCTCTCTGAGCTTCGTCAAACACGATGATGTGTTGTTTTGGGATCTTCGTTGTGAGTCCGTGAGTCTTGATGAAGCTATGGAGGTCCTTCACGAATACAGTGCTCTTTAAGGCTCCACTCAGCACATCTACGAGCGGTCCGTTGCCCGAGAGAAACACCGCATTCACTTTTTCGGAGGATTCTTGATGAACAAATTGAAGGCCAACTAGGGTTTTGCCTGCACCGGGGACGCCCGACACAAATGCGACGGAGCGATGCGAGTTTTCGCGCGCGTCCCGAGCGATCTTCTCGAGCGCCGCGACCGCGCGACCAACTCCAAGTGATTCAGCCCTCTTGATGGCGGGAAGGCGCTCGTTATTGAATATCATTTTCGCTGCCGCGATAAGGGTCGGAAGCGGCGCGTAATCTCCATTTATCCAATTGCCTAGGTCGATTAATTTCCCTTCGGTCATCCCATCAAGTGTCGAAGCGATAAGATCAGGAGATATTGCAAAGACATTCTCAGTTTGCATGTTTAGATTTCTAGCCTTGGTTGGAACAAGCACTGGAATTACGTCTAGTTCATGAGTTTCGGAATGATATTCGGATAGATCTCTGGCGTATGCGGATACTTGATCGACGGCGGCTCTGTTTACGGCATTATCTTGCTTAAATTCTAGGATAATCACCTTGCCTGGCCCAAGTACGATCACGTCTGGTCGTCGACCGCCTTCGAGAGGTAATTCGTATTCGAACACGACGGACCAGTTGAGGCAGTCTTGTCTCGAAATTGCCAGATTTCGAAATGCGATTTTTATGACGTCTATTTCTTCCTTCCAAGCCTCGGTCTGTGACAATGACGCGCCGTGCCCGAAAAGTCCCGAGATATGGTCCTGAAGGGCGCGTTCTACTAAACTCTCCGGAGCGTCTAGAAATTGACGAACGGAACCTGACCAACCGTGGGCGATTCGCTCCTGCTGCATGTCCGTAGCTAAGCAGCATTCGCTGACATAGTCATTTGACCGCGGCGACGAAAGTACAAGGTTTTGCAATAATCGAATGATTCTGCCGTTAGGTCGGGTAACCTCGCTTCATGCTTGCGTACTTGGCCACCAAGGATCAATTTCTTCTGGACGCCCCCGTTATTGAAGACATGGTGCGAGCTGAGGTGAAGCGGAAGCTTGGACATGATGTTGGAGAGCCCGAATATATTTCTTGGCGAAATTCCTTGGGAAATGCCATGTCCAACGTGGTGCGTGGAGAGGGAATTCCTGGAGATTCAGGCGTCGCAATCGAGTATCGAGTTAATGGTCGAGCCTTTCGGATCGATTTTATGTTGTCTGGGAAGAACGCGGCGGGCAGAGAGTCCTTAGTGATTATTGAGCTCAAACAGTGGACCGATATTGAATTCTCAGATTTGTCAGATCATGTGCGCACCTTCGTCGGAGGTGGATTGCGAGACCAAACGCATCCTTCCTACCAGGCGTGGAGTTACGCAAGTCACCTAAAGATGTACAACGAATACATTTATGAAAGTCAGGTGTCCGTGACGGCATGTGCCTACCTCCGTAACTGCTTGGATCCTTCGGTGGTAAACGAATCGCGATACGAAGCGAAATTGAGAGAGGTGCCTGTTTTCATCAAGGGTCAGAGTGCAGACTTAAAACAGTTGATTACGACCAACATTGTTGAAGGGACTGGAGTTTCCTTACTCGAGCGCATTGATAAGGCGATAATCCGACCATCGAAGCAGTTAGCAGAAGTCGTTGGATCGATGCTCCAGGGACAGGAAGAATTTGTTCTACTTGACGACCAGAAGACGGTTCTCGAGAAGATAATTAGGGCATCTCGGGATTCAATAAAAGGGCAGAAGAGGGTCATCGTCATTAACGGTGGCCCTGGGACCGGGAAGTCAGTCATTTCTATAAATGCGCTGGCGCGATTGACCAGTGAAAGACTTAATGCCAAATATGTGACGCCGAACGCCGCTCCGAGAGCAGTATTTGAAGCAAAGTTGAAGAATATATTCAAGAAGGCAGATATCTCTCATCTATTCAGTGGATCTGGATCCTTCACCGAATCGTCTGAAGCCAGTTATGACACTTTGATAGTGGATGAGGCCCATCGCCTGAAAATGAAGTCTGGAATGTTTAGGAATCTGGGAGAGAATCAAGTTCAGGAAATTATAAAATCTGCCCGCACTTCCGTTTTCTTCATCGATGAAGCCCAGAAAGTCACTTGGTCCGACGTTGGTGAAATCTCCATGATTGAAGAGCAAGCCCTCTTGGCAGGTGCACTAGTGGAACGCATGGAACTTACTTCGCAGTTTCGATGCGCTGGATCAGACGATTACATTGCCTGGTTGGACGAAACGCTCGGGGTTCACGCTGATACTGCGCATTATTTCTCGCGCGATAAGTTTGATTTTCAGGTTGTTGATAGTCCTGTAAAAATGCACTCGATGATTAGGGAAAAGAACAGGTTGAACAATAAGTCGCGTGTCGTTGCTGGATATTGCTGGGACTGGATTAGCAAGAACAAACCTAATCTTTCTGACATCACGATTGATGAATTTGGCTACAAAGCGACCTGGAATCTGACGTCTGATGGAAGCGAGTGGATTATCAGCCCTCGATCGGTGGAAGAAGTTGGATGCATTCACACCTGTCAGGGTCTCGAGGTCGATTACATTGGAGTGATCGTTGGAAGGGATCTAATTGCCGTCGATGGCGTTCTTCGGACTGATCCAGCGGCACGAGCAAAGACGGATAAGTCGTTGGCCGGATATAAGAAGGAGTTCAAAGACGATCCCGTGCTAGCAGATTTGAAAGCAGACGAACTAATTCGAAACACCTATCGAACTCTCATGAGTAGAGGGATAAAGGGTTGCTACGTCTATTTCGTAGATCCAGAAACTGCTAAGCATTTCAAAAGATTGCTTCCAGAGTAGGAGGAAGAGATGGGTGAGATTGAAGAACTAAAGGCAGAAATTCGGAAATTCGCGGATGCCCGTGATTGGGAGATATTTCATACGCCGAAGAACTTGTCGATGGCCATTGCTGGAGAGGCCGGGGAGTTGGTGGCTGAATTTCAATGGTTAACCGCCGATGAGAGCGCAAAGAACTCTTTGAGTGAAGCCCAGAAAATAGCAATCGGACTGGAAGTTGCTGACGTTGCGATCTACCTACTGCGCTTGGCTGATGTACTGGGAATCAACCTAGAGGAGGTTGTTAGGGCGAAGTTGAAAATCAATGAGGGTCGTTTTCCCACGCAGGATTAATGGGAATGGAGGTCCCGAGATTTGCAGACCGTTAGGGTTGTTCTGTGCCTGAATTACCTGAAGTTGAAACGGTTCGACGCGGACTTTCGCAACTTGTAGTTGGCTATCGCATCAATGCGGTCCAAGAACTTCACCCGAGGGTGCGGAAGAGTTCTTCCCTCTCCCCAATTTCGGCGATTGAAGGTGCGCGAATCACAGGCGTCAACCGTCGCGGCAAATACCTATGGTTTGAGCTGGATCGACCTCAAGTATTGGCAGCGCATCTGGGAATGAGTGGGCAGTTTCTCTTTCAGTTGAAGGATCGACCGCCGGCTAAGCATGTGCGAGCGCTATTCCAAATTTCCAAGGGGCCGCTTAAGAAGGAATTGGTCTTCAATGACCAACGAACTTTTGGTTGGTTGTCGGTTGAGGAACTTGACGATGGTGCCCCGACGTCGGTGGCGGGTATTGGCCTCGATCCATTTGACCCGCTATTCGGTAAAAATGTGACCGTAAAAAATTACGCGAGGCGACATTTGAAAATAAAGACCGCACTGTTGAGCCAGGGGATCATGAGCGGGGTGGGCAATATCTATGCAGATGAAGCTCTCTGGCGCGCCAAGGTTCATCCTGAAGTCCTGACAAGTGATCTGTCGGTGAAGAAAATCGAATTGGTGATTGACAGTGCGATCGCGGTGATGGGCGAGGCGATCTTGCAAGGCGGCACATCATTTGATGACTTATACATCGACGTCAACGGTGAGAGTGGCTTCTTTGAGCAATCGTTGGCCGCGTATGGGCAGACCGATCGCCCATGCCCGCGATGCGGCTCGTTGATCAAGCGGATAGTGGTAGGTGGGCGATCATCACATTATTGCCCGCGTTGTCAGCGGACGAGGTGATTGGGGCTTGCTCGAGAATTGCCTGCGACGTACGCCACCGAGTTGTGGAAAGGGTTCCACGCTTGTCATAAGTCGAGCCTAGAGTTATGGGTCAGAGGGGCCTAGATTGAAGTAATTTCGTATATGTAGTATGCGAAATTGTCCACAAATCGATATAATAAGTGACAAAAAGAGATACAGAGTATATAGTTCTAACCGCTTGTAGGAGGCAATGATGGCAACCATTGAAGTTCAAAGAAACTGGTCTGAGGAACTTTCGAGCGTTGCCAGTGAGAACGATGGTTATGTAACCACCGACGAGTTGGTTGGGCGAGGCGTTGCCGCTTCTTGGATCTCCTTATTAGGTAGGCAGGGACGGCTTGAACGAGTAGCACAGGGCCTATACCGAGTGCCTGGCTGGCCGACTTCTCGTCTGACGCAATATCGCGAAGCGATTCTCTGGGCTAAAGGTCGTGCGGTTATTGCGGGGGAGGCGGCACTCGACGTATGGGAACTGTGTGACGTCAATCCACGCAAGATTGATCTCGTGGTCGACTTGGCATATCGCCCGCGGAAGGCCGGGGGAAATATCTATCGAGTATCTCGAAGAGTTTTGGATGCAGATGCAATTGATAGTTGTGGTGGTGTGCGGGTCTTAAGTCCGTATGAAGCAATTATCGATGCTTCTAAAAAAGGGGTAGCAAGTAAATTAATACTTCGGGCAATTGATGTCGCGCAAGGTCGCGAATTGGTGACGAAACGTCAAGCTGCACGATTGCTGGTTGGGATGGACGCAAGGGACGGCAAGTGACTGATACTGACAACTTTCGTTTCCCTCTAGTCGTTCGTGCATTGGAAGCCCACCGCGTCGTGAGGGGGGTCATTTCAGACGGACTGTGGACACCTACTTTTCAGCATTGCCAAGACTCTTACGCTTCTCGTCGTGCCTCGCCAAAGTGTCATTGTTTATGTCGATGGTTTCAATCTTTATCGTCGCTGCCTGAAAAGTACGAGATACAAATGGCTTGATATAGATGCCATGTGCTCGATGCTTCTAGAAGATTATGACGTCATTAAAATTCGCTATTTCACAGCAGATATTTCGGCGACTCCTTTTGACCTAAGTCGGGCGTCGAGGCAACAGATTTACTTAAGAGCTTTGGGAACTAATTCTAAGATTGTAATACACAAAGGGAAATTTAGAACTGACCCCAAGATTATGCCACTGCACCCATACCAATTTGACGCCACGGGTTTGCCGCTAACCGTGAAAGTCAAAAAGACTGAGGAGAAGGGTTCGGATGTGAACTTGGCCAGTCATCTGCTCCTTGATGCTTTTAGAAATAGTTCTGATCTCTATATTGTCTTGTCTAACGATTCAGATCTTGTCGAACCGCTAAGAGTTCTTAAGGATGATTTAGAGAAGAGAACTGGAATTATTTTTCCAACGGATCGACCCTCAAAAGTGTTAATTGGAACAAGAGTGGACATCATTCGTATTGTCCGCCAGGGCGTTCTTGCTTCCTCTCAATTCGCAGATGTTTTGCATGATGCGAACGGAATAATTACGAAGCCACAAACCTGGTGAATAAAGCAGAAACCCCTAACCGAAGTTAGGGGTTTCGCGGCCAGTCACCGAAGCGACTGGGGGTGTAAGCCAATACTACCTAACACTCCTTAGTACCGCGGTGACCTTGCCCAGAATTTCGCAGTCATCGCCATTGATCGGGGAGAAAGAATCATTCGCCGGCAGCAACCAGATGTGACCGTCTTTCATTGAGAAAGTTTTTACTGTTGCTTCTCCGTCGATCATGGCGGCAACGATCTCGCCCTTCTCGCAACCTTTCTGGCTGCGGATGACGACGAAGTCTCCGTCGCAGATGGCGGCATCGATCATGGAATCGCCTTTGACCTTGAGCATAAAGAGCTCGCCTTGCCCGACTAGGGATTCGGGAAGGGGGAAGGTCTCCTCGACTGTTTGTTCGGCAAGGATTGGGCCACCGGCTGCGATTTGGCCAAGGAGGGGAACTAACCTCGTTGAGTCCGTATGTACGGAGTTCTCAAGTTGGGTGGAGTCACCGGGCAGCAAGACTTCGAGGGCACGGCCGCGGGTTGGATCGCGGCGGATGAAGCCCTTCTTTTCCAGGGCCTGGAGTTGGTATTGAACTGAGGCGGGGGAGGCAAGACCTGCGGCGGCTCCAATTTCACGCATGCTTGGCGGGTAGCCGTTGGCGATGAGGGCATCCTTGATCGCGGTGAGGATCTTGAACTGGCGGGTGGTCAGCCCATGCTCATCGGCTGGGCCATCAGGTAACTCCGAAATCGGCAGATCAGTGGGCAAATCTTGGGTCTTAGGGTTCTTCGCCATGGTTTGAGGGTAGAGGATGTTCACCCAATATTCAAACATCTGTTCGAATTTTTCTTGCGTTTTGTCGGCGGGGTGGGGTATAAATGACCTATCGAACAGACGTTCGAAAAGGAGTGAAGACCATGAGCGCAATCGCACTGCAGTATCCGTCCCTTCCACGTCTTACCCCAGTTACTCGGCGTGGTCGGTTGGCGCGGGGCCTCGTGGTTCTTTCTCTCACCGTGGTGCTGGGTGCCGGTTTTGCGATGAAGGCAGGGGCCGGGGTTTCGGTTCATAACGCACCGGCGTCGTATATAACGGTTGTTGTCGCTCCGGGTGAAACCTTGTGGTCGATTGCCTCTGCGGCTGCTGGTCGCGGAGATGTTCGAGCGATGGTTGATGAAATTATGTCGATCAATTCTTTGTCCGTGCCAGATGTTGCGGCCGGGCAAGCTTTAAGGGTGCCCGCTTAAGACTTTTCCCTTTGATTTTGTGATTCTGGTAGCCTTGACTTATGAAGGCTAAGGTAAAGGCTAAGAAAAAAGCTGCTATTGCGCCGAAGACTCGAAAAGGGCGCACGACGACTACGCGCCTTAGTGCAAAGAATCAAATTACTTTGCCGGTGGACATCATCAGGAAAGCAGGATTCCAAGTGGGTGACAAAATTAATTGCCGTGTGAATGAAGAAGGAAAAATTGAGTTGTACCGACCTCAAAGTCGAATTTTGAGTTTGATCGGTGCCGGTAATGGTATTTACGACAACTATGATTTCGCCGCGGAAAGAGCGGATGCATGGGACGAGTAGTTCTCGATTCGTCGGTATTAATCGCTATGTTTTACGACGGTGATATCCATTCCAAATCTGTGGCCAGAAAATTGGAAGCGGAAGATCATTCATATCTAATATCCACCATTAGTTTGGCCGAAACATTGATACAGGCCTTCCGTGTCAGTTTTGAAGAGGGAGAGCGCATGAAGAGTCGAATCTTGTACGCGATTCCCGAAGTTGTTGATGTGGACGAAATGGTGGCATCAGAGGCAGCGAGAATTCGAGCCAAGACTGGAATCAAGATTGCTGCTGCCCTTATCAGCGCTACTGCCACCATGAACGGAGCCGAGCTTTGGACGCTTGACCGCAAGCAAGCGAAGGCGCACAAAGGGGCAGTTCTCATTTCCTGATATTTGGCGAATTACGGGTAATTACTAAGCGGGTTGTGGGTCAGTTCTCACCAAAATCTCAATCTGGGATCGTTAAGTAGCGCACATGAAATCTCACTCATCATTTCGCGTAGTTTCTCTTCTCTCACTATCGATTGCGGTAGCCATGTTTGGTGCGATTCCAGCTTCAAACGCCGCTACCAAAGCAACGGCCAAGCCCAAGGTTGCGGCCAAGGTCACGCCCAAGCCAGCGGCAAAGGTGACGGCAAAGGCCAGCCCAAAGATCACGAAGTTGCCGACTGCGGCAGACCGAGGCGGTCGCTTCGGGAACCTCACAACTGCTCAGCGGGCATGTCTAGTAAAGAATGGTGTGAATTTGCCAGCACCTCGGACGGGTACGGCTAGACCGACACCGAATCCGACTCGCTCGCCCGGTGCATTTACGGGCACGCGAAATACTTTCAATAATCCCAAGACAGCCGCTGTATTTAAAAATTGCGGAATCGCTTTACCAACGGGGGGATTCGGTGGCGGGACATTTAATTCGGCCAAATTCCAAGCGTTCCAGAAGTGCATGACTGCCGCTGGCTTCCAAGCAACGGGTGGGTTTGGTCGCTACGACCAATCTGATCCTTCGACAGTGGCGGCGTTGATCAAATGCCAGAAGTCAACGGGATTCACGTTGCCAAAGCCGGGGGCGAATAACTGATGTTTCGCCGCCGCAATATCATCCTCAATTCCGTACTCGTAGTAGTGCTCGGTGTTATTGGTTTCTTTGGCTGGAAGACCTTGTATCCAGCGGCGGCGGTCACAACGGTGAGAACTGCGACGGTAAGCCTTCAGAATGTGTCAACTTCGGTGAGCGCGACTGGTGCGGTGCAGACTTCGTCAGACATCGGGCTCAACTTTGCCACCTCCGGAATTGTCCGAACACTTAATGTCAAAGTTGGCGATCAAGTGAAGAAGGGGGAACTTCTCGCCACAACGGATAGTAGGGCGGCGGCATTAGCTGAATTGCAATCGCAAGCATCTGAAAAGAGTGCAGAAGTTGCTCTGGCGAATGCGACGGTCGGCGTTCAAAATGCAACAGTTGGTGTGCAAAATGCCGAACTCGCAGTGACGCAAGGTGCCCAGAATTCACAAACCACATTGGCCAACGATGATCAGGCCATTGTGAATGCGCAAAATGCGTTGGCTAAATTGCAGGCAGGTCCTACTGCGGCCACTCTCGCGCAGCAAGCCCAGCAGGTGGTGGTGCAGCAGCAGGCAATAGGTACCGCGACTGTGGCAGTGACGAATGCGCAAACGGCGTATACGCAGACGCAGCAGACAATCGCTTTGAATCTTGTCGGATACAACACGGCAGTAGATAACGCCTCATACGACTACAGCACGAGGTGTAATGCATTACCCACAACTACCGACTGCACAACGCTGGCAAGTACAAGGTCGTATTACTTGACGCTGGTGAACGCACAACAGGCGAAAGCCGTTGGCGTTTTGAGGGATTCCCAGACATTAGCCAGCGCGCAAACTGCGATTGACAATGCGAATCGCGGGCTCGTGAGTGCGCAGCAGGCCATGGACACATTGAAAGCCCAGCAGGCCGTAGCAAATCAGCCTGCCACTCAAATTGATATTGATTCGGCAAATGCTGCTATCGCAACTGCTCAGCGGGTGAAGGCAAGTGCGATCGTGCTGGCAGACCAGCAGGCACAGCAGACCGCTGGATCGTTGACCACCGCACGGGGTTCGTTGACGAATGCGCAAGGTTCGTTGACGAATGCGCAGGAATCCTTAGTTTTGGCGAAAGCGAATTTGGCTAACGCCCAGACAACTTTGGCAGGGACGAGACTATTTTCTCCGGTGTCGGCAACAGTCGCGGGAGTTGCCAACGATGTCGGCGTTAATGCTGGCTCGACAACTGCAGGCTCAAGCGGTGCAACGGGCTTCATTGTTTTAACTCAACTCTCTGGATTACAGGTGAAAGCAGCATTTGCTGAAGCCGATGTTGTCTCGCTGCAAGTGGGACAGGCGGCGACATTTACTTTTGACGCGATTCCAAACGCAACAGCACAGGGAACTGTGTTGTCGATCGCGCCATTGAGCAATGCCTCAAGCGGAAGCGTCACGACTTACAACGTAACCTTCTCGCTCGACAGTGCGCCTGCTGAAGTTAAACCAGGAATGACTGCGCAGGTAAGTGTGGTGACGGCTCAGGCCCAGGGTGTCTTGGCCGTCACCTCCACTGCACTGACGCAACGAGGCGGCATCTATACAGTCACAATGAAACCGGCAAAGGTTGGGGTCGCGGGTGTGCGAAAAGTAGTGACAATCGGGCTTAAGGGTGACTCCTCAACGCAGATCCTCAGCGGATTGAAAGCCGGAGACCAAGTCGAGCTTCGAACGACCACGTCATCATCGACTGCTAATAATGGCTTCCCTGGCGCGGGAATCCCGGGAGCGGGCGGCGGTATCGGTGCCGCGGTTCGAGCAAATGGATGACCACTCAAACGCAAACGCAAAAATCCCTCGTCGTTAAAGTCGAGGGAGTAACCAAGGTTTACGGAGCGGGTGAAACCGCGGTGCATGCTCTGCGTGGGGTCTCGCTGGAAATTGAACAGGGCGAGTTCGTGGCGATCATGGGTGCATCCGGTTCCGGCAAATCCACCTTGATGAATATCTTGGGATGCCTTGATATTCCAACGCAAGGCGATTACTGGATTCGAAATCTCAACGTTGCCGAACTCGATGAAGAACAGTTGTCGGTGGTGCGCTCGCAATTGATCGGCTTCGTCTTCCAATCTTTCAATCTCATCCCAAGGACCACGGCGGCCAACAATGTCGAGTTGCCCCTTGCATACCAGGGGGTCTCGCTACACAAGAGGCGCGAGAGGGCGCGCGAAGCGTTGGCCGCCGTGGGATTGGCCGATCGAGGCGGGCACGAACCGCATGAACTTTCGGGCGGTCAACAACAACGCGTCGCTATTGCGCGGGCACTTGTCACCAAGCCGGCGATGTTGTTGGCGGATGAGCCAACAGGTGCTTTGGATACGCAATCGACGAAAGAAATTCTTGAATTGCTACACGAAATCAACCGAGGCGGTTCCACCGTCATCGTGATTACACATGAAGAAGAAGTCGCGCGCGCAGCAAGACGAATGATCCGCCTTCGCGACGGACACGTAGTGGAAGACGTCAAATGGGTGGCCTAGGGCTACGGGAAGTTTGGCGCTTTGCTTGGCGGGGAATCACCGCCAACAGAATGCGATCAAGTTTGACGGTGCTTGGCGTCCTTATTGGAGTCTCATCCGTCATTGTCCTAACGGCCGTTGGGACTGGCTCTGCAGTATCGGTTCAACAGAGTATTCAGAAACTTGGCACTAATTCGATCACCGTCTCAGCCTTGGGCGGTGGTCGTTTTTCGCGATCTGCCAATTCGAATGCCAAGCAGTTGACCATCTTGGATGCAACCGCCCTCAATGACCCAGTGAAGGCACCGGACGTGAAGAGCGCAGCCCCTGTGTTGCAAGCACAGGGAGTGACGTGCACTTACGGCAATCTCTCGTCGAGCCCGCAGAGTGTGATCGGCACGTGGCCGTCGTACTTCGAGGCCGCAAATAGTCCAGTAAGCGTGGGTACTTATTGGACTGCTGACGATGTGGTTGCGGGCCGGCCCGTTGTGGTTATTGGTACGACGGTTGCATCCGATCTTTTTGGAACAGATAGCCCGCTCAATCAAGTAATCCGTTGCCACGGGCAATCGGTGACTGTTGTTGGCGTCATGAAAACCAAGGGAACCACGGGTTTTCAAGACGCCGATAGCATCGTGATTGCGCCGATTACCTTTATTCAACGATCGATGTCGGGATACGGATCAATCAGCAGTATTCAAGTCGAAGCCAAGAGCGCGACCACGACGACTGCTGCGATGGATGAAGTGACTTCGATCATGGATGCCCAACACAAAATAAAGGCTGGCGGAACAGCCGATTATCGCGTTCTCAACCAGGCATCGATCCTGGCATCGTCCAATCAGTCGGGTCACACGTTGACTGTGTTATTGGGAATTGTGGCTGCTATCAGCTTGCTTGTTGGAGGCATCGGCATCACCAACATCATGTTGGTGTCAGTAACAGAGCGAACTCGTGAGATCGGAATTCGCAAAGCAATTGGTGCGCCGAAGTTCGCGATTCTTTCGCAGTTCTTGATCGAGGCGATGTTGCTTTCGTTATTGGGAGGACTCTCAGGAGTTTTGCTCGGTGTCGGAATTTCGCATTTCACAATTCTTGGAGTTAAACCTGTTGTCTCCCTATCGAGTGTGCTCTTGGCATTTATTGTCAGCGCGCTTATCGGATTAATTTTCGGCGGTTGGCCAGCAAACCGCGCTGCATCCCTACGACCAATTGAGGCGCTGCGATATGAATAACGAAAAAGAAAATTCACATGATGCAATTGTTGAACTAGTTTCGCAAGCGAAACATCGACCGCTTCCGCGAAGCACTAAAGCTCTCACCGTCGTTGTCATCGCTGCGATGTTATTCACCGGTGGCATTGCGTATGGAAAACACAAAGCAACGACAAGTGCTGGGAATTCGCTTTCACTTGCTGGTTTGACGGGTGGAGGTTTCGGAGGCGGATTTGGCAACGGTGGCTTCACCCGACGCAACGGAACTGGGGCGTCTGGCACCTCTGGAACCCTTAGCAATGGCACAGTTTCAGGGGCTCCAAGTGGATTTGGGGCTCCCGCGGCAGCGGCTTCGACAGACGTAGCCGGCACGATCGTCTCCATAACGGCCACCTCTGTGGTCATCCAGACCCTAAGTGGGGAGAAGCAGACCTTCCCGCTCCTGACCAACACACGCGTGCGCCAGAGCACCGCAGGCACCTTGGCAAGCGTCAAAGCTGGCGATATCGTGACCATTAAGCCTGATTCGAGCAACTCGGCCGCAACGATTACCGTGGTCAAGTGAGTGTTAGCCCCGACACGCCGAGAGAAGATTTTATGTAGTCAATGAGGGCAAACCCTCAAGACTTCCTTTAGTGTTCCTACTAGATGTAGGGGTCCAGGCGCGATATAGTTCCATAAGTAGTGGTGATGAGCCGCAACTCAGGGAATTTTCAGTAAATCGCTTTACACCCCGTAGTAACCAAAGGATGGGAGACACGCCGAATGATCTGTCCATTTTGCCGACATGATGATTCTCGCGTCGTGGATTCGCGTCCAGCCGAAGACGGCACTCAGATTCGTCGTCGTCGCGAGTGCCCTGAATGTGGGGCACGATTTTCGACCCAAGAGACCGCCCTTCTCAATATTGTGAAGCGAAGTGGGGCTACCGAGCCCTTCAGCCGAGAGAAGGTCATCGCCGGTGTCAGGAAGGCCTGCCAAGGTAGGCCGGTGAGCAACGATGACCTAGCCCTTCTGGCCCAACGGGTTGAAGAGACCCTTCGCCTAACCGGGCAAGCCGAGATCGAAGCCCAAGAAGTTGGGATGGCCATCTTGGCTCCACTTCGCCAACTCGATGAAGTTGCCTACCTTCGGTACGCATCGGTTTATCGCAACTTCAATTCCCTCGAAGATTTCGAAGGCGAGATCGCTTTATTGCGAGCTGTGCCATCGAGTACCAAGAGCAAATCCCCTTTGCCGAACAACAAAAAATAATAAGCACTACTAAAGAAATCTGGAGAACTAAAACATGTCAGAGACGGTCATCAATCGACCAGGTAAGTCCACCGCTAAGTCAAACAAGGGGTTGGTACTCGAACGCATATACACCACTGCTGGTGTGCACCCTTATGACGAAGTGACGTGGGAGCGTCGTGATGTCGTTCAGACGAATTGGAAATCCGGAGAAGTTATCTTCGAACAGCGCGGGGTTGAATATCCCGAATTCTGGTCGGTTAACGCATCAACCATTGTTTCCACGAAGTATTTCCGTGGCGCAGTCGGGGCCGAGAACCGCGAATGGTCGCTCAAGCAGGTAATTGACCGCGTTGTTTTGACCTATACAAAGGCCGGAAAAGACCACGGGTATTTTGCAACGGAAATCGATGCCGAAGTTTTCGAACACGAACTCACCTACATGTTGCTACACCAGATCTTCTCCTTCAACTCGCCAGTGTGGTTCAACGTCGGAACATCCGAGCCACAGCAAGTTAGCGCGTGCTTCATATTGTCAGTTGATGACACTATGGAATCGATCCTCAACTGGTATCGCGAGGAAGGCATGATTTTCAAGGGCGGATCAGGCGCCGGGCTTAACTTGTCCCGCATCCGTTCTTCAAAGGAATTGTTGAAATCAGGCGGAACTGCATCTGGTCCTGTCTCGTTCATGCGCGGTGCTGATGCATCTGCAGGGACAATCAAGAGCGGTGGAGCAACGCGTCGCGCCGCCAAGATGGTTGTGCTAGATGTTGACCATCCAGATATCGAAGAATTCATCGAGACCAAGGTTCGCGAAGAAGACAAGATCCGCGCCCTTCGCGACGCCGGTTTTGACATGGACTTGAGCGGAAAAGACATCATCTCCGTCCAGTACCAGAACGCCAACAACTCAGTCCGCGTGAGCGACAAGTTCATGCGCTCATATGAAGAAGGAAAAGAATTCGGTCTCACCGCGCGATCAACCGGCGAAGTCATCGACACCGTCGATGCACGCGGTTTGTTCCGCAAGATGGCAGAGGCTGCCTGGGCATGCGCTGATCCAGGAATTCAGTACGACGACACCATCAATGATTGGCACACCAACCCAGAGACGGGTCGAATCAACGCATCCAACCCATGCTCTGAGTACATGTCACTCGATAATTCATCGTGCAACCTTGCATCCTTGAACTTGATGAAATTCCTCAAGTCTGACGGCTCTTTTGACGCCAAGACCTTTGCTCGCGCCGCAGAAATGATCATCACTGCGATGGATATTTCCATCTGCTTCGCTGACTTCCCAACTGAGGCAATCGGCGTGACAACTCGCGCATATCGCCAACTCGGAATCGGCTACGCAAACCTTGGTGCACTCCTTATGGCATCAGGTCTTCCTTACGATTCAGATGGTGGCCGGGCCCTGGCTGGTGCAATCACATCGTTGATGTCAGGCATCACCTACAAGCGTTCCGCAGAGCTTGCAGGAATTGTCGGAGCATACGAAGGCTTCGCACGCAACGCAGATGCTCATGCCCGTGTCATGCACAAGCACGCATCTGCCTCCATCTCAGCAAAGTCTGTGACAACTCTTGATCGCGATGTTTGGACTGAGGCCAACAAGGCCTGGGATACCAACAACAAGGTCGGCGAGAAGAACGGATGGCGCAACGCGCAGATCTCGGTTCTTGCTCCAACCGGAACCATCGGCTTGATGATGGACTGCGACACCACCGGTATCGAGCCTGACTTCTCACTCGTGAAGTTCAAGAAGCTCGTCGGCGGCGGATCCATGCAGATCGTCAACCAGACAGTTCCGGCAGCCCTTCGCAAACTCGGATATGCCGAAGAAACCATTGAAGCTATTGTCGAATTCATCGCGACACACGGCCATGTCATTGACGCACCTGGGTTAAAGCCTGAGCACTACGACGTCTTTGACTGCGCCCTCGGTGCACGTTCGATTGCCCCTATGGGCCACGTGCGAATGATGGCTGCATGCCAGCCGTTCCTTTCGGGTGCGATTTCAAAGACCGTCAACTTGCCAGAGGATGCAACTGTCGAAGATGTTGAAGAGGTCTACTACGAGGGCTGGAAGCTCGGTCTTAAGGCACTTGCCGTCTACCGCGACAATTGCAAGGTCGGACAGCCACTTTCCGACGGCAAGGCAAAGGGCAAGGAAGTTGTTTCTGAGACTGCCCCCGCTGCAGCCGTTCGCAAGCGTCTTCCAAAGTCACGTCCTGCAATGACAACCTCGTTCTCCGTTGGTGGTGCTGAGGGTTACATGACATCAGGCGCCTACGCTGATGGCGCACTCGGTGAAGTCTTCTTGAAACTCGGCAAGCAGGGATCAACTCTTGCCGGTGTTATGGATGCGTTCTCGATCGCGGTTTCGATCGGCCTTCAATACGGAGTGCCTCTTGAGACCTTCGTCGAGAAGTTCACCAACTTGCGATTTGAGCCAAGTGGAATGACCGATGATCCAGATGTTCGGATCGCACAATCCATGATGGATTACATCTTCCGTCGCTTGGCACTTGATTACCTGCCGTTTGAATCTCGTTCGGGGATGGGTCTCTACTCGGCGGCCGAGCGAACTCGCGCCCTTGAGACGGGGGAGTACACGCAAGATGCACCTGTCGAAGAGGACGAATTCGATCGCACGCCAGCACCAGTTGCAGTTACTAAGCCAAAGGAAGTGAAGATCACCAAAGCCCCTTCACAAGGTTATGGATCTTCCACCGAATTGATGGAGGCTATGACTGGAATTGCGTCCGATGCGCCGCTTTGCATGACGTGCGGTGTGAAGATGCGTCAATCAGGTGCCTGCTACGTATGCGAAGGATGCGGAAGCACTTCCGGTTGCAGCTGATTTAATCGTGGCAGTAGTTGCGTTCTCATATAACGGATAGTATCCTCCGTTATATGAGAACCGAACCACCCTTGCTTTTACCAATTTTTCGCTCCGCGAATCAGGAGCGGGTATTGGCAAGCATATTTCTGGGTGAAAGTCCGAAATCGATTCAAAACTTAAGTGAACACCTTGGAATTCCCTATGCAACATTGCACAAAGAGATCGGCCGACTTCTCGAGGCTGGACTGATTTCGGAATCCAAAGTTGGCAACAATCGATTGATAGGTTCAAACAGGAAGTCGCCATATTTCCGACCCCTGAGAGATCTTCTTGAGATTTCCTCTGGACCGGCACCAATGCTGAAGGAAGCAATGCGAGGAATCAAAGGAATTGAGAAAGTGGTCATTTTTGGGTCCTGGGCGCATCGTGCACTAGGACACCGTGGGCCTGCTCCGGAAGACATCGATGTCATGGTGATCGGGCATCCAGATGTCGCAAAGATATATGTCGTCTGCCTGGCTGTGGGTAAGAAGATTGGCTGGCCAATCAATCCCACGATAATGACTGAAGATGAATGGCAGGAAGATACTCCTTTTCTCAAAAATGTACGTAAAGGAGGTGTTATTAACGTGTTCGGTAGTTCTGATTTGAAAGAATTGGTATGAATCCACCACATTTGTCAGCGAGCCAGATAGCAGAACTATCGAGCGTTGTTAAAGCCAAACGTTTGACTAGAGTGCCCATAGACATTAATAAAGCTCAATTATTTTTGAATCTTGCAATCGAGACCATGAGCGAACTTTCACATATTAAAGCGAGTTCGGTCCGCTATGACACTGCATATAACATCGCACACAACGTCGGTGAAGCATTACTGGCCGCATACGGTTATCGAACTACATCAGGACCGGGTCAACATATGGCAGTTGGGGAATTTCTTGAAATTGCCTTTTTCGGAGGCCCAATACAATCGGCGTCGTCAGATTTCAATGCCCTCCGCGAGGGACGGAATGCCCTTCACTACCAGGGGAAGCCAATTGGAAAGTCGACGGCCGATTTTGCATGTGCGACCGCGCAAACTTTGCTTAATGGCGTTCGCAACTTACTTCTTTAAAAAAATGTTCTACGCAACCAAAATAGATCGCTTAGAAAGGCCCAAAAAGTAGCCTTCTATAAGGGTTTCTGGGGCCTTGTCGGGGGTCACAGCAGTTCCGAGAGTGATAAACAAAGGTGTGAAGTGCTCGACCGTTGGGTGGGCGTATGGCATGCCAGGTGCGTTCGATTTGAAATTAGCGAGTTCATCTATGTTGCCGGTCGCCATTGCTTCCGCGGCCCATTGATCGAAATCACTCGACCACGTTGGTGCAGCTGCATCCATGCGCCAATCTCGAATGTAAGGAAGGCCATGCGTCATAAAACCTGATCCGATGATGAGAACTCCCTCATCGCGAAGTGGTTGCAAGCGCTTTCCCAATTCCATAAGCAAATATGGATTCGAAGTTGGCATCGACATCTGAAGAACAGGAATGTCCGCATCTGGATACATGATCTTCAGTGGAACCCAAGCTCCGTGATCGAGTCCTCGGTTGCTTTGATGGATGGGCTCATTCTTCGGCATCAACGCGGCAACTTTTTGAGCAAGCGCGGATGCTTCGGGGGAGTTGTAGGTCATCTCGTAGTACTTCTGGTCGAAGCCGTAGAAGTCGTAGACGAGCGGGGCATTTGCCGCGACGTTGCTCAGTGTGATCGGTGCGGATTCCCAGTGCGCAGAGACGATAAGGATGGCTTTCGGACGGCGAAGATCTTTGGCAACCGTTGCAAGTTCGGATGACCAGATGGGATCGTCGAGCAACATCGGAGCGCCATGTCCTATGTAAAGAGCGGGCATTTTCGTTTCCATAGGCTTATCATACTCATTATAGTTGAAAGTTCAACTATCTTTCTCCGTCGCCGATCATGGGTAGGCTGACCCGCGTGAGCGAGCTTTCTGACCAGGTCCGGCTGGCACTTGATGCGGCGGTTGAGGCCATTGGCGGCTCTCCTCGCGAAGGCCAGATTGAAATGGCCGAAGCCGTAGCTAACGCGCTCTCTGATCGCCACCATTTGATGGTTCAAGCCGGAACTGGCACGGGAAAATCATTGGCATACCTTGTTCCGGCGTTGGTCCATGGCAAAAAAGTCTTAGTTGCAACTGCAACATTGGCATTGCAACGTCAGTTGGTTGAACGTGACCTGCCGCGAATTGTTCCCGCGTTAGAGAAAGTTTTGAAACGAGAAATTACCTTTGGCATCTACAAAGGCGTCGGCAACTACGTCTGCTTGCAGAAAATGAATAGCGAAGGCGGCGACCCGGATGGGGAAGCCATGCTCGAAGTTAGCAGCCTTGAAAAAGATGCCAAGCGATTGCATGACTGGGCACGCAAACCTGGAGTAAGCGGGGATCGCGATGACGCCCCTGAAGTAGATCGACGAGTGTGGGCCGCGAATTCCCTGTCGGGGCGCGAATGTGTCGGAGCCGAAGTTTGTGCATACGGCCACCAATGTTTTGCAGCCATTGCCAAGGCAAAGGCCGCTGATTCAGATGTGGTCGTAACGAATCACACCCTTCTTGCTATCGAGATAGTGGAGTCACATCCGATTCTGCCCGAGCGAGATGCAGTAATTTTGGATGAAGCCCACGAATTCATGGATCGCACGACTCAAGCCGTGACAGAGGAACTAACTGGCCCGCGCGTCTCTCGTGCTGCTGGGATGTCAAAAAAACACTTGCCCGGCAAATTGGCCGATGCATTTGTCAAAGCCGCCGCCGATTTCAACGATGCGATGGATGGCTACGGCCAACGGGTGAAATATGAAACGGGACTTCAAGGTCGCCTCACTGAAATCCCTTCAGAACTTGAAGCACCGATCCGCAAGGTGCGCGAAGCCGCGCAGAAAGTGTTGCAGGCAATTGCCGCAGATGAAGAGATTGTCGATTCAGATTCCATCGCCGAAAGAGCTCGAGTAAAAGGCGCAGTCACTGAAATATCCAATACGGCCGCCAAAATATTGAAGATGGGCAAGGGCCAAGTGCTCTGGTTCGAACCGACGTTCTCGACTCTCCATCTTGCGCCTTTGACTGTTTCCTCCGTCCTTCGAAACAACTTGCTCACTAAATCGCCCGTGATTGCGACCTCTGCGACACTGACTGTGGGTAAAGGCTTCGATGCGATGGCCCGGAACATTGGATTCGCACTCGACGAACTTGGCGCTGCTGGTGAAGATGGTGCCGATCTCGAAGAGGGTGACATCGACCCCAGCAATGTGCAGATGCTCGATGTCGGATCCCCTTTTGATTTCGCAAATCAGGGCATGCTCTATTTACCCAAACATCTTCCAGAGCCCGGGCGGGACGGTCCAAGTATTGATGCTTTGACCGAACTTGGTGAGCTCATTGATGCTGCGGGTGGGCGCACATTGGCGCTTTTTTCATCATGGCGCGGCGTCGAGGCGGCTGATGCGCATCTGCGAAAAGTGCTGGCAGAACTTCCGATAAAGATCATCACTCAAAAACGGGGGGACGCAGTTGGTCCTCTGGTTGAGAGGTTTGCAAAGGACGAGACCTCGATATTGCTCGGCACGATAAGTCTTTGGCAGGGCGTAGATGTCCCGGGTTCTTCATGCATTCTCGTTGCCATTGATCGCATCCCGTTTCCGCGACCTGATGACCCAGTGATGTCTGCTCGTGCTGCCGAAGTTGATGCAGCCGGTGGTAGTGGGTTCATGAAAGTTTCGATGCCTCGCGCTGCGCTGATGCTCGCGCAAGGGACCGGTCGCTTAATTCGTTCGATGGATGATCGCGGAGTAGTGGCGATTCTAGATTCCCGAATTGTGACCAAGCGATACGGATCAGTTCTTTTGAACTCTATGCCGCCGTTGTGGCGAACTTCGGATGACAAGACCGTTAAAGAATCTCTACGTCGTTTACACGCATCGTTCTTAAAGGAAGAGAAAGACTAGAAGTCTCGCTCCAAAATAACTCGGACTGCTGGCCACGTTTTGGCAAAACTTGGATGCAAGTGCATCGAATCCACGTCCTTCCACTCGACCCAGCGAAGTTCCTGCGATTCATCGTTCATCTCGTGTGGAATGAGCAGGGGACTTGCAGTGGCGATGACGGTGTCGTAGCGCCAATCTCCGTGGTCGTCGTGATGTGTGCGATGAATACTGACAAGGTCTGGATCAATTCCCGTTTCTTCAACCGCCTCGCGAAGGGCCGCCTCAATGACGGTTTCGTGCGAGTCGCGTGCGCCTCCCGGGATTCCCCAGGTATCACCGTTGTGCACCCACGGCGCGCGGTGCTGGAGCAAAATAGTGCGATCGCGCATAAGAAGGATCCCGGCCGCGCCGTGGAGACCCCAATGCTTGCCACCGCACTGGCACTGAACCCAGCCGTCTCCATCGCGATGTGCCATGAGACCACTTTAGGCCCAGGGCAAAGCCCTTTCCACAACGTGGCCCGCGAACAGAAGATGTGAGTTCGGGAACTTTTATTCTCAGGAAATGTTGAATTCCCGATATCGCATTCTTTGCTTGACCTTGATCTGCCCCCTATTTCTTTTGCCCCAACTTCTTCACGCTGACTATTTGCAAGCGGCCGACTGCGCGAGCAAAGCGTGCATCGATGTTTATGTCCAAGACGGCCAACTCGTTATCGAGGCGCACAAGGGATCGGGTCCTGCAAAACGCGTGGCTCCCAAAGTGGCTCCGATGCCAAAGCCGAAAGTTTTTGTGAAGAAATACGTGGCGCCGAAACCGAGGGCAACCTCATTGCTTGCAGCGCCAAAGAGTGCGCCAAAACCAAAGAGAGCGCCCCGCAGGGTGGTGAGGAAAGTCGCGCCAGCCGTTTCTTTCAACGACAAATTGATCAAATTGTTGCCCACCGGAAATATCGCGCATCAACCATCATCAAATGCATTGGTGAACGTGCCCGTGGTTTATTGGTGCGACTTACCGGGAATTTTCTCCACGAAGGTGGCAATTATCGGTGAAGCAGTGGACGTTACGATGCGGCCGGCATTCTTGTGGAGTTTCGGGGATGGATCATTCTTTGCAACAACATCTCCGGGTGCCGCATACCCGAATCACGTCATTTCCCATACGTACAACAGAGCGGGGACATTTGTAGTGACGTTGGTTGCGACCTGGGGAGGGACGTGGAGCAATAACGGGGTGGCTCGCTCGATAACAGGTGAGATCCGCAAAGTTTCCGTATCGCTAGTTTCTGTCGCCAACGCCCCCACTCGAATCACCCAGTGATTGGGCCAGCAAGGCCGGATTTTCCACAAGTGGCGCACCCACGTAAGAGAAATGTGGGCAATGCAGAGAACCCTTCCTTCTCATGACAACACTTACATCACCTCATGATTTATTGGCCGCTATTCCATTTCTCATCGGATACCACCCCAGCGACTCCCTTGTTATCGTCTCGCTGAAAGACGATTGCGTCGGAATGGCGATGCGTGTCGACTATCCGGCAATTGACCAAGTGAATTCACTTGACGCTTATGACGCTTTGATTTTCCACTTGGTTCGCGAAGGCGCGCAAGGCGCCCTTGTTGTTGCCTACGTCCCGGATGGACGCACCGATGGCGAGGAAATCCTTGGCAACATATCAACGGCACTTTCGCGGGTGGAGATCCCGACAAGTGAATCACTATTGATCACGAAGGGTCGGTGGCGCTCAGTTCTTTGCAGCGACCGCGAATGCTGTCCGTGCGAAGGTAACGAACTTCCCGAAATTTCTACCTCCCGCGTTGCTGTCGAGCAAGTGGCCGAGGGTCGGCCTATGCCGTATGGGAATCGTGAAGGCATGGCCGATTCAATTGCGTCTCTGCCACTTTCAACTGATCCCGAATTTGTCTCCGAAGTCGCTTCGGCCAACATTGAACCTGAAGCCGAGGATCTTCAGTCGGCACAACGAGAAGGCGCACTCGCTGTTTTAGACCTTGCTTCGCGATTCATTTCTAGTTCGCTGGGGCGCGATATTGCGGGGGATCAGAATCTGTCGGCAAAAGTGTTAGGAAGTCTGAGCGATATCCAAGTTCGCGACTTTGCTCTTGGGTCACATGATGAAACAACAATCGAGCTTTACTGGACGATGTGGCGCTACCTTGTTCGAATCGCACCAACTGGATTCATCGCCCCTGTCGCCTCTTTGCTTGCCGCACTGTCGTATGAGAAAGGGGAGGGCGCTCTGGCTCAACGTTGCCTGGATCGAGCTTTGGCAGATGATCCTTCGTACTCGCTGGCGGCCCTTCTTCGTCGTGTCTTTAGCGCTGGATGGCCACCGGAATCCTTTAGTGCCATGCGCAAGGATCTACATCCAAAGGTTTGCGCCGGGATATTTGAAGGCTGAGACTTTCACCGCTCCATGCTTTCTGTTTTTCACCTGGATTAGTCTAGAATTTCGCCCAAGGTCACGAGTTCCAGGTACGAGCCCCGGCTAACTGGACGGCAACCCTCCATCGCGGCGGGGTGCTCCGGGTGAAGACCAGGTTGGCGATGGAATTGCCGACAAGCGCGGAAGGTTCTTTATGGCGACTTTGGGCACCACGGGGGCATGGCTCGAATTTCACGAGCCTGAAGGTCGAGAGTTTCTATCGATCGGGTCTCTCACATTGGAAAATGGCGAAGTCCTTAGCGATGTCACCATCGCGTATCAAAGTTGGGGAGCACTAAATGTTGCTCGCGACAACGCAATATTGGTCAACCATGCGCTAACGGGTTGGTCAGATGTGACGGCCTGGTGGCCCTCGATGGTTGGACCGGGTCTGCCATTTGATACAGATAAATATTTCGTCGTCTGTCCCAATGTCATCGGTGGCTGCCAAGGCAGCACCGGTCCCTCGAGTCTGGCGCCCGATGGCAAAAGGTACGGTTCACGCTTTCCAAGCCTGACGATTCGCGACATGGTTGAAGCCGAACTCGCTTTCACCAATCTTTTAGGGATTGAAAAGTACTGCTTGGCCGTGGGTCCGTCCCTTGGGGGGATGAGAGCCCTTGAGTGGGCGATTCAATACCCAGATCGAGTTGATGCAATCTGCACGATTGGCTCGTCGGCAGTGGCAACGGGGGACCAGATCGGCACGGCTTCAATTCAGATCAGAGCCATTAAATCCGACCCACATTTTTACGGAGGGGATTACTACGACAAAGCCCAAGGTCCTCTTGAAGGAATGGGAATCGCACGCCGGATTGCCCACCTTACGTATCGAACTGAAGCCGAGATGGACGTGCGCTTTGGTCGCGAACTTCAGGGTGACGACACGGGTCGCTACGCAGTGGAGTCCTATCTGGATCACCAAGCGCAGAAATTGGCGCATCGATTTGATGCCAATACCTATATCTCTCTAACCGAGGCCATGAATTCGCACGATATTGGTCGCGATCGGGGCGGAGTTCAGGCAGCCCTTGCCAGCATCACAGTGCCCGTAATAGTTGTTTCGATCGACACGGACAGGCTCTTTCCACCCAGGCTTCAGGCCGAGATCGCCGATCTCGTCCCAAACGCTCATGCGCTTGTCACGATTTCCTCACCCTTTGGCCATGATGGCTTTTTGGTCGAAGTTGAAGCCGTTGGCGATGTGATTCGGGGCGCTCTCACGCTTGGGTAGAGACTTTGGACCCTGGAAAAGACCTGTGGATGTGCATTTTTGCCTGTGGATAATTTATAATATAGACATCACTTCTCCGCGGTTGATTGAAGGTCAACGCAGCGGAGTCAAAACAAAGGACTGATGTGGCTTCTCTTAGTGCGCTCAAAAACAAGGCAAAAGCTGCGCCGGCTAAAAAGGCCGCAGCACCTGTAAAGAAGGCCGTCGCAAAGAAGGTTGCAGTGAAAAAGGCTCCGGCCAAGAAAAGTGCAGCAGTGAAAATTCCTTTGAAGAAGGAACTCACTGTTCATGATGTTCGTTTGATTATTAGCGCGAAAGAAGCAATTCATCGCCAGAAAGAAGTTAACGAAGAATTAGCGGCACGCGGTGTGACAAGTCTTAACCGCATTCCTAAAAAAGATGATAAACCTTTAGTCGATGAGGCTCGCGAACTTGCTGTGACGGTTCCAGCAATTACAGAAAAATTACGCAAGCACGGTCTTGGTTCGCCAAATCGGATTTTGAAAAAAGCGGAGTATGCACTCGTTGCGCCAAAGTTGGTTGATCCACCTGCGGCGAAATCAGAGAAGTCGGCAGCACCTGCCGTTGCAAAGATTGACGGAGAAGATGTCGAGCTTGAAGAAGTTGAACTAGAAGATCTCGAAGCACTCGTTGCGGAAGTTGCGCACGAAGAGACTCCTGAAGATAAAGCCAACGCACCTCGCGTTGTAAACCTTGCAGAAGAGAGTACGGGCAACGAAGAAAACGCCTTCACGCTCAAGGCTTCTGAAGAAGATGATGCGCCGGCGCAAACGGTTATGACGGCAGGTGCAACTGCTGACCCAGTTAAGGACTACCTGAAGCAGATCGGTCGCGTTGCACTACTCAATGCTGAACTCGAAGTGGAACTTGCCACGCGTATTGAAGCCGGACTTTTTGCAGAAGAGAAATTATCTACTGACAAGAAATTAGATAAGAAACTCAAGCGTGAGCTCGAGTGGATCGCCGAAGATGGACGACGCGCAAAGAACCACCTTTTGGAAGCAAACTTGCGTCTCGTTGTTTCGCTGGCAAAGCGCTATACCGGCCGCGGAATGTTATTCCTTGATCTTATTCAGGAGGGTAACCTCGGTTTGATTCGCGCGGTTGAAAAATTCGATTACACAAAGGGTTACAAATTCTCGACGTATGCAACGTGGTGGATTCGCCAAGCGATCACACGTGCAATGGCCGACCAGGCGCGCACGATCCGTATTCCAGTGCACATGGTTGAAGTCATCAACAAACTTGCCCGTGTTCAACGCCAGATGCTGCAAGATCTTGGCCGCGAACCTACGCCCGAAGAATTAGCCAAAGAACTAGACATGACGCCAGAAAAGGTCGTCGAAGTTCAAAAGTACGGCCGTGAGCCAATTTCGCTTCACACCCCACTGGGCGAGGAAGGCGATTCCGAATTCGGAGACCTCATTGAGGATTCTGAAGCGGTGGTTCCAGCCGATGCCGTCTCATTTACCTTGCTTCAAGAGCAGTTGCACGCGGTTTTGGACACATTGTCCGAGCGTGAGGCAGGAGTGGTCGCGATGCGATTTGGCCTAACTGATGGCCAACCCAAGACTTTGGATGAAATCGGCAAGGTTTACGGCGTAACCCGAGAGCGAATTCGCCAGATCGAGTCCAAGACAATGTCGAAACTGCGCCACCCATCACGTTCGCAAGTTCTCCGCGATTATTTGGATTAAAAATATGAGCGAGAACGCAGACATTGAAAGGGTAAAAATTCAGGTGCGAGCCAATGGTTCGCTCCGTGTTACAGGAACTGTGGATTTTGTGGACGCAGAAGGAATAATCATTCGTACAGAGACTAATTTTTCTTTATGCCGATGCGGCCATTCGCAAGATAAACCTTTTTGTGATGGATCCCACAGAACCGCGAATTTTCAAGCCCCAGCACTGTAATTCACGAGCTGGTAAATAAACCTTATCGCGCTGGTGTCTCCTCGAGACGCTTGGTCTCATCCTGGATATGAGCCACGATTGGCTTGAGGCCAGCGGCATATTCCTTTGCATGGTGTCCGCAGAAGAGGAGTTCTCCGCCTGATAGGAGTACGGCACGAACATATGCCTGGGCTCCGCATCGATCACAGCGATCAACGGCATTGAGCGGTGTGGCTTCTAAAATCAACTGCTCAGTCATTTCGCTCTCCTAACGTTTGACTCCCAATGAGTCTCACCTATGTGAACATCAAACCATGCCTTGGTTATTCCCTGCTTGTAAATATAGGGCAAATTATGTAAATCTTTCGTTACAGGGACGTGTAAATGACGTTCTCCCCGAATTCTCAGCGTATATTCAATGTATATTCACAAGAAGGAGGCCAAATGCGGCGCGCTTACTGTCATGCATCTGTACTCCTCGCTAGCCTTTGCGCCCGTGAGCATCAAAGATAAAAACATCGAACCGAGTTACACCGCAAAAGATTTGGCGGTTCTCGAAGGTCTGGATGCTGTCCGAAAGCGCCCAGGTATGTATATCGGTTCGACCGACTCGCGGGGGTTGATGCATTGCCTCTGGGAGATCATTGACAACTCGGTGGATGAGGCATTGGCTGGATATTGCAAGAAAATCGATATCAACTTGGAATCCGATGGATCTGTCGAAGTCCATGATGACGGCCGCGGAATTCCGGTAGATAAAGAACCCAAAACAGGACTCACTGGTGTCGAAGTTGTTATGTCAAAGCTGCATGCTGGTGGCAAATTCGGCGGGGGATCCTATGCAGCCTCCGGTGGCCTGCATGGCGTTGGTGCCTCCGTCGTAAATGCGCTCGCCTCTCGTCTTGATGTCGAAGTTGATCGTAATGGGAAGATTTATTGGATGTCCTTTAAACGGGGTGTCGCGGGCATTTTTGACGGCGAAGGGCCTCGAGCGCCCTTTGAACCAGCATCTGGTTTGCGCATTGTTGGCAAGGTTCCACACAAGGTAACGGGAAATCGCACTAAGTGGTGGAGCGATAAAGAGATCTTTTTGAAGGACGCCGAACTCGATCTCGAGGAAATTTACTCGCGCGCTCGTCAAACTTCTTACCTGGTTCCGGGTCTGACTTTGAACGTTAATGACAACCGGGCCAATGCAAAGACAACAGAGACTTTCTATCACAAAGGTGGAATATCGGAATACTGCACATTCCTCCAACCCGATGAACCAGTTGGTGATGTCATTCGTCTTAGCGGTGGTGGCCACTATCAAGAAACCGTTCCAGTGTTGGATGAACAAGGACATATGGTCTCAACCGAAGTCGAACGTGACATGGGCGTCGACATCGCATTGAAGTGGGGCAACAGTTTTGAAACGACCATGCGATCCTTCGTCAACATCATCGCCACTCCAAAAGGCGGAACACATATCCAAGGTTTCGAGCGTGCAATCACCAAAGCAATTAACGAAGCACTTCGCTCGACTAAGACGTTGAAGAACAATGAAGTCGATGTGATTAAAGACGATGTGATGGAGGGCCTCACGGCCGTCATCACAGTTCGCATGTCAGAGCCGCAGTTCGAGGGCCAGACAAAGGAAGTGCTTGGGACATCGGCTGCAACCAGAATTGTTGCCGCCGTCGTTGCTGACGAGATGAAAGCTTTTTTCAACACTACTAAACGGATCGACAAGGCAAGCGGTCGACTCATTCTCGAAAAGATTACGGCAGCATCCCGAACTCGCATCTCGGCACGTGCCCATAAGGATCTGCAACGTCGTAAGAACGCTCTTGAGAGTTCATCTCTGCCAACCAAACTTTCAGACTGCCGTTCAGAAGATGTTGCCCGCACCGAGTTGTTTATCGTCGAGGGAGAATCTGCGCTCGGCACGACGAAGGCCGCACGAAACTCCGAATTTCAGGCAATTTTGCCTATTCGCGGCAAGATCCTTAACGTGCAGAAAGCGTCTCTTTCGCAGATGCTGGACAACACCGAGTGCGCTTCCATCATTCAGGTCATTGGCGCAGGTTCGGGCCGGTCCTTCGAACTGGATGAAGCTCGCTATGGGCGAATCATCCTTATGTCCGACGCTGACGTGGATGGCGCGCACATTCGGACCCTTTTGCTGACCTTGCTTTATCGCTACATGCGACCGCTAATCGATGCCGGCCGCGTATTTGCCGCAATTCCGCCGCTTCACCGCATCGAGTCAATGGGATCCGGCGGAAAGAAAGGCGAATTCACCTATACCTATTCAGATGAAGAAATGAAGAAAGTTCTGGCCGGCCTTGCTAAGGCAGGGAAGAAATGGAAAGAGCCGATCCAGCGCTATAAAGGTCTGGGTGAGATGGACGCCGATCAGTTGAGGGAGACCACGATGGATCCTGACCATCGAACGCTGCGCCGCGTTACAGTCACGGACGCAGTCGCAGCCGATGCCATGTTCGAACTCCTCATGGGCAACGACGTGGCTCCACGCAAAGAATTCATATCGACGGCCGAAATCAACCGCGATCGGATAGACGCGTAACCTAACGAGAGAAGACGACGAGATGAAAGACTCGAAGAATGAGTATTCACTCAGTTGTACCGCTGGGGTCGTTGCCCGAGATGGAAAAGGGCGAGTTCTCCTGATTCAAAGATCTGATGATCTGACTTGGGGATTACCAGGTGGCCACGTTGAGCCGGGTGAAACGTGGAGCCAGGCCGCGGTTAGAGAATGTCGCGAAGAGACTGGGTGGCTCGTTCGAATCGTTGGAATCTTTGGCGTGTATAGCAATCCAAAAACGCAACTTCATATCTATCCAAATGGTCATCGTGCCCATTTCATGAGCGTTGTATTTGAGGCAGAAGTTGTTGAGAAAATCGCGGAACCGACCAGCGAATCCGCGGCTGTAACCTTCTTTGACGTGGATGAACTTCGAGATCCAATGTTCCCGGCGGACAAGCCTGTATTCGAAGCCCTAACGTCAAAACGAAGGGGACCCTTCATTGACTAGATAGCCTTTTAGAATCGCTTGTGGTACCAGCGTGGTACCATTTGGTTATGGCAATGAATTTACGACTTTCGCCGGCCCAAACTGAGGCCCTTCGTGCGACAGCACAAGAAAAAGGAATATCCATGCAGGAGGCCGCCCTTGCCGCGATTGATGCATATATTTCGCACCGAGGGGAAAGGCTCAAGGACGCCATTAGCAAGGTGGCTTCCGAGGACGCCGTTCTCCTCGATCGACTCTCGAAGTGACTCAGCCCGTAGATTTCCTCACCCTCGATGATCTATTGGAGATTGGGACTGCACTGATTCCTGATTTTGGGGTGCGTGATATCGGTTTGCTCGAGTCTGTGTCGATGCGACCCCAAACATCAGTTTACGGTCAAGATGCTTATCCAAGGTTTAGCGAAAAGGTCGCAGCGCTAATACATTCGCTAGCGCGCAATCACGCCTTGATTGATGGAAACAAGAGACTTGCCTGGTCAGCTGGCAGAATCTTCTGCCTGATGAACGGAGAAGACTTGGTCATGTCCATTGATGACGCCGAAAGGATGATTCTGGCGGTCGCCCAAGGAAATCTCGATGTCCCTGAGCTTGCCAAACTCATCGAAAAATCTCTAGTTAACGAAACGGATTAAAGCTCAACAGCTGTAATTTTTGTCAACTCGATTTTTGTTCGGCGCGGGGTAGAGAAGGATTTTCCAACGACTGTAAGTTCGTCGCTTACCTGCTTCTTGATGCTCTCTTCGCTCTTTAGGAGCGTAACGAGGGCAGCAATCGTTGATTTGAGCTCCTTCTGCTCCGTTTCGAGTTCCAACTTAGACATCTTGGTCAGGCGGCGAAGCGGCATGTCCAAGATGTAGGTCGCCTGTTCATCGTTGAGTTTGAATGCCTTGATGAGGGCTTCCTTGGCCGTGGCTGCGTCGTCACTTCCACGGATAATTTTGATCACCTTATCGATGTCAATGATTGCCTTAAGCAGACCATCAACCAGAGTCAGGCGAGCCGTTGCTTTGGCCTTTCGGAACTCAGAGCGCCGGCGGACCACTTGCACTCTGTGAGCAATAAAGACTTGCAGTAATTCCTTGAGCCCGAGTGTTTGTGGGCGTCCGTTGACGAGGGCAACAGCGTTGATCGCGAAGCCATCTTCCATGGGTGTGAGTTTGTAGAGTTGCTCAAGCACCTGCTCGGGTTCGAATCCATTCTTAAGTTCGATAACGACGTTGGTGCCGGTCTTGCCGTCGGTGAGATCAATGATGTCTGAAATTCCTTGGATCTTCTTCGCTTTTGCAAGGTCTGCGATTCGCTCGACGATCTTTTCCGGGCCAATATTGAAAGGCAATTCCTTGATCGTGATGCCCATTTTTCGAGATGAAACTTTTCCAATCTCCACAGTCGCTCGGAGTTTGAAGCTTCCTTTGCCGGTGGCATATGCCTCGCGCACGCCCTCGGTTCCGACCAACTGACCGCCCGTTGGGAAATCCGGACCTGGTACATACTTCATCAGTTGCTTAAGCGTTGCGTTCGGATTTTCGATGAGGTACTTCGTTGCGGCGATAACTTCGCCAAGATTGTGTGGTGCCATATTTGTGGCCATACCTACAGCGATTCCTGAACCACCGTTGACCAAGAGGTTTGGATAGGCAGCAGGTAGAACGAGAGGTTCAAGAATTTGGCCGTCGTAGTTAGGTCCAAAATCAACCGTGTCTTCATCGGCTTCTGCCACCATGGTCATGGCAGCGAGGGCCAGACGTGCCTCGGTGTAACGCATCGCCGCAGGCCCTGAGTCCAGGGAGCCGAAGTTTCCGTGTCCATCGACAAGCGGTAGGCCCATCGAAAAGGACTGCGCCATTCTGACAAGGGCGTCATAGATAGCGACATCGCCGTGTGGGTGGAATTTACCCATGACTTCACCGACAACTCGCGAACTCTTAACGTGGCCACGTTCTGGTCGAAGGCCCATTTCCGACATGGCGTGAAGAATGCGTCGGTGGACGGGCTTCAAACCATCGCGGGCGTCTGGAAGAGCTCGCGAGTAGATGACCGAATACGCGTATTCGAGGAATGAGCCCGACATTTCGGTAGAAACGTCGATATCGACGATCTTTCCTGGATATTCGCCAGGCTTTGGACCGATGGGCTTCTTGGTTTTAGAACCGGCTTTTGAGGGAGTCTTTGCTGTCGCCATGGCCGTGATTATGCCAATACATGGCTTTAATGTGCGGGAGTGACGTGCGGTCTTGCTCCAACTATTGAAACACATTGTGCCGCGGCACTTGCTCCGGCTTGCATGCACGACTTCAAATCTGGATTTTTAAGCCATGTTGCGATGAATCCTCCTGCGAAGGAATCTCCGGCACCGGTCGTATCGACAACGCGAGTCGGCAGCGCGGCGATCCTTAATACATCTCCTCCGCGAGATTTACCGATTGCCCCTTCGGGTCCGCATTTGATGATGACGGTGGGGGATGACTCCAAAAGGGCATCGAGGGCGGACTCCAGTTGAACCTCGCCCGTAAGAAAAGTTGCCTCTTCTTCGTTCATGAATAGCGCTGACATCAAAGGCAACCAACTTCTAATTTCTTTGATGTCGACCTGGCTCATACCTCCGACAGTCGCCGGATCAAAAAAGATTGGAATGTTTTGTGCTCGGATTTCTTCGATGATGTCGAGAACACCGGGTCGTGAAAGGTCATCGAGAAGTGCGTATCCCGAAAGGTATACAACGTGAATCTCCTTAAGGTCGGGAAGATCTTTGAGGGACAGTCCCGAGTTTGCACCAGTTTCTGGAAACATCGTTCGTTCGCCCATGAGATCGACAAGAACTACCACCACGCCGGTCTGAAGTCCTGGAACAACGCAGTTTCCGTGCTCGACCCCAAGTGCATCGAACTCAGAGACGATGGCACTGCCTGCGGGGTCACTTCCCACCCGTGCAACAATTTTCGTTGGTGCGCCGGATACCTGAGACCAGGACGCGACATTGCCTGCAGCACCTCCGCCGTGGGTTGAAATCTTTGAAGGCGTGTCACTTCCGTAGTTGATCTTGGTTTGCAAAACAGCAATCACATCGAGCATCACATCACCGATGCACAAGACCTTAGCCACGAGGTTATTTCTTACCCGCTACTGCAATATCGGCAGCTAGCGCCGAGTTTGATTTGATGATGTCAATATTGACCCGCAAGGATTCTCCGTGGCTTGCGATGTGAAAATGTTCAAGAAGGAAGGGCGTCACGGCCTTGCCGGAAATGCCTTGTGCTTTGGCAAGGGCTAAACCGCTGGTGAGAATCTCATCGTGTCGGGCACGGTCCATTTCATGTACTACGGGGTTGGCAATGATGAGTGCCGAACGATTCGTACCGAGTCTCGAACGGGCCGATTGAATCGCCGACACCTCGGATGGATCATCAACTTGATGCTCGATCGTGAATCCAGAATCGGTAAGGTAGAAACCGGGAAAATTTGTTGTCCTGTATCCGACAACTGCGATTGCCAGTGTCTCAAGTCGTTCGAGAGTGGCTCCAACGTCAAGAATGGATTTAACTCCGGCACAGACAACAGTGATGTCCAGATTTGAAAGCGCGGTGAGATCTGCAGATTCATCAAAGGACTCATTTGCTCCGCGGTGAACACCGCCAAGTCCGCCGGTGGCAAAGACAGAAATGCCCGCCTGCACGGCTAAATGCGCAGTTGCTGCAACCGTTGTTGCAGCGCTGGCCCTTCTTGCGACAACGATGGCCAAATCACGGCTGGATGCTTTTGCAATGTCGTCACGATTGGCGATTTCATCCAATTCAGTATCTGAAAGGCCGATGTGCACGAGGCCATCAATGACCGCAATGGTCGCCGGAACCGCACCGTGTTGGCGAACAATTGCTTCAACTTCTCGGGCCACTTGCAGATTCTGAGGTCTTGGAAGCCCGTGGCTGATGATCGTGGATTCAAGTGCAACAATTGGTTTACCTAAAGCTAAAGCTTCTCTGACTTCATGCGAGGAATGAATTACGGAATCAGTTGCGACCACTTGCTCACGATACTGGATTTAATGAGAGGATTGCACCGTGCATTTAGCCGAGATCACTCCCTCCATTTTTGCAGGGCTCGGACTTTCCGATTCAAAGGACACTCTTGGCATTGGCGAAAGCCCTCACGGACGAGAGTGCTTATTTCTCATCGACGGCCTTGGCGAAGCAGCTCTCAACGAATATGCGCAATATGCTCCCACGTTGAGCAACTTGGCTAATTTTGGCCCCGTGTCAACTGCCTTTCCATCAACGACCGTCACCAGTTTGACGACGTTGATGACCGGAGTTTTGCCGGGTGCTCATGGGATGTTGGGCTACACCATTCGAGTTCCACGCAGCGGCGGTCGCTTGCTTAATTCACTCAAATGGGACGAACGCGTCGATCCATTTACTTGGCAACCTGTTCCGACGTTATTTGAAAGAGCTGATGCAGAAGGAATTCGCGTTTCGCACGTCGCCGCCAAAAGATACGAAGGCTCTGGATTTACCTCGGCAGCATTTCGAGGGGCGAAGTACCGAGGGGCAAACATTCTCACGGAGATGGTTGAACAAACTGCGTTATCTCTTAAGAAATCTCCTGCCTTCACCTATGTGTATATAAATGAAGTTGACGTCGCAGGACATAGTGATGGAGTCGGATCTGAGAAGTGGTTGGGTGCACTTGCCTATGCAGATCAAGTGGCGACTGCGCTGGTTGAAGGCTTGCCACGCGGAACAAGGATTTGGATAACGGCCGATCACGGAATGGTAAATGCAAAAGAGAAGATTATTTTGGGACGAGAAAATTCGTTGCTTGAAGGAATTTCATTAGTTGCGGGGGAGCCGAGAGCCCGACATCTTTACTTAGATGACTATCATCTCTCAGGAGAAGGGCCCAATGAAGTCGCTGCGCGCTACCGCGAATTTTTTGACAATCGAATAAATGTCTACACTCGCAAGGATGCCATCGAGGTCGACCTTTTTGGTGATGTGGTTTCGGATGCCTCCTTTGACCGAATGGGCGATGTAATCGCTGTTCCCCTCGATGAGATTATTTTGATCGACCCACTGCGCGTAGATTTGGAATCATCGATGGTCGGACATCACGGCGCAATGACTGATATTGAACGGCTAGTTCCGTTTCGAACCGTAAATTTGAACTAATTAAAACACCGACTACTCGAATTCAGGGTCTTGGTCGGGACTCTTTGTCGATCCGAACATAATTTCATCCCATGATGGAACCTTGGCGCGGGCGGTCACACCGTCTTTTTCGGCTTCCGAATCCGGAGTTTCGCGAATTGAAACCAGTCTTGGTCCTTCGCGATTTTCTTTGGGTCGGTTCTGGGCGATCCGGGAAACAGAAGGGTGATTGCCGTAGATCAAACCGTGATCCGAAGGACGCTCCCGAGGAGCGGTTTCATCTCCCAGGATCCAGCGAGCGCTCTCATCCTGGGCCGTGATTGCTCGACGGGTTTGATCAAATATCCATTCAGCGGTGCCTTGACCGTCCCTGTTGGGATAGTGGAGGCGAATAACCCATGTGCCATCTTCGAGGCGCCAGGCGTTCCATTCGGCAGTTGTCATGTCGACTTGGCGCGGGGCCAGTTTTGCACTTACGGCTTCAATGAAAGTCAGAGCACTTCCCGTTGTACGAAGAATTACGTTGTGTGCCATTCCGATGATGTAAGTACGTTCTTGCAATATCGGCCCAGCAAATCGCTCCACTTTTTCTTTTGTCCATTGCGCTTCGCGCGCAAGGGAGTCAATGGATTCGCCTGCGCGCAATCGAGATTGAATCTCTTTAACAGTGATCGTTCCGGCTTCACTCTCGCGCACTGCGGCCAGTCTTGGTTGATTGACTGTTGCTCGCAACGTGTCGCTGATCCGAAGGGTGTACTCGCCACCTTCGCCATCGGCAAGGCTCAAATAGGCCCCGTCAGTGGTCTTACCGGTTAAACGAAGTTCAGTCACGAAGCCGAGCGTAACCGATTCCAGGTGCGGAAGTAGGGAAGCGACATAGCAAGACCGCAACAAAGTGCGCCGAAGGGAACGAGAAAGCCTTTTTGGGCTCCGTAATTGTCGATGACCCAGCCCGTGGCCGAACTAGCAACAGCGCCACCCAGAGGCATGCCCGCGATTACCCAGGCAAGAGTTTCTGTGATCTGCGCCGGAGGCACGGCGGTTTCTGCAACCCCGTATGCGGACACGATGAGAGGGGCGATGGCTAAGCCATTGATAAATAAGGCGACTCCGAGGAAAAGTAAGTTGGTGACAAAGATTAAAGGTATCGAGAGAACTGTGAGGGCGAAAAAGAATATTAAGAATCGCTTCGCATGATTCAATCGCCAAACGATTATTCCGTTTGTCGCCGCCGCAGTTGCACTACCTGCCGCCCAAATTGCGAGCATCAATCCCGTGCGCGCAAGGGCGTGATGACTCTGCATATATCCAACGACGACGATTCCAACTGCGCTAAAAAATCCTCCCAGAAATATCGCAGGGAGAACAACTGCCTGCACCGCACGATTTCTCATGACAGGTGGATGGGGTTCGGCAATATTGCGTGGGTGAGGAGGCGGCTCGGTTTTGGTCTGCAAGCCAAAGAAAGTCGTACCAATGAGCATGAAGACCAATCCCACAACTAAGCCTGCGGCAGGGGCGATGGAGGTCGCGCACGCTGTGGCGATGACAGGGCCAAGGATGAAAACGACTTCATCCATCAGGGCTTCGTAGGAGTAGGCGGTGTTTATGAGTCGTCGGTTCTCACCCAGTGCCCAGAGCCAACGTCGGCGGACCAAACTTCCCGTGTTAACGATGCAAGCTTCAGCCAGGATGATCGAAACAAACCAAGTCCACCGAGGGGCTTCTTTGGTCACAAGGACAATGAAGACGACCATGAAGAACGTTCGAAGTGGCATGGAGATGAAAAGTGTTCGCCTCTGTCCGATGCGATCTGCAGCGCGGGACCAGAATGGAAGGGCAATGGTCACGACGACGGATGCCACGGCGGCGAGTGAGCCAGCCAATGTGTAGGACTTTGTCGCGTGAACAACTATAAAGATGAGAGCCAAAGAGTCCATGGATATGGGCATTCGGGCAACAAAACCCGCTATCGAAAAGCGCAGACCGCCTGGCGTTTGAAATAGTTGGCGGTAGGGCGTGAACACTATGGAATCCTATGTCTCGCTACAGTTGCCTTGTGTCCTCATTATTTTCATCGCAGGAGTTAGTTGATATAGCCCAAGGTATCGCCATAAAGGCCGGAGAGTTGCTCGTACAACGGCCATTGGTTTTTGAAGTCACTTCAAAATCCGTTGCGATCGATATAGCCACTCAGATGGATCACGACAGTGAGAAATTGATCGTTGAGTCCATTCTGAGTGCAAGACCAGGCGATGGCATTATCGGTGAAGAAGGCTCATCTCGACCTTCATCGACGGGAATAACGTGGGTCATCGATCCGATCGATGGGACCGTCAATTATCTTTATGGTCTGCCTGGTTGGAGTGTCAGCATTGCGGCAAAGGACGAGAGCGGGGTGCTGGTTGGTGTCGTCCATTCTCCGACTATTGATTCGACTTGGACGGCCACCAGGGGTGGCGGCGCATTCTTTAATTCACGCCCCATTACGTGCAATAGTGCGATCTCTCTGGACCGCGCCCTCATAGGCACGGGCTTTGCATATGACGTCAAAGAACGGGTGAGCCAAGGCAAAGTAATTGCCTCTCTTTTACCCAAAATTCGCGACCTTCGGCGGATGGGTTCTGCAGCGGTGGACATTTGCTATGTGGCAACGGGGGCCTTTGACGGATATTTCGAACTCGGCCTCAAGGAGTGGGATTTAGCTGCAGCCTCACTCATTGCCACTGAATCCGGGGCGCTCATTTCCACCGATTCGCTAGGAATTACGTGCTGCGCTGGTCCGGGACTTTACCCAGCGCTTTTGGAGGCCATAGAGCAGGGGCAACTGGGGAAAATAGGCTCGATTTAGCCTAAAGGCCCTGCTTGTGGCAGGATAAGGCCCTTACGCGAAGGGCAAAAAACTTGGCGTTTTAGGATGCTCTAAAAATTCGGACAACTTGGACATAAGAATGAGGACTCACCATGAACGTGCTTGACGCGGTAGACGCTGCTTCTCTTCGCTCGGATATTCCCACCTTCCGTGCTGGCGATGAGCTCAAGGTTCACGTTCGAGTTATCGAAGGTAGCAAGAGCCGTATCCAGGTTTTCCAAGGAATTGTCATTCGTCGTCAAGGCAATGGCGCTCGCGAGACTTTCACCATTCGCAAGGTTTCATACGGAGTGGGTGTAGAGCGCACTTTCCCAGTTCACACTCCCGTCATCGAGAAGATCGAACTAGTTCGTCGCGGCGATGTTCGTCGTGCCAAGTTGTATTACTTGCGCGACCTTCGTGGCAAGGCCGCAAAGATTCGCGAAAAGCGTAGCGACGTTGAAGAAAGTACTAACAAGCGTTCGGCGGTAGCGGCAGTAGTTGTCGATGCCCCGGAACTGAGCGAAGCCCCCGTCGAGCAGGCATAAAGCACCTGTATGTCGCGCAAGGGTTCAGTCCTTCGCGAGTTTCCAATACTCGTTGTAGTAGCGCTTCTCGTCTCATTAATAATTAAGACTTTCTTCGTACAGTTTTTCTATATTCCGTCGGGCTCGATGGAAACAACACTCGAGATTAAAGACCGAGTGGCTGTCAACAAAGTCCCATTTCTCTCGCACACGATTCACCGTGGCGACATCATCGTCTTCCATGATCCCGATCATTGGTTGGCCGATCCGGTTCCGAGTACTGAGCCGTACATAATCGCCAAACTCAAAGAGGGGCTAATTGCTGTTGGTGTACTTCCTAACCCCGCCAAGCAACATTTAGTTAAGCGGGTAATTGGAGTAGCGGGTGATCACGTGGTGTGTTGCGATAACAACAAACGCATTACCGTCAATGGGATACCCCTGAACGAACCGTACATTTATAAGGGCGACAACCCCAGCGACATGAACTTCGATGTCGTAGTTCCAGCCGGAAAGCTTTGGGTAATGGGAGATCATCGCGGAGCAAGCGCGGATTCTCGTTACCATTTGGATGACATAAATAAGGGTTTTGTGCCAGTAAGCACGGTGGTAGGTCGTGTCGTTGCGGTTATTTGGCCGGCAAATCACGCCAAAATTATTCACCCTATCAACGCCATGAAGTAGATCGGGCGAATAGAAAGTGAAAGTCATCGAGCGACTTCTGCTTGATGCGGGAATAACACCTCTGGCAGGCGTCGATGAGGCCGGCCGTGGAGCTTGTGCGGGACCTCTGCTCGTCGCCGCAGTTATTTTGCGGGATCCGTTTGCTCCTGAACTTGCGAAGGTGCGGGATTCCAAAGAAATTTCTGAGGCAGCGCGGGAAGACCTCTTCGATGTCGTTGTCGATGCCTCTGAGTCGATTTCGATCATTGAAATTCCATCGTCGTTAGTGGATGAGCGCGGTGTTCATGCCGCAAATATCGATGGGATGCGCCGAGCAGTTCATGGACTGACCGTGTTGCCGAAGTATGTATTAACTGACGGGTATGTCATTCCTGGACTGGGTTTCCCGACCCTGGGTGTTTGGAAGGGTGATCAGGTGGTGCACACGATAAGTGCGGCTTCAATCATCGCCAAGGTGACTCGTGATCGAATCATGCGTGAGATGGACTCGGAGTATCCGGGTTATGGTTTCGCCCAGCATAAGGGCTATGTCACCGCGTCACATAAGAAAGCGCTCGAGGAATTGGGGCCTTGCGCTATTCACCGCTATTCGTTCGCGAACGTGGCCGGATTAATTAACAGCCTCGCTTAATTCACATTTCGCAACTCTTGGACCGTCTTTATCGGAACTAGGAGTTAGCCTGCCAGAACTATGGCACTCGAATCTAAAAACAAATCTGGAAATAGAACCATCGGGGCATTTGGCGAAGATGCAGTTGTCGAGTTCATCCGAGAACGAGGGTCGAAAGTTCTCGATCGCAATTGGCGTATTCGAGAGGGTGAAATTGACATTGTCGCCAAACTGGCAGATGGCACTTTCGCGTTCATCGAAGTCAAAACGCGTACCTCTGTAGCGTTTGGACATCCACTCGAAGCAATTAACTCAGATAAAGCCAGACGACTTCAGCGCCTGGCACTCGCGTGGCTCGCCACGCATCAGTCGTTGGGTTGTGAGTATCGAATCGATTGCGCCGCCGTTTTGATATCGGCGGGAGGCAAGTACAGCGTCGAGTACAGAGAGAACGTTCTGTGATTGGAGTACTTCGATGACGCTGGGTCAAAGTCTGAGTCTGTCTCTCGTTGGATTAGAGGGGCAACTTGTGACGGTTGAAGTTGATATCGCAGACGGACTTCCCGGATACACGCTCCTAGGGCTGCCAGATGCGGCACTTACTGAATCTCGCGATCGAGTGCGTTCAGCTCTCGTCAATTGTTCGGAGCCTTGGCCAAATAGAAAGGTGACGGTATCTCTGTCTCCAGCGTGGTTGCCCAAAAGCGGTTCGAGTTTCGATCTTCCAATAGCGGTTGCACTGCTTGCTGCCCAGCAACTTATTCCAGACGAACAATCGAGAAAGGTCTTGTACTTGGGGGAGTTGGCACTTGACGGTCACATCCGTGGAGTCCGTGGAGTACTGCCTTCGTTAATTGTTGCCCACAAAGCCGGCATCACGTCGGCCGTCGTTCCTTGGGCTAATCGCATTGAAGCCCAACTTATGAGTGAGATGACCATCATTCCGATGCAGCATTTGAGTCAATTACTTCGGTGGCTCCGAACGGGAGAGCGAGAGGAATTCGTCGAACTCGCGTTAGTTTCGCCAATTCAGGAATCCATTTACGATTTTGCCGATGTCGCAGGACAGGCGCCGGCTCGATTGGCAGCCGAGGTTGCGGCTGTAGGCGGCCACCATCTATTGCTTACTGGTCCACCTGGTGCAGGCAAGACGATGATTGCCCAACGACTTCCAGGGATACTCCCGGAGTTAACTCGTGAAGAATCACTCGAAGTCTCCGCTATACATTCCATCGCGGGAGGATTAAGTACTCGCTCGCCATTGGCCAACGATGCCCCCTTTGTTGCCCCGCACCACAGCGCGACCCGCGTGGCGATGGTTGGTGGAGGCTCTAATGCGATTCGACCGGGTGCCTGTTCTTTAGCGCATCGCGGCGTTCTCTTCGTAGACGAAGCGCCCGAATGTGATTCCGGTGTGCTCGATTCCCTACGCCAGCCTCTCGAATCAGGCTCGATTACGATCGCGCGGGCGGTGGGAACCATCTCCTACCCGGCGCATTTTCTCCTCGTGTTAGCCGCGAATCCATGTCCATGCGGAAAATTCTCAGGTCGTGGCCGAAACTGCATTTGCACTTCTCAACAAGTTCGCCGCTACCTCGGAAAATTATCCGGTCCTTTGATGGATCGAATCGATCTGCGCGTACAAGTTGATCCGCTTAGCAGAGTCGAATTGAGTGGGCCAGATCTTGGAGAGGGCAGTGCTGAAATTCGAAAAAGGGTAGTCAGAGCACGAGCAAGGGCATTTGACCGTTTTGCATCCGAATCTTGGTCAACAAATTCTGAAATATCGAGCCGTGCACTTCGTACGACGTATCAACCTGAACGATCTGCGATGAATTTTCTGCATGCAGAACTTGATCGTGAGCGGATTACCGCGCGTGGACTTCACAAGATCATGCGTACGGCCTGGAGCATCGCCGATTTGGATGGACACATTCGCCCTACATTGGCCGATACCCAACTGGCGTACACGCTTCGTGAAGGTGTCGAATCATGAATATCATCGAAGCTCGAGCCATACTTTTCTCGTCAATTGAAGGCGGTTCGACTTTTTGGGCTCGTGAGATCGACGCGCTAGGTCCCGTTGAAGTTGTCGCCAAATTACGCGGCCGAGGTTATGACCCCATTAAGTATGAAAAATTGATTTCAAGGGTCGTAGCCACGCAACCTTCGTCAGTTATCGCGGCGATCGGAGCCAGCGGATCCGAATTCATCACACCCGAAGATGCTGCGTGGCCCAACCAACTCAACGACCTATCTGCGCTGCCAATCGGCTTAGTCGTACGAGGTTCGGTCGATGCGCTTCACATTCCATCGCTGGCAATTGTCGGAACTCGCAATCCAACGAACTATGGAGTGCGCGTGGCCGGAGATTTTGCTGCTGGATTCGCCGATCGCGAATGGGCGATCGTCAGCGGAGGCGCCTATGGAATCGATGCTGCCGCTCACCGCGGCGCACTCGTCGCTGAAGGAGTGACTATCTCAGTTCTCGCGGCCGGAATAGATGTGAATTATCCCGCGGGTCATGCGCGACTGTTTGCAGAAATTGCCGAAACCGGGGCCCTTATTACCGAAGTAATGCCCGGTGTCAGGGCCATTCCGTCTCGCTTTCTCACGCGGAATCGGCTGATTGCGGCGCTTTCAAAATCAACTCTCGTAGTCGAAGCAGCCTTTCGTAGTGGGTCACTTCGAACGGCTAGAGATGCTGCTGAGTTAATGCGGCCAGTCATGGCAATACCAGGTCCGATCACTTCGCCCACGAGTGAAGGTTGTCATCGATTAATAGGGGAGCGAGCGGCCGAAGTGGTGACTTCAGTCGCCGATGCAGTGGAGTTTGTAAGTACTTATAAGTGAGAGACTTGCGCCATGAGTGATTTCCGATCCGGCTTCGTGGCTATTGTTGGGCGCCCGAATACGGGTAAGTCGACCCTTGTCAACGCACTCGTCGGAAGCAAGGTTGTCATTACTTCTCCGCACCCAAATACCACTCGGCACGCTGTAAGAGGAATCGTTAATCGCCCTGACTTTCAGGCGATCTTGGTGGATACACCTGGCATACACAAACCAAAGACTCTTCTTGGTCATCGGCTAAACGCGGTTGTTGGTCAGAACCTCGATTCGGTCGACGCCATCATCATGTGTCTTCCGGCGGACGAATCTTCTGGTTCAGGAGATGAATTCATCATTCAAGAAATTGCAAAGCATCCAAAATCTAAGAAGATCGCGGTTATTACCAAGACCGATCTAGTTTCCAAAAATGCCTTGGCGGCAAAACTTTCTGGGATAGTCGCGTTGGCGAAAGATTTCAGTTGGGACGAGATCATTCCTGTCTCGGCAACTATTCATGATCAGATTGATTTGCTCACAGAACTCATTGGCTCTTCGCTGCCTACCGGCCCTGAGTTCTACCCCCAGGGAATGGCTTCTGATCAAGGCCAAGAACAATGGATTTGCGAATTGATTCGCGAAGCAGCGCTACGTGATGCTCGCCAGGAACTTCCTCATTCGATTACCGTCACGATAGATGAAATGTCACAACGAGAAGATCAAGGCGACAAGCCGTTCTTCGATATTCACGCGACAATACATGTAGAACGCGACTCGCAACGGGGGATACTGCTCGGACATAAGGGTGAACGCCTGAAAGACATTGGGACCCGTGCTCGTGCTGACATCGAAAGAATATTATCGGCAAAGGTATTTTTGGGCCTTCACATTAAAGTGTCAAAGGATTGGCAGAGGGATCCGAAACTTTTGGAGCGATTGGGATTTAGCGAGAAATAATTATTGGCAGACGCTTGATTGATTTGAAACATTTGTCGCGCTTTGAGTTGCACGCGCAATCAAGATTCTAGGTTGACCGGAATTGAGTTGACTGAACGTTGAATCCATGATGGTCTTTATGTGAGCTGGAGCAGCAGATCTAAAAGATGAATACTGCCTGCCGTAAGAAACGGTTTGATAACTAATTGAGTCGGCTGAAGGTTGGATCCAAACAGGGGATGAAAACCCTGTGCAAGCGATGGTCTTCGGTGATGAACTCTCGGCAACTAACTTATGCATCGCACTGCAAGTGAACCAAGTGTAGAGACCTGGGTTGCCGGCGCGAACGCCTTCACCCAGTACTACTGAGTGGCAATACAACTTGCTGCCGGCTGTATTGGAAAAATTCGATTTCCAATTCTTGCTGAACTCTAATTCGGTTGTGACTGTCTTAACGAACTTTGTGATTTGTTTCTGCGAGAAATGAACAGTGCTTGCGTCTCCACTGGCTGCATACGAAGTCTCAGTGAGGAGCACTACTGCGACAAACAAAGCGACCTTGAAGATGGAACTCTTCTTCAGACGCGTTGTCATCATCTGTTCCTTTATTCGATCTCGGTTGCAACTTGTTGAGCGTGGACATGTGAAGATGTGCAGGGAAATGAGTGAAGAGGGGAAGCACTTCTGGATACGTACGAAATCATTCGTCCGTGTTCCGTCTCATCCTTGAACATGTTCAACCTGTCCTTTTATTCTTTTGTACAACTTTGGCGTCGTTGCCAAAGTTAGTTATGTCGTGAGTCAGGCAACGCAGCAAGCGGTTGCACCTGGGATGCTCATGAGTGTGAACGTTGTACCTGAGGAAACTGAGGTTCTCTTCGTGGCGGCGTTAGCAGGGAGCGCGGTCGTAACGACTAAGACGACTGCGATTAGGGTTAGTCCAATTTGCTTCACAATATCCTCCAAATGTCTTTACTATTTGTAAAGGTTGGTTGTAAGATACACTAAAGTCGTGAAGAAGGGAAGTGGGGTATGGAGTTTGGAGAGAAGCTCCGAATGCTGAGGGAGAAGGCGGGTCTGACCCAGTACGAGCTAGCCGAAGGCATAGCCGCCTCGAGTTTTATCTCCCTTTTGGAGGCAGGGAAAAGGAAACCTAAGCCGGAACTCATAGCCAAACTAGCCGCAAGATTGGGTGTACCCAATGAGGACCTGGTTATCGACCAGAGTGCCCAAGAGCGCGAATTCAATCTCAATACCGCCAAAGTTGCATTGAGTTCGGGGGATTTGGAATTGGCCGAGGATTATGCCAATCAGGTTTTGAAATTTAGCCCCGAGGGTATTGAAGATGTCGCCTCGATTGCCGCTTCGGTAGTTCTTCTACAGGTGAGGGCGCGACGGGGACTTTATGAGGGAGTTTTGGATCGCCTTGAACTACTGTTCAAGGACTATCCGAGGGCTGCGCCGGATTTGAGAGCTCGAATAGGGAATGAGATTGTTCGAGTTTGTTTCAGATCGGGAAATTTAGCACTCGGTGTCCAGCGAGGTGAGGCCCTGCTCATGGAGTATGCGCAATCTTGGCCCGAAACCGAAATCGTAGAGCTCATGGTTCAACTCGCTGGATGTCATTTCCGTCGCGGAGATACTCCTCGAGCAACCGAGATAATCGGCAGGGCTCTCAAATTGGCAGAGAAGTGCAAATCGCCTAAGGCCATGGTGCAGTCATACTGGCAGGCTTCGGTTCTCGCAAATCTTCGTGGCGATGTGAATTTAGCGTTGAGCCAAATCACTGAGGCAATGCATTGGACTAAGTTGGCCGAGCTCCATCAAGTACTTCCGATTTTGAACGACAACGCCGCCAAGTGGATGTTGGATATGCCGGAGCCTGACCTCATCCGCATCCACGACTTAGCCGAGTCCGCCTACCTTGATTTGGCCTCTCAGAATAACCCTGGACATGCCGCCACGACATGTATCACGTTATCGGAAGTGGAACTTCGCCTTGGTAATTTCGAAAAGGCACTGATGTATGCAAGGAAAGGTCTGGCCGAGTTGCCTCCTGAAATTCCGGGGCCAAAGGCAAGTTTGCTTTCTCAAGAAGCGAAGGTGCTATTCTGTCTCGGAAAGATAGAGGAATCTTTCGCACAGTTGGAGCGAGCGATGGCACATCTTCGAACTCTCGCTCCCGATCGGGAGTTGGCCATCCACTGGGGAGAGATTGCACGGGTCTTTGTAGAAATGGATCACAAAGATTACGCAATTTATGCGTACGAACAAGCGATCGCAGTTGGCAACGCTTCACAGGCAGAGCAACCAGTTCTGTCAGAGGCACGCTACTAAGGAATTTGTCATGACTATTTCAATCAAAGAGGTTGTCACGTCATCATGAGTAAAACGCCGCGAGCCTTGTGTTTCATCGTCGTTGTCCTTGGATTCACGTTCTTCCCGGGTCTTGCTGAATCGAAAGGTGCGTCGAGCACTCATATCCAAAGTTCTCACGGAGGTACGCTTCAGGAATTTCAGAGCCAATTCCTGATCATCTAATGGTTGTTGGTTGGTTTCCGACTGGCGAGGTAAGAGCCAACCAACACCATTGGAAGTCCTATAACGATTCCCAGTGTCAAGGGCTCGGAAAGTATGAGCGCACCTAAGACCACAGCAAATGCGGTATTCAAATAGGTCACTAGCGATGCTCTGGCAACGCCAATTTCCTTAAGTATGGCAAAGAAGACCACGAATGCCATGGCGGTTGGGAAAACGCCGAGGGCCACAACTGAGAACACTGAATTGGTCGCGACGTGTCCGTGAGGCCATTGCAAAAATGCGAAAGGGGCATAGACGATCGCCGCGATCGACATTGCAACTGCGTTGATCGCAAGCCCTGAGACACCAGGAAGTTTTGTCGTGATCATGTTTGGTGCAAAGCCGTAGCCCAATGCGGCAGCAAGTACAAAAAGTATTGCCCAGAGTGCACTATCGCCGGTCAAACTCTCAATCCCGACGACGGTAATTAAACCGATGAAGCCGACCACAATTCCAATGAGGCGTTTGTGATGCCAGACCGTCTTATCTCCAGCCATTGACGCGAATATGGTTGCCCAAATGGGCACAGTAGCGATGAGAAGCCCTGCAAGTCCGGAGGGAAGGTTAATTTCAGCTTTCGTAAGCAGAAACCACGGACCCATGATTTCGAATGCCGCGTAAAGGAATACGTACTTGAAACCGCGCAAAGCAACTGCCAAGGTTTTTTGGCGATATGCGATTGGAACAAGAATCAACGCGCCAATAAGCACACGACCGAAAACAACGACAGCAGGATTGAGATCTCGAACGGCGACCCTAATCAACAAATATGGGATTCCCCAGAGAAATCCCAGAGCAATAAATAAAGCCCAACTCTTTCGTGTCATTTATTCTTTCTCTATCGGCCAAGGACTTCTTCATAAAGTGCCAACGTCTTTGCGGCAACAGCGTCCCATCCAAATTCGGATTGAGCTCTTGCACGACCGGCAACGCCATACACGGCAAGTAGTTCGGGTTGGCTTATAAGATCGTTGATCGCATGCGCCAGGGCCTTCTCAAATTGCGCGTGATCGGCGGAGTAATCGACCAAGCGGCCGGTTACGCCATCGTCAACTACCTCCGGAATGCCACCAACTGCGGACCCTAAGACCGCCGTTGCGCACCCCATCGCTTCAAGGTTGACGATGCCAAGAGGCTCATAAATTGATGGGCAGACGAATAGATCTGCAGATGTAAGAACGGCCGTGAGTTCGTCGTGCGGAAGCATCTCTTGAATCCACCAGACATTGGACCGAGTACTAATCAATTCGCGGATTAACTCGGCAATTTCGGCTCCGATCCCGGGTTCATCCGGACTGCCCGCTGCGATCACGAGCCCATACTGACTGGGTACGTCCTTCCAGGCCCGTAGAAGATGGGCTAATCCTTTTTGACGAGTAATTCGGCCGACGAAGAGGGCGTAGCTTCCGGATATGCCGTATTTGGCAAGAGTGCTCTTGTCATAATTCGGCGAGAACTTCTCGGTGTCTACTCCGTTGCGAATCGTGCGGACTCGTGAAGGTTCGACGTTTGGGTATGCCGAAAGGATGTCGGCGCGCATTCCATCGCTTACCGAGATGATGGCAGCGGCGCTCTCGATCGCGGTTTTCTCCACCCAGGACGAAAGTTGGTATCCACCTCCGAGTTGATCTGCTTTCCAGGGTCTCAATGGTTCTAGCGAGTGACCGCTCATAATGTGGGGGATTCCGTGAATGAGTGAGGCAACGTGGCCAGCCATATTTGCATACCAAGTATGTGTGTGCACAACATCCGCAGTTGCTAATGCATCTGCAATGGCTAAATCAGTGGCAACGGCGGCAATTGCGGGATTGGAATTTCGAAACTCCAATGGGGTTGCATGACCAATGGCGTCGGGGCGTTCTTCTCCGAAACAATGAACGGCAAGTGATATTTGGGGTAATTTTTCAAGAGCTTGCGCCAATTGGACGACATGGACGCCGGCTCCACCGTAAACATGTGGGGGCCACTCTTTCGTAACCAGTCCAACTCTTATCGGCTCCATCACACCTCCTAATCGCCGCGCAGATGTCAAGGTCTAGGCGGCTCGCAAGGAGAAGGCTATCGTTACGCCATGCCGCGACGAGCCCTGCTTTTAGGAATAGTTCTTGCAGGTGGAGAAGGCAAGCGGTTGATGCCCCTTACTGCTGATCGCGCAAAGCCCGCCGTTCCCTTTGGCGGTTCTTACCGCTTAGTAGATTTTGTACTTTCTAATTTGGTTAACGCGAGGATGCTTAAGATCGCGGTTCTGACTCAGTACAAATCTCACTCGCTCGACAAGCACATCACCACGACATGGCGTATGTCGACGTTGCTAGGTAACTTCATCACTCCGGTTCCTGCGCAACAGCGGTTGGGCCCACGCTGGTACACCGGAAGCGCTGATGCGATTTTGCAGAATTTCAACCTCATCCACGATGAAGATCCCAAACACATCCTGGTATTCGGAGCCGATCACGTGTATCGGATGGATCCCAGCCAGATGTTTGATCAGCACTTGAACACAGGAGCCGGTGTCACCGTTGCAGCAATTCGAGTCGCCAGATCGGAAGCCAGCGAATTTGGAGTGATCGAACTTGCAGATGATGGAATAACGATCAAGGCATTTCACGAAAAACCGGCAAATCCGCCTGCAATGCCGGGCTTTCCCGATATGTGCTTAGTTTCCATGGGAAATTACATCTTCCGACGGGACGTCATGGAAGAAGCCCTCATCCTGGATTCAGAAGATTTAGAGAGTCGACACGATCTTGGCGCCAACATTATTCCGATGCTGACCAAAAACGGTTCGGCCAAAGTTTATGACTTTGCAAATAACGTGGTGCCCGGCGCTACCGATCGCGATAAGGGATATTGGCGGGACGTAGGTTCAATTGATGCGTATTTTGACGCTCACATGGACCTGGTTTCCGTGCACCCGATCTTTAACTTGTACAACCGCGAGTGGCCGCTTCTGACCAACCCACCTTCTCTGCCGCCTGCAAAATTCAGCGAAGGCGGAATCGCCCAAGATTCCATTGTCGGGGCCGGATCAATCATTGCGGGAGGGCATCTCAATCGCACAGTTGCGTCATACGACGTCGTTGTTTCTGGAGGCGCGTTTGTGGATGGGTCAGTACTAATGCCATCGGTGAAGATTGGCGACCGCGCTGTTGTTCGGCGGGCAATTTTGGACAAAAACGTTGTTGTCGAACCTGGCGCACAAATTGGCGTTGATCTCGAACGCGATCGTGAGCGCTTTACGATCTCGCCGGGTGGCATCGTCGTAGTTGGCAAAGGCGTTCGGGTTACTCCCTAACCGACGATTTTTCGGATTGATTCCGCGCAATCTTTAAGTGCGACCTCGGACATCGGAGTTACTTTGCCAAGGCTCATGAACCCGTGGATCATTCCTTTGTATTCCTTGTAATGCGTGGGAACACCGGCCTCGCGAAGGAGTCGTTCGTACTTGACGCCGTCATCGCGTAAGGGATCGAATTCCGCGGTTACAAGAATTGCCGGGGGAAGATTGGTGAAATCTTTTGCGGTGGATGGGCATGCGTATGGATCCTGGTCGTGAAGATCACCCTGGAGGTATTGCTCCCAGTACCACTGCATTCCCTGACGAGAAAGCCCGAACCCAGTCGAGAATTTCTGGTATGAATCCGAATCGAAATCTCGCTCATTGCACGGGTTGATAAGCAGTTGATAGGCGGGCGATGGGCCGGATGTGTCGCGGATTTTCAGCGCCACGGCCGAGGCCAAATTTCCGCCTGCACTTTCGCCACCGACCCCGATCTTCTCTGGATTAATGCCTAGCAATTTTGCATTCTTGTGAACCCATACGTAAGTGGCGTAGCAATCATCGAAGGGGGTTGGATATGGATGCTCCGGTGCTTTCTGATAGTTGACGGTTATCACCACAGAATTACTTTTGTTCGCGAGTGAACTCAATTCGGTATCGTAAATATCAAGAAAGTTCAGCACCCATCCGCCACCGTGGAAGTAGACCAAGGCAGGGAGATCTTCGCGGTCATTAGGTCGATAAATTCGTATATGGAGATCGGCGGTAGGTCCCGGGATGTACCGGTCTTGGATTGAGAAGACTTCCTCCGGAACCCCAACAAGGGCGATTTTTGCGTACGTTCCTTCCCGTAGCTCCGCCACGGGCACTTGCCAGACCTGCGGAGCCCCTGCTGCTGCTCGCTCTGCCAGGTAATGCTCAATTTCTGGTGTTAGGGCCATGTGCGTTCCTACCAGAGTCCGGCGAAGTGATGCAATCTTCATTTCCCACGGACAAGCTCTTGCCGTCTGGGCGATAGACTCCGCGTTGTCAGCGTTGACCCTCTACGGGCTACAGATGCCCATTTCTTAATCGAGCGTTGGAGTAAATTGCGATGCGTATTGGTGTCCTAACTGGTGGCGGAGATTGCCCTGGCTTAAATGCTGTAATTCGTGCAGTCGTCCGTAAAGGCGAAAAAGAGTACGGCCATGAGTTTGTCGGATTTCGCGATGGATGGCGTGGGCCACTCGAAGGCTTAACGATGAAACTCGACATCCAAGCCACCCGAGGAATCTTGCCTCGTGGCGGAACAATTCTTGGCTCGTCGCGAACCAACCCATTTAAAATTGATGGCGGAATCGATCGCATTCGCGAGAATCTATCTGCGAGTGGAGTGGATGCCCTGATTGCGATCGGCGGCGAAGATACCCTCGGAGTGGCCACCAAACTCGATGCACTCGGGGTCAAAGTCATCGGCGTTCCCAAGACAATCGATAACGACCTCAACAACACCGATTACACCTTTGGATTTGATACGGCTGTCAATATCGCCGTTGAAGCCATTGATCGGCTTCATACAACTGCCGAGTCTCACCATCGCGCCCTGGTCGTTGAGGTCATGGGGCGCCATGCGGGTTGGATTGCCTTGCACTCTGGACTAGCAGGTGGTGCTGCATGCATTCTGATTCCCGAGCAGAAATTCTCTCTCGATCAAGTTTGCCAATGGGTCGAATCGCGTTTCAAAGTCAATTACTCGCCCATCATCGTGGTGGCCGAAGGAGCAATACCGCAGGATGGGGATATGGTCATCAAGGATCAAACACTTGATGCCTTTGGCCACGTGAAACTTTCAGGAATCGGCGACTGGCTCGCGCAAGAAATCGAAGCGCGCACGGGCAAGGAAGCACGAAGCACGGTTTTGGGACACATTCAGCGAGGCGGCACACCTACGGCCTTTGACCGAGTTCTTGCCACTCGTTTTGGTTTGCACGCAATCACGGCAGCCCACGAGGGTGACTGGGGCAAAATGGTTGCCTTGCATGGCACCGATATCGTCCGAGTTCCACTTGCCTCGGCTACCGAGAAATTGAAACTTGTCGATCCTTCTCTCTACAAGGAGGCTGAGATCTTCTTTGGATAATCGCACGACGCGATCATCTTCGACTTCTCTACGCTAGGAAACTATGACCACTTTGGATTCCCTCTTTGCCCCTGGCCTTGTTGCGGCCCAACAGCCCAACTGGCCGGGCGGCTCAGATGGCCCTGCTGTCCGGGCAGCTGTTGCAGAACTTAAGACGTATCCGCCATTGGTATTTGCTGGTGAGTGCGACAACCTCAAAGCCCGCGTTGCCGAAGCAGCAGCGGGCAGGGCGTTCTGGTTGCAAGGTGGTGATTGCGCTGAAACGTTCATAGCGGCGACCGCCGATTCAATTCGCAACCGAATCAAGACAATTTTGCAGATGGCCGCGGTACTTCAGTACTACTCAAGCTTGCCCGTCATCAAAGTTGGGCGCATGGCTGGTCAGTTCGCAAAGCCGCGATCGAATGATCTGGAAACACGCGGGGAGATAACCCTTCCTGCTTATCGCGGGGATGCAGTCAACGACCTTGAATTTAGCCTCGCGGCCCGAACTCCCGATCCGGCACGACTTCTCAAGGTTTACCACACGTCTGCGGCCACCCTTAATCTCGTACGCGCCTTTACCCAGGGCGGTTTCGCCGATCTTCGACAAGTTCATGAATGGAACAAGGGCTTCATCCGTGATTCCTCCGTTGGAATGCGCTACGAGGAAATGGCCAATGAAATCGGGCGTGCGCTGGAGTTCATGCGCTCTGCCGGTGTCGATCCTGCCGCGTTCAAAACTGTCGAGTTCTTCTCCTCGCACGAAGCCTTGATCATGGAGTACGAGAAGGCGCTAACCCGCATCGACTCTCGAACCCAACTTCCATACGACGTCTCTGCGCATTTCATATGGATCGGTGAGCGCACCCGTCAATTAGATGGCGCCCACGTAGAGTTTGCATCCAAAATACGCAATCCCATCGGCGTCAAACTCGGACCCAAGTCCACCGTAGATGACGCTATGCGACTCATCGATAAATTGGACCCAAACCGCGAACCGGGACGACTTACCTTCATAACGCGCATGGGTGCGGGCAAGATCCGCGAGGCTCTGCCCTCACTAGTGGATGGCGTTACTAAGTCTGGCGCACAGGTCCTCTGGGTGTGTGACCCCATGCACGGCAACACGTATGAGGCGCCCAGTGGCTACAAGACTCGCCGATTTGATGACGTACTTGATGAAGTAAAGGGATTCTTCGAAGTGCACAAATCTCTCGGAACCCATCCTGGCGGAATACATATCGAACTCACCGGTGATGATGTCACCGAGTGTGTTGGGGGCGGCGAACAGATTTCACACGATGATTTGGCCACTAGATATGAGTCTGCATGCGACCCACGGCTCAATCACGCCCAATCATTGGAATTGGCTTTTCTCGTAGCGGAGATGCTTCGCGATCGCTAATCTGTCTCAATGACTTTGCTCTACACGACGATGAAAACCCCCATAGGCATCATCCATCTCATGGCAGATGAGCACGTTCTGCTCGGAGCCAATTTTGGAACCTTTGATGCATTGGTGAGTTCACTAGACGATGCCGATGCCCAACGAGGCATTGATCGCGTTAAACGCATTCCTGTCATCTCTGATTTGGTTGATGATTATTTCGACGGTGATATCGAAGCAATTAATGCAATCGCGGTAAGACAACCAGGCGCGCATTTTTCACAAGCGGCGTGGAAGGCAATGCGAAAGATTAAGGCTGGCAAAGTGCTTTCGTACGCTGATTTGGCGCAACGTGCAGGGTCACCTGCTGCAGTTCGCGCAGCCGGTACTGCATGCGCCAAGAACGCGATCGTTGTTGTGGTTCCGTGTCACCGCGTTGTAAAAACAGGCGGAGCACTAGGGAATTATGCCTACGGTCTCAATGCGAAAGAGTGGCTACTTCGCCATGAGGGCGCGCTTTAAAGTAGCAGCAAGAACATCTGCGGCGTACTTCATCGCTGCATCGTCGATATCAATATGAGTGACAAGTCGGGCGAATTTTGGTCCCAACGAACTAATCAGAACACCCTCATCTTTTGCCATCTGCGCAAACTCAGAAGCCGAAAGTGGTAGTTGAGTCAGATCCATACTTACGATATTGGTTTCGACGAATGCTGGATTGATTACCGAAGGTTCCACGTCATGGCATTGCTGGGCGATGAATTTTGCGCGGCGATGATCCTGGGCGAGTAAGGGCAAATTGGTGTCAAGTGCAAAGTGCGCCGCTGCGGCAAGTATTCCAATTTGGCGCATTCCTGCTCCGTAGCGCTTGCGCCAAATTCGAGCCTTAGCCACTTTTTCCTTTGTTGAGAGCATCATCGATCCAACGGGAGCGCCTAACCCCTTAGAGAAGCAGACGCTGACTGTTTCGAAGTACTTGGCGTACTCGATGAAGGGCACTCCACTTGCAACATGTGCGTTCCAGATCCTCGCTCCGTCCAGGTGTAGCAAGATACCCACTTCATTTGCTGCGTGATGCAGCTTTGCAATCTCATCGAGTGGCTGAACCGTACCGCCACCGAAGTTGTGTGTGTTCTCAACGGCAATGGCAGTGGTGGAGACTTGGTAGGGACCGGAGGACGGTCGGGCAATTTCCATAGGATCATCTGCTCGAAGCAATCCGCGCTCTGCTGGCCACGTACGCGTAGTGATGCCGCTAAATGTTGCAGCTGCTCCAAGTTCAGCACGCACAATATGCGAAAAGGTTTCGGCAATGAGCTCTTCGCCCGGTGCAACGAGCATTCTTATTGCGAGTTGATTGGCTAATGAACCCGATGGTGTGAAAACCCCAGCCTCTTTGCCGAATAGGGCCGCAACGCGTTCTTCGAGTGAGTTAACAGTCTCGTCTTCTCCATAAACATCATCACCTACGGGGGCATGAGCCATGACTTCACGCATAGCATCGGAAGGGACGGTTACCGTGTCAGAACGAAGATCTACGCGCATGGATTTATCCTCTCACGCTTCTTGAAGGACGATCATGTACATCGCCCCAACTACGAGTGCTCCACCGAGGCCAATTTGAAGGGTAAGGCTCTCTCCGCCGAATATGACGGCAAAGATGGCCGCGAAGACGACTTCCATAGTTAGAATCACCGCCACTTTGGTGGGGGACATATGGGCTTGGGACCAGGTTTGGATCATGAATGCGATGGCTGTTGCAAAAACGGCCGTGAAGACAACTACGCCCCACACCCCTTTATCGGGTGGAAGGTGATAGCCAGTTTTTAGCGATGCGACGCCAGCTAAGGCGGCGCAGGTTCCAAGCTGAACAACGGTCAGTGCATAAGCATCGCGACCACTGCTCCACTGACCCAAGGCGATGATATGCGAGGCAAAGGCAAAAGCGCTGCCGAGAACCAAGATTTCCCCGAACCCAACCGACCAACCGTGAAGAGAGAGAAGGGCAAGGCCGACTGTTGCAATGAGGACGTATGTCCACGTCCGGCGTGATATTCGTTGATGCAAAACAACGGCGGCAATCAAAGGAGTGGCGATCACATACATGCCAGTAACAAATCCTGTTACGGCCGCGGTCGTTCTTGCCAATCCCAATGTTTGCAGGATGTAGCCGGTTCCGAGGAAGCATCCAGCGATAAAACCCCTTAAGACTAGATCACGGGAAAAATATCTGATGACTTTTGGCTTTAGAAGGATCATCACGATTGCAGCGACGGCGAAGCGAGTGAAAAGAAAACTGTTTACATCTTGACGTTTGATCGCATCTTTCATGAGAACGAACGCCGCACCCCACATTGCAGCGACTGCGAGCAGGGCAACAGGAGCTAACCTCAAACGCATTTTTATCCGCGGAATTTCTTAAGTAGTGCGACTTCTTTGCCGTGCTCGGGTTCTTGACCTGGCGTTTCCAGAATCAGAGGAGCATTCGCCACCGCGGGGTGTGCGAGGAGTTCTTTAAATGGATCTAAGCCAATTTCGCCTTCGCCAAGATTCTGATGTCGGTCCTTTAGAGCGCCGCAAACATCCATCGAGTCATTAGCGTGTATCAATTGGAAGCGCTCAAGACCCGCAATGGATACAAGCAAATCGAGCATCTCCGTCATGCCACCTTTCTTCTTGATGTCATGACCTGCGGCGAACACGTGACAGGTGTCCAGACAAATTCCAACCTTCGGGTGGTGTTCGAGTGCGTCAAGATAATGCACCAAATCTTCTAGTCGTTTCACAAGGGATTGGCCCTGACCTGCAGTAGGTTCTAAAAGCAAACTGGGGGAGTCGGCCGGAAGGGCTTCCAGGATCGGCATCATTCCGTCGTGAATTTGAGTCCATGCTTTTGCAACATGATCGGCATCTACGGCCGACCCTGTATGGATGACGACTCCGAGTGCTCCAATCTCAGCTCCACGTTGCAAGGAATATCTTGTTGACGCGAGTGAATTCTCGTAGGTTGCAACAGTTGGTGAACCTAAGTTGATGAGATAAGGCGCATGCACGTAGGCGGCGATATCAAATTCAGCAGTTTTGGCGCGAAAGGCATCGTCAGCCTCTCGATTAGCTTCTGGCATTGCCCATCCACGAGGATTGGAGGCAAATACTTGAATCGCCTCTGCTTTGATGGTCTGCGCGTAAGCAATCGAACGCTTAGCCATCCCGCCGCTCGTAGGTACATGGGCGCCAATTCGTGGATGCGACATTTGCTTACCCTACTGTGATGGTGACCGTACTGCCACGTTTCACTTTAGTACCGACAACTGGCGAAATATTCGTAACCGTCTTATTGGCCCGTGTGCCGATCTTCTTCACGCTGACCTTGAGGTCCAAGTCCTGGAGCATTGCAGTGGCCTTAGCCTCCGTAAAGGAGTAAACGTTCGGCACAAAAACCGATTCGCTGCCCTGCGAAACTACAAGTGCAATCTTTGTTCCCTTAGGCGCAGTGCCTCCGCTGCCATCGGGGGTTTGGCTGATGACTGCTCCTATTGCAACGGTGTCGCTGTAGGAATATGTAGTCGATGCTACGAAACCTGCATTGGTGAGTTCGGTGAGCGCCTGATCACCGCTTTTTCCAACATAGGAATTGAGAACAAGGAGCTCGGGACCTTGGCTGACAAGCAGGTCTACCTGAGCATCGCGTCGAAGCGACGTGCCGGCCGCCGGAGTTGAACTGATAACGATGCCTTGCGCGATTGTTGGATTGAACGTTTGTTTAACGTTGCCAACGTTAAGCGAGTTCTTTTGCAAGAGTGCGGTTGCCGCGTCTTGTGTTAATCCCTTCACCGTCGGAACAGAGAAACGTTCTGGTCCTTTGGATACAACAAGGGAGACCATTCCTCCCGCTTTGACTTTGCCTCCACCGCCAGGGTCAGTCGAAATGATTTTTCCCTTTGGAACGATTTCACTAAATACCTGGTCTGAAATTGTCGCATCAAGTCCTACTACCTTAAGGGCAGTTGTCGCATCCTTGGTGCTCATACCCACGAGATCACTTGGGACTCCTACCCCGCCCTTCATTCCGGCTGTGGCATACCAGATGCCGCCGGCAACAAAGAGCGCCAAAATTCCTGCTATCCACCTATTCCTGCGAACTCTTGCGCTTGCCTTGCGTCGCTTTGCAGTAGTGCTTATGCCTGTAGTTCGCGATGGCTTGTCTTTCGGCGTTTTGCCACCGGTCGAAGATTTCATGGGCAACACTTTGCCAGATGACATCGCTTTTAGTGGAGACGAAACTCGCTTTGTTTTGCGAGATTTCTCTCTGATTACTACTGGAGGCAAATCCAATTCCAAACTCAATTGGCTTCGCTTGGGATCGAGTTCAACTTGTATCGCGCGCATTTGCTCAAGAAATTCACCAGCATCTCTCGGGCGTTCATCAGGATTAACGCGTGTGGCACGCACAATTAAGGCATCTAGCGTCTCGGGGATTCCTGAAACAATTGAAGAGGGAGCCGGTACTCGATCATTTACATGTCGATATGCAATGTTGATCGGCGAGTCACCTGAAAATGGCTTCTCGCCCGTTAGTAATTCAAAGGCAATTATTCCGAGGGAGTAGACATCGCTTCTCGTATCTGCGACCCCCCTTTGCACTTGTTCAGGGGAGAGGTAGGAAACACTTCCCAAAATAACGCTTGATTCTGCCGTGAGCGTGTGGCCGATCAAGTTTCCATGGGCTAATCCGAAGTCCGCGACTTTCACACGTCCATTGGTGGAGATGAGTATGTTTTCAGGCTTTAGATCGCGATGGACTATTCCAATTTTGTGAGCTGCAGCCACAGCGCTTAGCACGGGCATGAGGAAATGAATTGCTTCGGCCGGCGAAAGTGCCCCTTGCTCAAAAATATAGTCGTGCAAGGTATTGCCTTCAATTAATTCCATTACCAAAAAGACCGCTGGGATACCGCTCTGATTCCACCCTTGGTCTTGAACTGCCACGATATTGGGGTGCGAGAGGGCGGCGGCAGCCTTAGCTTCTCGAATGAATCGGTTCACAAATATTTCATCGCCCGCAAGATGGGGATGCATGATTTTCACGGCAACTTTTCGATCAAGTCGAGTATCCAGGGCGACGTAAACAGTCGCCATGCCTCCGCTGGCTAATTTCTCCAGAAGTTCATAGCGCCCATCAATGAGTTGACCACATAGATCGGACACATCAAAATCTTAGGCAACTTGGACCGCAGGAGTTGGCTAGACGCGCGGCCTACTAGATGGTTGAGAGTATGAAGTCAGCGTTTTCGCGGGTTGAGTTGGCTCGGAAGTGTTCGGTTTCTCGTATTTGCCAACGATTCATCTGGTCTTCTATCTCTTTGCCATCTCGATCCAGGACTCGGCTTAGTCCAGTTTGCGGGTCGATATCAAGCCAGATGGTAGCCGTAGTGAATTCGCGAACGAGTTTCTGGGCGCTTCCTACGCCTTCGATGATGAGGACATCGCAAGGAAAAATCTGCCGTTCTGAATCAAATTGCGCCAACGTCCAATTGTAGATGGGGTGAGTTGCAAGATTTCCAACGCAGATTGCTTCTAGTACTTTCGAAAGTGATTGAGTAAGAGTTTCGGTAAGTGCCAGATCCCAGCCTGCATACATCTCATCGAGGTGAATTATTTCCACTTTGTGGTGAAGGCTAAGGAAAAGAGAGAGTTCATTCGAAAGGGTAGTCTTTCCCGCCCCCGCGGGCCCATCGATCGCAATTACGTGAGTGTTTCCACATCGAGGTGTTGTAGTAAGGAGCTCTTCTAGGGCCAAAGTCAGATCGATCAAGGGGTCTTTCCCATTGCAATGGACGCCAGTTCTGTGAGAAGTGAGTGCGCTGCTGGTGGTATTTCATCTCGATTAAGTGCATCAAGTGCCGTAAGAGTTAGCTTCTCAATGAGTTCCTCTACGTGTTCCTTGGCCCCAGTTTCTTCGATGATCGCGCGAAGCGATTCAACGCCTTCTGTATCAAGTTCGCGATCCCCGAAGTACTTGGCAATTATCGCTTCTTGCTTTGCATTTGCTCGATCCTGCGTCATCGCCATAAGCACAGTGCGCTTACCTTCTCGCAAGTCATCTCCGGCTGGTTTGCCTGTGATCGAAGGATCACCGAAAACTCCAAGCAAATCATCGCGAAGTTGAAAAGCTTCTCCCAGGGGAAGTCCAAACTCAGAAAAAATCGTGAAATAATCTTGGCGTCTTTCTTCTGCGGGCAAGGCGAGGCAAGTGCCAAAATGCAGAGGGCGCTCCACTGTGTATTTACCTGACTTATATCTGGCGATTTTGAGGGATCGAGCCACACTCTGTGTAGCTAGGGCCTGTTCGTGGATGTCCAGGAATTGACCAGCCATAATTTCCACACGCATTTCGTCGTATATCGACAAACTGCGAACGAGTTGCGAGTCAGTGATTCCCGAGTCATGAAGCATCTGATCGGCCCACACCAGGGTCAAATCCCCCAGCAATATTGCCGCCGAAGCCCCGTAATTTGCCGCCGAACCCGAGAGTTCATCTCTCTGGTGAATCATCTCAAACCGTCGATGAATGGAGGGTTGTCCTCGCCTTGTATCCGAGGCATCCATGAGGTCATCGTGGATCAAGGCGCATCCTTGAAGGAGTTCAAGACTGGCTATTGCCCGTATAATTGAATCGTCGTCTTCGCCGCCTGCGCCTATGTAGCCGCAATAGGCAAAGAGTGGGCGCAAGCGCTTTCCTCCATTGAGGAGAAAAGCATTGATCGCCTCGGCTGCAGGAATGAGTTCAGTGCCGATCTCGCCTAAGTACAGAGTCTGTTTCGCTAGAAAATCCGTCAGATCCCTTTGCACGCGTATTCGTATGTCCGCTAAGGCGAACTGAGGTTCAAGGCTCACGTGGCAACGGTACCCTCACTAATCATTTAGAGCGAAAGGAAGGTCATGGCTAGAACCTTTTCTTTTGAATTCTTTCCGCCAAAGGACGAGGCAGGGGAGGATCGGCTCTGGCACACCATGGCCAATTTGGAATTGCTAGCACCCGATTTCATATCGGTGACCTATGGGGCAGGAGGGTCAACCCGCGAACGCACTATTCGGATCACTTCGGAGATAACGGCCCGAACCCACATACCAACTGTTGCGCATTTAACGTGTGTCGGTTCAACAGAATCAGAATTGCGTGAAATCCTCCAGCATTATCACGATGCAGGAATCAAAAGTATTCTCGCCCTTCGTGGTGATCCCGTAGGGGGACCTGCAGCACCTTGGACATCGACTCCGGGTGGATTCACACATTCTGATGAATTGGTAGCCCTCGCTGCGCAGCGAGGAGACTTCACGATAGGAGTGGCCGCTTTCCCGGACGGCCACCCCGCTTCTCACGGAGACTTCGAGCAAGACGTAGATGTTCTTTTACGCAAAGAACAGCTCGGCGCCTCCTTTGCTACGACTCAATTCTTCTTTGATGTCTCAAAATGGAAAGATCTCGTTGAGAGGCTTTCCAAGCGTGGATCCTCATTGCCCATAATCCCAGGCATTCTTCCTGTTACGAATGTAAGGCAGCTTGAACGAATGGTCGAATTAAACGGCACTCCAATTCCACCTCGAATTCGGGAAAAGTTCTTGAAAATTGAGAGCGATACAGAAGGAGTTAAGGCCCTGGGAATCGAAATTGCCACAGAAATGTGCAGTCAACTTCTGGAAGCGGGAGCTCCCGGTCTACATTTCTACACAATGAATAGCTCGACGGCAACGCAGGAGATTTATCTAAACCTGGGGATTACTCGTTAATTGTTTCGAGCTTTAGTCGCCAGGTTGTCCTAGCCACCGTGAAAAGAAGTAAGGAGCAAGGATAATTGCGTAAGCAAGTCCAGCAAAAACTGCCGTCTCGGGACGATGAAAGAAGAAGAGATAGTCGATCAATCCGGCCACTAAAGTCCACGTTAGGAATATGTCTACCGTGGCAAATTCTGCGCCGTGCTTTCGTCTTTCTTTGGGTAGTACGAGGTGAAGGATGGCAATTAGAAGCATCCCCGTGAAAAGCCATCCCATGGGATTGGACAAAGGCAATTCTTTTTCAAACGGCACATGAGATGCAGTTGCAGTCCACTGAATCCGATGGGCAGTTGCCAATTGAGGATCTATAAATAAATGCCATGCCATCATCACCGCGCCACCATAGATGAAGGTCCAATTTCGAGTTACTCGTCTGGCGGCAACAAGAATTGGATGCGCGAGCATGACCCATACAAAAGGAATGACAAGGGGTACGCCATAAATCATCACTCCTAAACTTGAATCGAAAGTGTGGTCACCGAAGGGCCATCCGGTTTGCACGCCGACTTGTTCTACGACGAATGCGAAAAGCAAGCTCACGCCAAGGTAGGTGGCCGCATACCGCCAACCGAACGAGTAAATGGCGTGGAGCACCATGGTCATAGCGCCCGCGTAGACGCCGAATATGGTCACCCATTCCAGCATCTGTCCGTGCGAGAGGGGATAAGCCACCTGAAGTAAAATTGAAATAGTTAAAACGGTGCCGAGAATCTTCCTTGCAGTGCCAGATACGCCTCTGCGCCTATTTGCACGTGGGGTGTAATGACGAAGTGACACGACAGTAGTCTGCCCTATCTCGCCAATTCAGGAGCAATATGAGTAGCGAGGGATTAGATTTTCGCACCAGTGGTTGTAAGTATTTGTGCTACGACTTCCTTTGGGTGATCCCACATGGGGGCGTGGCCGCATTCGGTGAAAACTAACCAATTGGTGTGGTCAGGTACAAGTGAGCGCTCCTGGCACGTCGAGGCGGGCAAAGTTCGATCTGCGTCGCCGAAGATCACAGTAATCGGCACCTTTTCGGAAATATTCTCGTCGAACCTTTTGCGTAGGAGCGCATCCCACGCTGGGTAATAACCCGCGGCTGTTGCCATAGCATGAGTCGCTTCGACGCAGAGTTGGTAGGAAAAATCTCGCCACTTCGGACTCACATTTTCAAATCCAATCTTTCGCGCCCACTCATAATGAAGCAAGAGAGGGGAAACGACTTTGAGGCTGCTCGCCAAGATTCTGGCGATTGCGGTTCCGGGGTATCGGGCAACAAAAGGTTTGATCCACAGTCCGGCCGGCGCAAGTCCAGTTACCGAAGCAATTGCATCGGGCCTCATTGCCGCCATTTCCAAAGCAATCCACCCGCCCAAAGAATTTCCTACGACGTGATACTTCGCAATCCCAAGTGAATTCATGGTCTCGAAAACGGATTCCGCAAGACCCCGTGGGTCCATGGGTTGCGTTTCATCCATCGGGGTGAATCCATGTCCAGGAAGATCGACCGTAACGACGGTGTAGTGATTGGCAAGATCATCAATTATCAGATGCCAAGCGGTCGAGGCAGATCCCATACCATGAATAAGAAGAAGAGTTTCCGTGCCTGTGGCATGAGTTCGCATTGTCGAATGGAGAATCATTTTGTTCAACTTGCCGGTCTTGTGCCAAGAGTGATGCGAATTTCCTGATTAAAGGTGATAGATCCATCGGGCGCTGCATATTCGGCGAGTCTAGCTTCGGCTTCCCCTCGAACTTGGGCACGTAATGTCTCGGGGATTGCTTGCCACAACATCCGCTGTGCAATAGACCAACTGAAATCATACCAATGTTGTGGGTCGGCGAATTTCACTGGAACAGAGGTTCTGATGGTGAGGGTATTTTCGAAACCGGCCATGGCGAAGAACTTTTCTAATTCGACATCGCTTGCAAAAGGGCTGTCCTCATCTGGGATCCGAACATCTCGCATTTGCTTGGGCAAATGTGGTTGGAATACTTCATCCACATATGCCCATCTGGGGTCAATATTTCCGAATGTTGTTGCACCGATTCTTCCACCAGGTTTGAGAAGGGGAAACCAGTTATGTAGCGCATGCAGTGGGTCGGCTAGAAAAAATAGAACCAACGATGATGAGATTGTGTCGAACTGTCCTCGAACAGTTGTGGGCGATTGTGCGTCATCGACTTCGCATTCCACATTTCTAATTCCCGCATGCAATGCCAGGCGCCGAGCATGCTCAATCATGCCTGCCGAAATATCAATTCCCAAGGCCACTCCATGCGGTCCAATCAATTGCGCTGCGGGAAGCAACACAGCCCCTCGTCCGCAGCCGATGTCCAGCCAGTGCTCGCCCTGGACGGGCGGCATTTCCTCCAACAACTTGGCCGCAATTGGCTTGAAAAAATCAACACCGACTTCGTCGTATGTATCCGACAATTTGTCGAAGAGGTTAGCCATCTTCTCGGAATGCCCAAACGTGTCGACCATTTAGCCAGTATGGCATTTAGCCCAAATACGCGTCTAGCAATCCTGGGTCGAACTATCGACCGGGGTACCCTTTAAATATGGACTCCAGATTGCAGGTGTCTAAATACCTGCGATTCGGATTGTTGTCAGGGAAATGGCTCCAAATACGATCCAGGAGAAGAGACCGAATACGAGAGGTTTGCCACCGATTCTCTTCAAATCATTGAGTCGCACGCCTACCGCCATTGAGAAGAGTCCAGCGGAAAGAAGAAATTTAGATACGTTGCCTAGAAAACTTTGAAGGCCAAGAGTGAGATGGCCGAAGTTGTTCAACACTACTAAGGCTAAGAATATGTTGATGAAGAGAGGGGGAAGATATCGCGAGATCTTCTTGAATTGCGATCTTTCTTTTGAAAGGTCACGCTTCTCGCCTAGGGTAAGCAATATCAGCAAAGGAGCAAGCAACATAACCCTGGCTAACTTCGTGATCACTGCGTATTTCAAAGTGCTAGGTCCAATTATGGAGCCAGTCGCGATTACTTGTCCGATATCGTGAACAGCGGCGCCGATCCATGCTCCCGAAGTTGAGCTGTTTAGGTTCAGGGCTTTCGATATTGGTGGAATGACAAATATTGACAGCGTCCCAAGGAGCGTTACCAGGCCGACGGCATAGGCGATGTCATTCTTATTGCTCTCCTTTGCCTCACCTACGGCCGCGACCGCAGAAGCCCCACATATCGAAAAGCCACTGGCCATTAAAAGTGACAACCCGGGCGTGAAGCCCAATCTAACCCCAAGAAATCGCGTCGTAGTGAAAGTCAGGACCACCACTAGGAGGATCACCGAAAAACCCTTCAAGCCGATATCAGTGAAATTTTGAAATGTGATCTGCAGACCGAGAAGGGCGATTCCTATTCGCATTCCCGTTTTGGAAAGATATGGAATTGCGGCTCGTGCTTCAGGTGACAAAGTGAAGAAGTTGCCAACTAATAATCCAGCCAATAAAGAGAGGAATAGTGGGCTCAATGAGGCGACGCCGCGATTGATCAAAAAGGCCAAAGCGACGATAGAAAAGGTGCCGACTAAATACAGGAATTTATGTTTATTAATTCGCACGGTCAGTCATTCGCAATGCGCATTGGTTGCGCGCCGGTGGAACGTGCCAATCGTTCAAAGGTCGTTGGGAACACTGCGTGCGGATGTCCAGCAGCCGCCCAAACAACGTCATAATCATTCAGTCCCATGTCGATCAATATTACTACTTCGCTAGAAGTCCAACCTACCGGGCTAACGCCTCCTGTATTTTCTGCAACGTTCCTCGAGGGGAGTTCCGAATTCAGATTCTCATTTGGAACCTTTTAGGTTCCCCCACAGTTGTTCGACGGTAGTGCCCAGTGCCTTTGCCACTTTAAGTGCCAGGAAGACTGATGGCGCATACGAGCCATTTTCCATTGAGATGATGGTCTGCCTACTTACACCCACTCGCTCCGAGAGTTGTTGCTGGGACATTTCATTCGACAGTCGCTTCTCGCGTATAAGTGGCCCGTATCCTTCTCTATCGGACTGCACTGATCCGCCGGCGCGTTTCACGCTTGAGATTCTTTCCGCGCTCTAAAAAATAGTACGACGGCCGCACTTGTAAGCCCACTAATCACTCCAAGCAAGAAAGAAAACGAAGGACTGTATGTGGAAAAAATAGCAATCGGAAGTGTGGCGTATGCCAGGAAGTAGATGAGAGTCCGAAGCGGTTTTCGGAAGGTGTTTCTTACTAACGGCACACCCTCTTGCCGAAGATAAGTAAGACCCATAATTGCCAAAAATGTCGGAATTGATGTGAGCACGAGTACTGGTGCGATTGAGTTCTTTCCTGCGATGGCGATAACAATAGCGGCAATAACGGGCATCACGTAGGTCTGAACTGTGAGCATTGCGGAGTGGGTTTCGTAATACCGAAGCCGTTCTCGCTCATCACCGTAACTTTCGCCACGGGCGTCGACGATCCAACTGATGGATTTCTCAATCAAACTCTGTTTTGGTTTCATGAGACCAGGCTATGTCAAGAGAACTTGACTGTCAAGAGAACTTGACTAGTCGCCAACGACCATAGATCGTGCGCCAGTCGCCTTAACCAATTGGTCATAGGTTGTCGGGAACACTGCGTGTGGGTGACCGGCAGCAGCCCAGATGACTTCATAATCATTTAACGCTTCATCTATTAAGACGATTGCTTCATCGGAAGTCCAACCTACCGGGCTAACGCCGCCGATTGCGTAGCCAGACCAAAGTCGAACGAAGTCTGCGTCCGCTCGGTGAAGTCGCTCGACATTTAAATGGCGCGCAACGAGTTCCGTATCAACACGATGCCGACCACTTGTTATCACCAGCAACGGTTTATCATCTGGCAATCGAAAGACGATCGAGGATGCAATTTGGCCAACTTCAATACCGAGGGCATCAGCGGCTTCCTTAGCACTGCGGGCACTGTCTGAGAGA
>JAHEXJ010000001.1:0-13542 GCA_023252155.1 Actinomycetes bacterium | reverse complement strand
CGCAATGAAGATGACCGGCGAAGATAGCTCACAACACACTGAAGTTTGAGCCTTCCAAGACTTGGCGAAAGCGGGGTGGGGGGTGTGTATTGATTTTTTAGTATTCGGTTGCAGAAACCATAGGGGGCACTCCGCCGATCGCATAACCCGACCATAGGCGTACAAAGTCTGCGTCAGCACGGTGAAGCCGCTCGATGTTCAAATTGCGAGCAACGAGTTCGGTGTTCACTCGATGTCGACCGCTTGTGATTACTAGGAGTGGTTTGTCATTTGGCAGGCGAAATACAATTGACGAGGCGATCTGGCCAACTTCTATTCCTAGAGCATCTGCAGCTTCTTTGGCGCTTCGGGCACTATCGGAAAGTATTCTTATCTCTGATTCGTACCCCGTAGACGCGAGGGCTTCTTTGGCGCGTTTAACGGACTCGTTGCGCAGGATCTGTTCCATTAGTGGATTGTACGAAAGTTCGTTCCGATTAGGTGTTTTTTGAGAGTTTATCGAGGATCGGCAAGGCGGCGTTGAGGATGGCCATCTCAGGTTTACTGAGCAACTGAATCCTTTGATTTATCCCAGCTGTTCTTTGTTCCCAGAGATTCTTCAATACCTTATGGCCGGATTGGGTTAGCTCTACTAAGCAAGCGCGCTTATCTTGGGAATCTACGACACGATTCACGTAGCCCAAGTCTTCCAGGCTTGTGGTCAATCGAGTCGCGACGGGTGCGCCAACGGATTCGCGCGTTGCAAGATCACTAATTCGAATTGGGCCGAATTCCTCGATAGTTGCGAGCGCGGACACTTGCGAAGCGGTGAGTCCGCCCGAATTGTGTTGCCGAATGGATCTGATGAGCCGACCAATAACGAGCCTCAGTTCAGCCGCAGTCTGAGATTGTGATCTTGTTAGTAACGAACTAGATAGTTTCATCGGACGACATCGCTTTCCATTGCGGGTTCTCCGGGGAAGGCTCCACCAGATAAGGTCATGTCGCCAACGTGTTCGTGCATCGAGTGCTCCTCATGAACATAGCGATTACCCCGGAAAGCCGAGAAAAGCGCACCTATAACCGACATCGCGATAGCCAAGGCGAACACGATTACGAGTCCGTCGTGAAAAGGAATTTGGATGAGATTAGGAAAGAAGTGTTTGCCTGTAAGGGTCGCCCACTGCACATTTGTAACGTGAGTTGCTGCCTGCGACCCCAGCAGACTTTGAAGCGGGTTATAACCCAGGAAGGAGGAGAACAGGCTGCCCACAGCAGGAAGGCTCGCTATGTGGTGCGCTTGATCGGCTGCGACTCCGTGGGCGGTTAGTCCGTTGAACATTGCCTTAGGAAGTGAGTTGGTCAAGCCTACGATCATGAGTGAGAAGAAGATGCCCATAGACAACACCATGCCTGAATTCATGAATGCGGCTTGAATACCTGCCGCGCCCCCTCTCTGATTTGCAGGAACGCTGTTCATAATGGCTGTTGTATTGGGTGCGGAGAACATTCCTCCTCCCACACCGTTTAGAAATACGAGTATGGCAAACCAGAGGTAATGGAAGTTCGTTGGAACTAGAAGCAGACCCACGAAACTTGCGCCAAAGAGCACCAGGCCGGAGGTGGAAAGTATGCGCGCACCGTGACGATCTGAGAGAAATCCAGAAATAGGGCCAGCTAGAAGGAATCCAATCGTGAGGGGGAGAAGGTAGATACCAGCCCAGAGCGGCGTCGCGTCATAGGCATAACCGTGGAGGGGGAGCCAGATTCCTTGTAGCCAGATGATCAACATGAATTGAAGACCGCCTCGAGCAATTGCCGCTAGAAGACCAGCGATGCTTCCCGTTGCGAATGCGCGAATCTTGAAAAGTCGCAAATTGAACATCGGGGATTCGACTCGAAGTTCGATAACTAAAAAGATTATTAACAATGTGATACCGACAATGAATCCTGCAATTACCTTGGGCGCGCCCCATCCCATCGAACTTGTGCCGTATGGCTGTATTCCGTAAACAATTGCGATGAGGACCGATGTGAGTCCAATTGCGAAAGTGATATTTCCCCACCAGTCAATTCTTGCGGGAGAGCGCTTCCCGTTATCGCGAAGACTGTGATATCCCCAGAAAGTTCCGATGATGCCGAATGGAACTGACACCCAGAAGACAAGTCGCCAATCGCCGATCGAGAGAAGTCCGCCGGCGATCAGTCCGATAAAGGAACCTCCAATGGCGGCGACTTGGTTGATACCCATCGCAAGCCCACGTTGTTCGGCAGGAAATGCATCGACGATGATCGCGCTTGAATTTGCGAACAACATCGCGCCCCCAACGCCTTGAACTAGTCTCCACAACACCAACCACAGTGCGCCGGCGCCCGCGTGAAAAGGATCCGAAGCCAGAACAACAGATGCAAAGGAAAATACTGCGAATCCAAAATTGTAAATTCGAACTCTACCCATGATGTCGCCCAAACGGCCCAGGCTAACGACGAGTACAGCCGTGACAAGCATGTAACCCATTAGCAGCCAGAGTAAGTAGCCGACGTTGCCTGGGGAGAGTGGATTAATTCCGACGCCACGAAAGATAGCAGGCAGAGAAATCAAGATGATGGAGGAATTTATGGTGGCCATGAAAATACCAAGAGTTGTGTTGGTCAGGGCGATCCACTTGTAATTGTCGCCTGTAAGACGATCGGATTTCTTCAATTTCACTTGGTTTCCCTTTGTCTTTTTAATTGCTTGACAATAAGCAACTATATGTCATGAATCAATTATTTGGAAGACGCAAGAGGGTTCGACTTATATGCTGGGAGTTTGCTTAATGCCAATAATGAGTACTAATTTCTCGACGCTACCACCAATGTTTAGTCGAATAGAAATTACCGCGATAACTTATAGCGTCACCCCTCATGTTTGAGCGTGATCGCATACGTCACATTTCCTTTCGTTGTGCATCAATTTCGACACGCGTAGTTTGAATACGCGGAGAGACTTTCGCTATATCAAAAAAAGCAACAACAAAGAGAATCGAACTACCATGAAAAGCATCAAAGATCTAAGGAAAATGTCGATTGCCACCACCATAGGTTTGGGTTTATTGGTGCTTGCGCCGACATCAGCCTCGGCTGTTGAGAATGCGACACTGAACGTTAAGGTCGTCGTCGTAAATAGTTACGGTGGGACTTCCACCCCCGAGGACTTCACTATTCACGTGCGATTCCTCATGAAGGAAGTTCCCGGCAGTCCATTCCACGGTATTACTGATTCACAAACTGCACTTAGTTTGCCACCAGGAAGCTATTTGCTTACTGAAGATGAGCCACCAGTCTCTGGAGGCTATGTCACGTACTACGGAAACTACTCGGGCACCAATATCACTGACGGGTTTGTAACCCTTGCTGCCGGAGAAGTCGTGACGATTACTCGAACCGAATATGACTGGCCTGCTGCAGGTGCTGCGGTTGTACAACCAACCCCAACTCCTATCCCAACTGCCACTCCAGCCCCGGTCACACCAGCAACTCAAGTTGGCGGTACTTTGCCCAAGACTTCTTCGCCTTGGTACAACATGTTGGCGATCAGTCTCGGTCTAGTACTAATCGGTGGACTAGGGTTCAGGGTTCGAAGAGCCGTCAAGTAAGCCCGTGACAAAAAGGAATTCCCGCGCATTCACCGCACTTTTCGGGTTGATTATTCTGCTCGGATTTGCGGGGGCAGGATTCGCGGGATTCCAGATCTACCAGATGAGGACGAGCGCCGGCAACGAGGTTCTGCCGGCGCTAGGGTCCTTACACGCAGAGGCGAGTTCTACGGCTCCAACAAGAGCCATCGTGTATTCTCCGTATCCAAAGTCTGGAGATGTTATCGGGACGCTTTCCATCCCAAGTTTGAATCAGAAACTTCCCATTATCGAAGGCACAGACGAATCCGAACTAAAGCGAGGTGTCGGACACTATGTCCGAAGCGTCCTTCCGGGAATCGCCGATAATTCTGTGTTGGCCGGACATCGGGATTCCGTCTTTTCTCAACTTGGCAAACTTTCTTTGGGGGATCCATTAGTAGTACGAACCTCCGAGGGGGCATTTACTTACATGGTCACTAAGTTCAGAATCGTCACGGCAGATGATCGAACGGTGATCGTGCCAACTCCTACAGCGGTATTAACTCTAAGTACGTGTTACCCATTTCGGTATATCGGGAACGCGCCTAAACGTTTCATTGTTTCGGCCGAACTTGTTCAGACGGAGTTGACCACGCCTTAAGTTAATTACTGAAGCAAGTATTTCAAGAACCAATCACGTGCGAGATTCGCAACTTGTTCAAGAGTACCTGGCTCCTCGAACAAGTGAGTGGCCCCAGGGATGATTACTAATTCGTTCTCGCAGTGCATTTTCGACTGCGCTTGACGGTTCAGATCAATTACAACGTCATCTAGTCCGCCGACGATCAAGAGAGTGGGTGCTTGAACAGATTCGAGTTTCGACCCCGCCATGTCGGCCCGACCGCCCCGGGAGACCACCGCACTCACTTTCGATTTTGGGTCGGCCGCAGCCCATAGGGCCGCAGCTGCGCCCGTGCTTGCTCCAAAGTAGCCAAACGGACTTTCCAAAAAATCTTCCTGTGAGCGAAGCCAAATGGTTGCGTCCAAAAGACGTCTCCCCAGCATTTCGATGTCAAAGACGTTGTCGCGATTGGATGCTTCTGCCTCGGTGAGCAAATCAAAAAGCAAAGTTGCAAAACCCGCATCATTGAGGACCTTGGCGACAGCGACATTTCTAGGACTGTTGCGACTACTTCCGCTTCCATGAGCAAAAACGACTTGCCCCTTAGCGTGATCGGGAACTCTTAGGCGACCAGCGAGCCTTATTGTGCTCGAAATAACTTCGACCTCTTCATCCCTGACGAAGTCATGCCTACTCATTTGTTGCTCTTTCTCAAGAGCGTCACGACTTCTTCATCTGTCACAGCCGAAAAATCCTCGTACCATTCACCAACTGCAAAGAAGTTCTCCGGAACCTCAAGGCAAATTACTTGATCGGCGATTTTAGAAAGTGTCGCTACTGCCTCTTTGGAGCCGACCGGAACTGCCAGGACGACTTTTTCGGCGCCAAGGGCGCGCGCCACATGACATGCCGCTTGTGCAGTGGAACCTGTTGCGATCCCATCATCAACTATCAGCGCTAACCTCCCTTTGAGCGAAACCGGCGGGCGGCCTTCACGGAATTTTTTTGCTCGATCAGCGACTTCTTCGTTCTCTCTCAATCTGGCTTCTTCGAACTGCTCGGGGGAAATATTCGCCATCGCGATGACTTGTTCGTTTCTTGAGATGATCCCGTCTTCACCTACGGCACCCATGGCAAGTTCTGGTTGAAAAGGTATGCCAAGTTTTCGAACCACAATGACATCAAGTGGAGCGTGTATCCCTTGGGCAATTTCAAAAGCTACCGGCACTCCACCCCGTGGAAGGGCGAGCACGACAGCATCCTGATTCTTGAATTCAGCAAGTCGCTCGGCTAATTCGCGCCCCGCCATTACTCGATCTTTGAAAATCATCGTTGGCTCCTTAGGGAACCTTTAGATCTAAATAGTTCTAATGTACGCGCTGTCTGTTCGTCGAGTTATCGGCACCTGCGAGCCAACCAACACTCGCCAATGCAACGGACACCGTGAGCACCGCTGCGGCACCGGCAAGGTGAAGATCCTGCAAATCGGCGGGCGCTTTTAGAAGTGCGCTGAATATTCCAAGCGTTGCCGTAGCAGCTAGCAGTCCGACTAGTGTGCCAGCGAGCGCTCGAGCACCATGAATTCCTGACCAGTCTCGCCATGCATGAATGGCAAATGCGATCATTGCCATTACTGCGAAGAAGGCGACACCTCGGTGCAAGATGTGCAAGATTGTAAGGTGGAGGGGTTGGTTAGAAGGGCACAATGGGAAACTTGCGCAGGCCTTTTCTGCTTCCGCGTTAACTACGAGGGATCCGGAGAGATACAAAACTCCTGCGCCAGTGATAGCGCTCCACCCAAGTTTGCCTAGACGTGGCGATAGGGACTCTCGCTTATCGACCAAAGATCCGACGGCTGTGATCGTTGCACCACCTAGGAGTGCAAGGCCCGCAAGCAAGTGCGCCGCGACTGTGGGCGCACCATTGCTATCAAAGACCGTGATCGCTCCGAGAATCACTTGGACAAAAACGATGGCAACGGTGAACAAGGCTGGTTTGATTGCGGCGAGCCGAGTGCGAATTCGAGATGCGATGAAATATGTAGCAATAACTAATATTGAAACAATTCCAGCCAAGTATCGATGAGTCTGCTCCATGAAGGCGTGAAATCCCTGAAACGGTCCGATTCGACCTTTGCAAAGGGGCCAATCAGGACAGCCCATACCCGAGTCGGTAACGCGCACATGACTCCCATAAATAATTAGTATGTAGACCACGACGGCGCTGCTGATTGCAAGAATGGGCAACCACTTTGATGGAATACGTTTTACCGACGCTGAATTGCTTGATTTGGTAAGTAGGCTCAGATTCACTTCTGCAACGTACACGGGCTGGAGTTATAAAGAGAGTAATTCCGATTCTCACGAGGGCTACCCCTCGTCACTTACTTCGCGTAAACGGCGAAGAAATCGCGGCTGGTTGGTTGGAAGTATCGATCTGCCGGCCTTGCGAAATCCAAGAGCTTGTGGGGGATTGGCGAGGTTGCTGTTGCGCCTGGCGTGTACCACATGTAAGAAATCCACTCAGGGTTGATGTCGAGTTCCATGGCTCGCACTGATCCTGCGCGCAGAAGTAAATTAGCCAGACTTTGGATCGAGAGGGCATTGCCGGCGACAAAAACGAAATCACCAGATGCGGTTATTCCAATTCCGGTTCGCCAAACGAAGTACTCATTCTTAAGAGTCCAGCCCCAATTTGCGAGAACGTTTTTGTCGAGATTAGGGGTGACCTGTCCTTTGTTGATGAGCAAAGTTAAATTCTGTCGAATGGAGACGATGTCTGGACCTGGCTTCTTCCCTGACCAAGAGAGAATATCCGAGTGTCCATCGGCGTAGACGACAAGGGATGCTGCACCCTTTACAAGTGTTCCCGCAGTATTTCCGTCGGCGTAGAAGCCTCCTCGCGAATTCTTGATCTTGAAACCGCCATTGAAAGTTGCAACCAAACCCGCTCGTTGCGCAACGGGAATGATTGAAGGTTGGGTCCACAGATTTAAGTGGCCGGGATCTGAGAAGCCAGGGTGCTGTACGAAAGTCAGTTGTGAACCGCTCATCCACGCAACACCGGATAAATAAGAAGTGTGCTGTCCATCAGGACGCAGATATGCAATTTGAATGACGGGTTGTTTATTTACTTTAACCACTGCTTTAAATGTGCCTTCACCATTTAGTGCGGGGGAGACTATTGGCTGTAGCGGATCGTGAATCGGCACAAGGGGTGTTGGAGTAGGTGTCGGAGATGAAGTTGGATTGGCTGTCGGCGACTGCGAGGGTGATGGGCTGACTGTTTGTCCGTTGAGGTCTTGAAGTTCAGTTCCCGTTGGCTTTCCTCCGATTTTTGGAGGATTGAGCCAATACTGCAGGTTCTCTCCGGCCGTGACAACAAATCCGAGTCCGTGATCGCGCCCCCACTCGGCAAGACGGGCCGCGACACTGTCGGTTCCGGGGGCCGCAAGAACTGAACCAATTGACCACGACAGGCTCCCGAAAAGAATGGCCAAAACCACGGCGAGGGAAATAAGCGTTGTGCGTTTAGTGGGGCGTTTGAGCATCAGCGATTGGAAATTCTTTTAAAGATTTTTGTGGGCATCAAGGTGAAGACGTAAGCGACGTACTTCAATACGGCCGGCGAGTAACCAATTCTCTCATCGCCCTTCAAAAGATTTACGGCAACTTTCGCGACCGCATCGCTATTAACAGCAAATGGTGCTTCAGACATCCCCTTCGTCATCCGCGTTCGAACAAAACCCGGCCTCAGAATGCTGATGGATACTCCGGTTCCTTCGAGCTTGTCATTCAACCCGCGAGCCATGAAATCCAATCCCGCCTTTGATGAGCCGTAAATAAAATTGTCAACGCGTGGGCGAGTTTGTGCGAACGAGGAGATGATTTCGATTTGCCCATGACCCTGCAATTTCATTTTCTCCGCGATAAGAAGCATGAGGTTCGCGCAGGCAAGGTAGTTGACGGTCATCACATCGAGTGCATTTGCCGACTCATCTACATCAGGGTTATTGCCAAGCACGCCGACCGCGATGATCGCGACATCTAGGTCGCCATCAGCGAAAAGTTGATCAACAACAGCCTTGTGTGTCTGGGTCGCTTCGGCTTGGAAATCAATCTCAACCAATTTCGTCCGGTCCGGGAGTACCTCTTTGAGCGTTTTTGCCGCACGTTGCGGTTCTCTGGCAACGAGGTAGCAAGTATTCAAACTGTCATGGGGCAATGCCTTAAGGATCGCTTGGCCGATTTCACTAGTGGCTCCAAGGAGCGCCACTGATTGGGGGCTGTGAAATGCGTTCAACATAGTTTCAATCTCCTTGATTGATCAGACTGCCACATTCCACGCGGGTCCATATTGTTGCGGATTCCTCGCCACTCTTCCAATCGGGGATACATAGTCGGAAGGAATTCAGGTTTCAACCGCGCGTCTTTGACCAAATAGATTCGTCCGTCCCGGTCGCAAAGTTGTGAATCTAGGGAGTTGAGGGTCGATTCGAGATTGTGAAGGTGTGCGGGGATATCGAGAGCCAATGTCCATCCGGGTTTGGGAAAACTCAAAGGAGCAGGTGAACCCTTGCCGAACTTCTTCAAGACGCCAAGGAAGGATGCAGCACCGAGGTCTTTCATAGTTACAAGAACATGCGCAAGGAAGTCTTCGTTACCTTCAGGAACGACAAATTGATATTGGATAAATCCTCGATCGCCATAGATGCGATTCCAGTTTTGAATTTGGTCCAGAGGATGCATAAAGGAATCGATCGAAGATACTCCGCGTGTCAGGGGTTTCCGAAACCACATTTCGTTGAACGCTCGGACGGAGAATTTATTGATAAGAGAGAAAGGTCCAATTTTCGGAAACGTTAATGTTGGCGCATTTTTTGATTTCGTCGGTTCCTCTTGCTTCGCACTCAGTTCCTGGGAAACATAGTTGCCCTTGCCGACTACTCCTCGTCCACGGAAATCTCCAGAGAGATCTATCCAAGCAACGGTGTGCTGAAAAGTTTCGTCCGAAGCAGAAAGGAGAGTCAGCATTTCATCAAGATCGTTGACCCTTGTCTCTTCCACGAGCACTGAAGGAGTATTCATTTGGATGAGTTGGAGGTCTGCCTCCAAGATCATTCCCGTAAGCCCAAGCCCGCCTACGGTTGCCCAGAAATGATCGGCGGTTGGGCCTTCTGGGTAGAGGTCTCGAATTTCTCCGTCTGAATAAAGCAGTTGAATGCGCTTGACGCATGAGGAAAATGCGCCCGTGATGTGATGCGATTTTCCGTGAATATCGGCGGCAATCGCGCCACCGATGCTGACAAGACCAGTACCTGGAACAACCGGAGGAAATAGTTTGCGTTCAAGCGATGCTTTTTCAAGCGTTCGTATGGAGACACCAGCGCCTACTGTTACAACTGGAGCATTCGGGTGAAATTCGAGTCTGGATAAGAAAGCAGCATCTATAGTTATGCCGCCAATATTGAGGGATGAGTCACCATAGCTTCGGCGAAGCCCATGCGCTATGAAACCTCGCGGATTTTTTCCGTCGCGAACATATTCTTGCAACTCATCGATTGATTGCGGCGCGTATTCGGTGGAGACGGATCGCACCGTGCGTCCCCAACCAGTGGATTCCATTCTTTGAAGTGACATGATTTTTTCGCCTTAGTACATAGATAGAAGGAGAAGTACCGCCGTTGCAAATCCGCTGAACAGCATTACGACGTCGTGAAGGAGGAGGTCTTCTGGTACTTCTCCCGAACCTTTTTCGACAAGCCAGACGTATCTAAAAAGCCCAAGACAAAGCGGAAGCAATGAGATTTGCCCGAAGTGTCGAGATTCTGGAAGTGAGAATGCCCAGAGACTGTAACCCGTAAGTGTGACCGCTGCGGAAACAGTGAGCACAAATCTGAGAAAGGGGAGGGGGTAGTCTCGAATGACAGGGCGAACATCTGCATTCACAAGACTTTCGGCTTCGGCCAATCGTTTGGCCACTACTACAACGAGTGAACCAAATGATGCGACAACGAGAAACCATCGCGAGATGGGTGTACCAGTTGCTGCGCCACCGGCCAGTGCTCGAAGGAGAAAGCCGAGTGCAACGATCATAAGTTCGACGACTGGTTGATGTTTTAAGCCAAACGAATACGAGAGAGTAGAAATTAAGTAGAGGAGCAGAACCAGTTTAAAAGTGAGCGGCAGGGCGAGTGATGCTGCGATTCCAAGAATGGCGCAAACTGCCAATACGTACAGTGCTTGGGTCGTAGTGATTTTGCCAGAGGCAAGTGGCCGCTTGGATTTTTTTGGATTCCCGCGATCTCTCTCAAGATCTCTGATGTCGTTGACTATGTAGCCGACACTGGAGATCAGGCAGAAGGCAATGAATGCCAGAGCAGATTTGAATAGCGAATGGTCATGAAAGATCTTTCCAGCTGCAACTGGTGCGGCGAATACCAAGACGTTCTTCGGCCATTGCTTGGGACGCACCGTCATCACCAAGGGGGAGATGGTTGGAGTCGCCACTGGATTACACCCGATCAGAAATCGTGGTGACCTTGTTGGTCACAATGGATTCTAACCCTGGACAGGGAAAGAGGCCTACTACTCCCTGGTGTAGTGGGCCTCTTTCGTGAAATTACTTGAAATCAAAGAATGGAGATGTGATGTGCCACCCAAAATCCGTATGTCGGCCGATAAGCACGAAGAGGATTAAGGCCGCACCTGAAAGTGCCAAATCCTTAAAAAAGGATGGCGATTCAGTCATTTTTCCTTGTGGTGTGGTTTCAGCCCAGAAATTGTGCATTTTGAAAGCCGCGGTCACAGAGAATAAGGCAAGGATAAGCGCACCAAGATCTGCGTATACCCCTAGGGCCACAGATAGGCCGCCGAGAACAATTGCAACTCCAGTTAGTGCGACGAAGAACTTTGGCGCAGGCACTTTCTTGTACTTGGCGTACTCGGTCATCGCTTTCAACTTAGTTATGTGCATCATTCCAGAACTTACAAAAACGATTGCGAACAAAATCCGTCCGACACGCCAGTTCATGGAGAATTCATCCCTCCTTCCCTCTATTGCAATTCCATGTCCTCTTCTGATTGGTCTTTGGGGGAGAGATTGCACTTATCCAGTTCGAAGGAGGGCGTCATGGTTCAATCTTTGGAATCTTCGTTGGGTCTTATTCCACAGCGGAAATCAACTAATCCTCACAACGTTGCGGTTTTACTTCTCATTTCAATGGCGACAATTCTCATATCAGCATTACCAAGTAGCACATCTGCAAGTGCGAACGTTTCGCAAAAGAAAAGCATCGATCATTCTCATCTCTTCTTATTCACGACATCATCGCTCAAAAATCCACTTAAGTGATCTACTTGAGAAGTTTTTGCGCGTCCTTTGTGAGCGCATAGAAGGCCCATTTGCCACGTTGTGTGCGTGTGAGCAATCCCGCATCAACTAACATTTTAAGGTGGTGGCTAACCGTGCTTTGCGCAAGTCCTGTATCGGGCGTCAAGTCGCAGACGCAGGCTTCAGCATTTTCTCCAGCTGCCACCGCCATCATTAACGAAAGTCGAGTGCCATCACCCAGGGCTTTGAATTGCTCGGCTAATCTCTCAACATCCTTTGGTGATTTCGTGAGAGAAACTGTCTGCGCCATGCATTTATCATACATTGACATTAATCGATTTGAGGTTAGAGTTCTCATATCGAAATCTATCTATTTGAGGATCCATTGAGCCAAATTAATCAAAGCGCCCCAGTCAATCCCATTTCCAGACTCTCGAGGGTCAATCGCTTTCTGCCTGTTTGGATTCTTGCGGCGATGGCTTTTGGCCTTCTTTTGGGCAAAGCATTTCCAGGGATAAATAAGGTTCTAACTTCGATTCAAATTCAAAGTACATCTTTGCCCATCGCGTTAGGGCTGTTCATCATGATGTATCCGGTGCTGGCCAACGTACGTTATGAAGAGATGGGGCACCTACGTTCGGATAAGAAGCTTCTTATTTCGTCATTGATCCTCAACTGGATAATCGGGCCAGCACTGATGTTTTCGCTAGCTTGGATTTTCTTGGGTGATAAACCTGCCTACCGCACCGGATTAATTGTTATTGGCTTAGCGCGATGCATTGCCATGGTTTTGATTTGGAATGATTTGGCGTGCGGAAGTAGAGAAGCTGCCGCGCTCTTAGTGGCTATCAACTCGATATTCCAGATTCTTGCGTATGCACTACTTGGAACCTTCTATCTGAAGGTCTTGCCAAAATGGATGGGGCTTGATTCTTTTTCAGTTTCCTTCTCAACATGGGATATAACCAAGGCAGTTCTGATCTTTTTAGGAGTCCCGCTTGTTGCAGGCTATTTCACGAGGAGAATGGGCGTTCGCAGCAAGGGAGCGAACTGGTATGAGCAGAAGTTCATTCCGAGGGTTGCTCCATTCGCCTTGTATGGACTTCTCTTCACCATTGTTTTGATGTTTGCGTTACAAGGTCAGGCGATTGTTGATTCACCTGGTGTCGTTGTACAAGTTGCTCTTCCGCTATTGATTTACTTTCTGATCATGTGGGGCGTTTCCTACATTTTCGGTAAGGCAGTCGGATTGGAGTACGAGAAGGCGACCACTCTGGCTTTCACTGCGGCCGGCAACAACTTTGAACTAGCGATTGCGGTAAGTATTGGTGTTTGGGGAATCACGTCGGGTCAGGCGATGGTCGGTGTTATCGGACCACTGATTGAAGTTCCGGCGTTGGTTGCACTTGTTTATGTTTCACTATGGTTGAGAAAGAGGTACTCGCGTTGAACAAGCCCGATAGGAGAAGGCCCGATACGAGAAGACCAAGCGTTCTTTTTGTGTGCGTTCATAACGCTGGTCGTTCGCAGATGGCGGCGGCATTTTTATCGCATCTATCAAATGCGATCGAAGTTCGTTCGGCTGGCACGCAACCGGCTCATGAAGTAAACCCTGTTGTGGTGGAAGCGATGAAAGAAAAGGGAATAGACCTTTTTGGACAAGTTCCTAAAGTTTTGACCAGCGAAGCAGTACAGGAAAGCGATGTGGTCATCACGATGGGCTGCGGGGACGCCTGTCCATATTTTCCAGGCAAGCGTTATTTGGATTGGAAACTGGCCGATCCGGCCGGAGGCACCCTCGAGGCCATCCGCCCGATCCGAGACGAGATCGAGGCCCTGGTTCGCGCTCTGATTGCCGAGATTGCCCCCGCCTAGCCAGTAGGGACTTGCTCCTGTCGGGGCTTACGGCTATTTTTCGAACATATGTTCGAAAAGACCAATTCAGCCCAGGACTCTGACGCTCCTGTCATTAAGCGTGCCCAAGTGAGCCAGGTAGGCCCACATGAAGTC
>JAHEXJ010000096.1 GCA_023252155.1 Actinomycetes bacterium | reverse complement strand
TTGAAGCCGCACTCGACGACGTGAACTTAGGCCGTCTCCTGGCGGTGTTTGAAGAACTTCGTGAGACTTCCCAACTCATTGTTATCACCCACCAGAAGCGCACCATGGAAATTGCTGATGCGCTTTACGGTGTCACGATGCGAGGCGATGGCGTAACCGAAGTTATTTCTCAACGCTTGCGCGATTCCACTCAAGCTGTATAGGAAAATAGTTTCGTGGGCTTGTTCGGCAAAATCCTTGCCAAGATCACCGGAACCGCTCATGCAAGTGCGGCCGATTGGGAAGAATTAGAGACCGCCCTCCTTGAAGCCGATCTTGGCCCTGCGTTGTCGAAGAAGATCGTGGCGGCAGCGCGTTCTGAAAAAAGCGAGAGTGCGAGTCAGGCAATCGCCGCTGCACTTCGGTCTTCATTAAGCGACAAGAGCCGCGAGTTATCTGGGGCGACTGGAACAAGTGCCCTTCTCATTGTCGGAGTTAACGGAACTGGCAAGACCACTTCTTCTGCGAAATTGGCGAAAGCGCTTTCCGATGATGGTCGAAGCGTTCTTCTCGCGGCTGCGGACACTTTTCGCGCGGCAGCCGTCGAGCAACTTCGAACGTGGGGTGAACGGCTTGATATCGACGTGATACATGCGGCGGCAAACGCCGACCCAGCATCCGTTGCATTCGATGCGGCTCAGCAAGCCCTGGCGCGCAAGATCGATTATTTGATCGTCGATACCGCGGGCCGCATGCATACCAAGAACGATTTAATGGATCAGCTCGGCAAGGTTAAGAGGGTGGTGGAGAAGGTCGTTCCCGTAACCGAAGTGCTTCTCGTCATCGATGCCACCACGGGACAAAATGGCCTGGCGCAGGCAAAAGTCTTTGCCGAAAGCGTCGATCTCACTGGGATCATCCTGACCAAAATGGATGGAAGCGCCCCCGGCGGCATTGCCCTTGGGATCGAGGCGAGCCTTGGAATACCAATCAAATGGGTCGGCACAGGGGAGAGTGCCTCAGATTTCACCCCCTTTGAGCCAGAGGCCTATATCCAGTCCCTGCTGTAATCATTTCGTAACACAAGGGCCGCCTTTGTGACGCGCCTGAAACTTTTCACGTGGCTCCCTGTAACCCGAATAGGTCATATTTCGCCACAACTCAACGACGAGAACGCTCACCAATTTATATGGAGAAAATATGAGCTTCGTTAATACGAACTTTAACGCCGGAGACACCGCCTGGATTTTGGTGGCCTCTGCACTCGTTTTGCTCATGACACCAGGACTCGCCTTTTTCTATGGCGGCATGGTGCGTGGGAAGAACGTTCTGGGAATGCTCGCACAGAACTTTGTGACGATGGGCGTTGTCAGCGTTCTCTGGATTACTGGGGTATACAGCTTGGCATTCGTTGGTAAGGGAAAATGGATTGGAAATCTTCACCAATTCGGTCTCAACCACATCTGGCAGCAACCCACCGGCTTAGAAGCTCTAACGATTCCCCCGTTGGTCTTTGTTGCATTTCAGTTGATGTTCGCGATTATCACACCTGCTTTGATCACCGGCGGAACCGCCGACCGATTGAAGTTCGGTTCGTGGACACTGTTCTCTGGCCTCTGGCTCATCATTGTTTACGCACCCGTTGCTCACTGGGTCTTCTCTCCAAGTGGATGGCTTGCCAAATTAGGCGCTGAAGACTTTGCCGGCGGAACGGTTGTCCATGCAAACGCCGGTGCTGCAGCACTTGCCGTAATCCTCGTCATTGGTCGCCGTAAAGGATGGCCGAAAGAGCGCATGCGTCCGCACAATGTTCCCTTCGTTCTTCTAGGTGCAGGACTCCTCTGGTTCGGCTGGTTCGGATTCAATGCCGGATCTGCACTTGCTGCTAACACACTTTCTGCTTACGCATTCATCAACACAAACACAGCAACAGGCGCAGCACTGCTTGGTTGGATACTCGTTGAGAAGTTCCGGGATGGTCACCCAACTACTTTGGGTGCAGCCTCTGGTGCGGTTGCAGGTCTTGTAGCGATCACTCCTGCTTGCGGTTTCGTCAGTCCAATGGGTTCAATCGTCATTGGATTTGCCGCGGGAATCATCTGCGCACTTGCAACTGGACTTAAGAACATCTTCAAATTTGATGATGCCCTCGACGTCGTGGGTGTTCACCTTGTTGGAGGTATTCTCGGCGCACTTCTCATCGGTTTCTTCGGAACGCACATGATCAACGGTGCAAATGGCCTGTTCTATAAGGGCGGTTGGACTTTGATGGGTCATCAGTTGCTAGCTGTTGGGGCAGTAGTGGCCTACTCCTTCATCGTGACTTACATTCTGGCTCAAATCTTGGATAAGACCATTGGTCTACGCGTAACTCCTGATGAGGAATCAATGGGCCTTGACTTGAGTGAGCACGCCGAAACGGCATACGAGACGGCCTCCTATGGCGGAGGAACTCGCGTCATGTCTTCATCCGAGTCGAACTAAGGGGCACATGAATGAAACTCATTACCGCAATTCTTAAGCCGTTCAAGTTGGATGACGTGAAAAACGCCCTGCAAGCGCATGGCGTTACTGGGATGACAGTCTCCGAAGCCAGCGGCTACGGCCGTCAGGGCGGACACACTGAGGTATATCGTGGTGCTGAATACACGGTCGACTTGATCCCGAAGGTGCGCCTGGAAGTTCTGGTCGATGACAGTGAAACCGATGCGGTTATCAATGTCATCGTGAAATCTGCCTCCACCGGCTCCATCGGTGACGGCAAGGTTTGGGCAACTCCGGTTGAACAGGTAGTCCGCGTTCGTACAGGTGAGCGAGGGGTAGACGCGATTTAGTGGGAACACGTGAGCGCAGAGCTCGATCAAACGAGAGCG
>JAHEXJ010000024.1 GCA_023252155.1 Actinomycetes bacterium | reverse complement strand
GCCAAGTAGAAGCTCCCTCACACGGGCAGCATCTGCTTGGCCTTTGGTGTCTTTCATGACTGCACCAATCAATGCTCCGGCGGCTGGAATGTGTCCGTTGCGCACCTTCTCTGCCGTCTCTGGTTGCGCAGCGATAGCTCGCTCGATGGCAGCCATCAATGCCGATTCATCAGAGACAACTTTGAGTCCGCGGAATTCAATTACTTGGGCAGGCTTTCCTTCACCGTTGATTACGCCTTCAACAACTTGGCGTGCCAACTTGTCAGTGAGGTCGCCCCTTTCAACGAGTGCAACAATCTCTGCGACATCCGAAGGTGAAATCGAAAGTTCGGATATCGCGACATCCTTCTCATTCGCAATACGTGATATCTCCCCCAACCACCAACCGCGTGCACGTGCGGGATCGGCGCCGAGTTTTACCGTCGCCTCGACAATATCGAGGGCATCGGCGTTGATCATCGCCGCCATCTCTTTATCCGGCACAGACCACTCGGCCTGCAATCTCTTGCGGCGCTTCGTTGGCTCCTCTGGCAAAGTCGCTCGCAATTTCTCAATCCAGGCCGCATCTGGCTCCACTGGAACCAGATCTGGCTCTGGGAAATAGCGGTAATCCTCTGCCTGCTCCTTCGAGCGGCCCGAGCGGGTCAATCCCGTCTCTTCCTGGAAGTGACGCGTTTCCTGAACGACCTTCTTGCCTTCATTAAGCAGTTCGGCATGGCGGATCATTTCTCCGCGCACCGCTCGTTCGACCGAACGAAGTGAGTTCACATTCTTGGTCTCACTTCGAGTTCCCAAAGTTGTCTCGCCAATAAGTCGCAAAGAGACGTTGGCATCGCATCGAAGCGACCCTTGCTCCATACGAACATCGCTGACACCGAGGGATCGAAGGATCTTCTGAAGCTCCGCAACGTAAGCCTTGGCAACCTCGGGGGCGTACTTGCCCGTGCCAGGAACAATCTTGGTGACAATTTCAACCAACGGAATTCCTGCACGGTTGAAGTCGAGAAGTGAGTAATCAGCACCATGAATGCGACCGGTTGCTCCGCCCATGTGAAGTGACTTTCCCGTGTCTTCCTCCATGTGTGCACGTTCGATTTCAACGCGGAATTGTTTGGGACCTTCATCCGTTTCGATCTCGACCTCGACATACCCGTTGATGCAAATCGGCTCGTCGTACTGCGAGATCTGAAAGTTCTTGGGCATATCGGGATAGAAATAGTTCTTACGCGAGAAACGGCTATAAGGCGCGATGTCGCAGTGCAACGCCAAACCAATCAAGATTGCCGACTCAATTGCCTTCTCGTTTACAACTGGAAGTGCCCCTGGCATTCCCAGACAGACCGGACAGGTTTGTGTATTTGGCTCGGCTCCAAATTCCGTTGGACATCCGCAGAACATCTTCGACTTCGTGTTGAGCTCGACGTGAACTTCAAGACCGAGTACCGGCTCATACTTTGCGATTACATCTTCATAGGAAAGGCTCACTTCGCACCCCCTAAAGCAGGAATTTGCGAGAGCAAAGGAGCGCCCCACTTCGTCAGCAATTCAGCTTCAAGTGCCGCACCCACTGAATACAACCGCTGATCCTGCATTGCAGGAGCCATGATCTGGAATCCAACCGGAAGGCCATCTTCAGGAGCCAGACCGCAGGGAAGACTCATCCCGCCAATACCGGCCATATTCACCGGAATTGTTGCAATGTCATTAAGGTACATCGCCAACGGATCATCAACCTTGTCGCCGATTTTGAATGCAGTGGTTGGTGTTGTTGGAGAAACCAGCACATCTACCTTTGCAAAAGCCTTCGTAAAATCTTCAATAATCAACGTTCGAACCTTCTGCGCGCTTCCGTAATAAGCGTCGTAGTAGCCCGATGAGAGCGCGTAAGTTCCGAGAATGACACGGCGCTTAACTTCGCGGCCGAATCCGACTTCGCGAGTCAGATTCATAACTAATTCTGCAGAAACGCCGTCTTCATCTCCTACTCGCATGCCGTAACGCATCGCGTCAAAGCGAGCCAAGTTGGATGAACATTCACTTGGGGCAATTAGATAGTACGAAGCCAAGGCATATTCGAAGTTCGGACAAGACACCTCAACAATTTCAGCGCCTGCCTTTGCAAGCAGGTCGAGAGACTCTTCAAAACGGGAGCGAACTCCAGCTTGATATCCCTCTCCGTTTAGCTCCTTCACGTAGCCGATCTTTACGCCCTTAACATTTCCATTCTTCGCAGCGTGCACAACCTGCGGCACCGGCGCATTAATACTTGTTGCATCCTTTGGATCATGACCGGCCATCACTTCATGTAACAGGGCCGCATCCAAAACGGTGCGAGCACATGGCCCCGCCTGATCAAGACTCGAAGAAAATGCAATCAAGCCATAACGAGATACGCCACCGTAGGTCGGCTTCACTCCGACAGTTCCAGTAACCGCGGCTGGTTGACGAATGGATCCACCAGTATCAGTTCCAATTGCCAATGGTGCTTCAAAAGCCGCCAAAGATGCAGAAGAACCACCACCCGAACCTCCAGGAATCCTCGAAAGATCCCACGGGTTATGCGTCGGTCCGTATGCAGAGTTCTCAGTGGAGGAACCCATCGCGAATTCATCCATATTCGTCTTACCGAGAATGACAATGCCGGCATTCTTCAACTTTGTAACAACAGTTGCGTCATACGGCGGTCGCCAGCCTTCAAGAATCTTCGATCCAGCCGTCGTTGGAATTCCCTTTTGAACCATGACATCTTTTAGTGCGAGCGGAACTCCTGCCAGCGGTCCAACTTTCTCACCGTTTGCTCGAGCCTTATCTACTGCCCGGGCTTGAGCAACCGCGCCTTCATGATCCAAATAAAGGAAGGCGTGGACATCTGCATCAACTTCGGCGATCCGATCGAAATGATCTTGCGTCAACTTCTCAGAAGTAATTTCTCCCGCCTCCATAGCGGCGGCCATCTCGTGTGCTGCGCGAGTAATCATTTATTCTTCCCCCAAAATCTGAGGGACTCGGAAGCGACCATCTTCTTTGGCCGGGGCGCCAGAGAGAGCTTGCTCTGGCGTAAGGCTTGGGACAACAACGTCTGAACGGGTTACGTTGCTAATCGGCACAGGGTGCGAAGTTGGCTTGATCTCCGAAGTAGCCACCTCCTGGACACGGGCGACGGCGTTGAGAATTACATCCATTTCCGTGGCTAAGTGGTCCAACTCGGAATCGGTCATCTCGATCCTCGCCAATCGGGCGAGGTTTGCAACGTCACTACGCGACAAAGTGGTCATGGGGCGGAGTCTATTAGAAGGCTCCCCATCCGCGAATTTACGTTTTGGATCTCAATCTGTTCGGTCTAAATGAACTCAAATTCGAGGTCAAAGCTAGAAGGCTCGACTTCAAGAAGAAGCGAGATCGCATCTCTAGTCATGAAATCGATCGTATCCTCTGAAAGAGCTTGAGTATGCATGGATCGGATCGTCGGAACTGAAATTATCCAAAACTTCCCGGACTTTTCAACCAGTGCCTTGTAAGTTGTTTTGATCATCTATTCCACCACCCTTCGCCCAATTCCGATTCCAATTCTTTCATGATCTTGCGAGCAAGTACATCCGGAATCTCTCGGTGTCGGGGAATCGGAACGTGATGGTCACCCAGAGTGAAGATTGAATGGTTGCCACCCTCTCGAATCATCACCCAGAGTAACCCCGACTCACGCGCACGTTGAGAAATGGTTCGAATCAGTTCTGCACGCTTCACCCGCCAATTACAAAGGAAGCGAGTTTGCAAAAAGTAAACAATATTTTCAGCTGTGCATGAACGGACATTGATTACAAAACTCAATTCCAAAATTACCTAATTTCGAATTTGGCCGGTTCCAGTCACAATCCAAGTAGTTGTTGTCATAGCTTCAAGCCCCATGGGTCCTCGAGCGTGCAATTTCTGATTGGAAATACCGATCTCGGCACCGAAGCCCATTTGCTCGCCATCGGTGAAACGCGTTGAGGTGTTGACCATGACGGCGGCGCAATCAGACAGCGCCACAAAACGTTCAGCCGCTGCTTGCGATTCAGTGACGATTGCTTCGGTGTGGTTCGTTCCGTATTTGGCGATGTGATCACTCGCTTCATCAACCGAGCCCACGACGCCGACATTGATCTCAAGAGCGCCGTATTCGGTGCTCCAGTTCTCCTCCGTCGCAAGAGTTGAAAGAATGCCGTTTGCTGTGGCTACCTTCTGCGATGCTTTATCGCAGTGCAAAATAACGCCCGCATCGGAAAGTGCCTTCAATGCCATAGGGAGAAATAGATCGGCGATGGCGCTGTGCACCAATAACGTTTCTGCCGCATTGCAAACGCTTGGACGATGCGTCTTGGAATTCATGAGGATTGGAATTGACTTCTCAATGTCGGCGAATTCGTCAATGTAAACATGGCAAACACCTGCACCAGTTTCAATCGTTGGCACGGTCGAGTCATCCACAACCATGCGAATGAGTGACGCGCTCCCCCGCGGAATTACCAAGTCAACTTTTCCGCGCGCATGAAGGAGCGCATGAACGGTTTCGCGATCATAAGAAGGAACCAATTGAATTACGTCTGGAGAAATGTTGGTACGAATCAACGCATCTCGCATGACGTTAACGAGTACTTCGTTACTTGAAGCCGCACTCGACGACCCACGAAGCAGGGCAGCATTTCCTGACATCAAAAGAATGACCGCCGCATCCACGGTGACATTGGGCCTTGCTTCGTAAACCATGCCGACTACGCCAAAAGGGACAGTGACCTGCTTCAGGTGGAGGCCGTTGGGAAGGGTGGATTCGCGAAGCGTGACACCGAGAGGGTCGGCGAGGTTGGCAACTTGGCGTGCACCTTTTGCAATGTCGAGTACTCGCTCGTGCGTTAGGAGTAGGCGATCCAAGAGTTGCGATGACATTCCTTCTGCGACTCCGCGATCCATATCTTCTTTATTGGCGGTCAAAATTTCAGGAATACGGTTCTCAATTTCATCAGAAATCGCGAGAAGGGCTGCCTCACGTTCCAACCCCGAAGCCGAAGAAAGGGTGCGCGCAGCAAGGCGGGCGCGAGCGGCAAGCTGCTCGACTAGTTCCTTGGCATCCATAAGTCCAAGCCTATCGGGGCTTAGGATGAGCGAGTGCGCACGCTCATTCGCTTCATACGCAACCTGCTCGTCGGACTCTTCGCCGTTTATATTCTTCTTTTTAGCGCTACCCGCGTCATCCATTACCCCGAGCCGATAGCGGCGATTCGATTGGGCCTGGCGCCTGCATCTAAGACGCCGACATTGATGCCGTTTCATGTGGTCGAACCTGCAGCCTCCCCTGTTGCTTGGACAACGACCAATGGAACTGTGCCCGCGACCGTAAATTGGGGTGGGACGCAAATTCCATTTAGCGAGTTCCTGTCCAAAACTTCCACCAATGCATTCTTGGTTTTGCGCGATGGAGTCATTACCTACGAGTGGTACAACAAATCAACGAACGCCAGCACGAAGCTTCCTTCGTACTCAATGGCGAAAACCTTAACTTCAATCATGATCGGCCAATTGATCGCAGACGGCAAAATCAAAGAGTCTGACACTTTCGTGAAATTCTTCCCGCAGTACAAGACGGGCGGAAGTTTTGACCGCGTAACAATCAAATCTCTGCTGGACATGCAGGCAGGAGTCGGCGTTAGCGACAACTACCCGACTGGCCCCTCCGGTTGGGGCGTTGCCATTGCCCAGATGTATGCGACCACGGATCTGAATTTCTTTATGGAACACAACCGCAAGATGAGCTGGGAACCCGGTACGAAATCTGAATACCGAAGCGTCGACACACAAATGCTCGGATTCATCATCAAGAAAGTTACGGGCACAACGGTTTCGGATTACTTCAGCAAGCATGTTTGGCAACTGGTCGGCGCACAAGACAGCGCCTTCTGGAATGTCGATCATGTCGGCGGACTTGAGAAGACCTTCTGCTGCTTCAATGCGACCGCTAGAGATTGGGCACGAATCGGAGCACTCATCCTCGATAACGGAGCCGCCAAAGTCGGCGGGGCCAATGTCATCGATGCGAACTGGATGGCTCGACTAGAGCAACCCATGACAACTCTCGATCACGGTTGGGGCTACAGCGCACAAATCTGGCACCCGTTCTCTGGCACCGTGATGATGCTCGGTTTGCACGGCCAGTACATATTCATGAACCCGAGTACTCACGTTGCGATCGTCAAACTCAGCGATGAACCGACAGATAGCGGCAATCACGAAGTGCTAACTGCCAATGTCTTGCGAGATATTGCAAGCTCGAAGGCGTAAACAGTTCGGAGGATTATTCCTAGCTAATCCTCGAAACGCTAAATACGAATTCAACCGTAATTTCTCCGTAGACACTTAATGTGAATGTTCGGACTCCCCTACCGTTCCCACTCATGACTTTAGTGACCGGATCCTGGGTGAAAGTGACTGTAAAGGGAAAAGTGCCATAAAGAGAATTCGAGGCGGTTACTGAAGCGATGCCTGCGAGATCTGTCACGTAGCCGTTCACGTTCCAGTTGTCGGCACTGCCTTGACCTCGGCCATTGAGAACCGTAAAGGTGGTGGCAATCGTGGACGTATTCCCTATCCCCGATGTACCAGTAGATACGGTAACGGTTGCCTGACCTGTGTAAGTGCCGTCAAAGGTTGTCGTCGTGACTGCGTTTGCTGGGGGCGACGGTGGAGTAGACGGTGTTCGAGAAGGTGCTGGGATGGCATTGATTGATGGCGTGGGAGTAGGAGTCGGGGTACGAGTATCGGTCGGAGTAGGAGTCGGCACGTCTGCTCCATATTTGGGAGCAATATACATAGTTGCGCGGAATTTGATGAGCACCCGCGCATGCCCAACTATTGACACCGGGCCAGTTCCAACGGAATTCACCGCTGCAACAGTGAAGTAGTACCACACTGAGGGTGGCTTACTGCTTGGCTTGTTCGGATTCGGAATATCAACTACGCAACGTAGAGCAGAAGAATTGCACATGTGAATCTTTGCTCCCGGATAGTACGTAACCTTGTAGGCGGTGATTTTCTTTCCGCCATTGGAATAAGGCGCCATCCATGTCAAGGTCGCTTTTTCAACTCCACCGACAGCCTCAACATCGGTAGGCGCGGCGGGAGGGCCGTATTTGGTTGGGACAGCTCCAGAAATATTAATTCCGCTAAATCCCAAGAGAAGAAAGACAACACTGAAGATAGTGACTATGCGGCGGCGAGTACTTTCCATGGCTACTCCTCAAAGCAACCTTGTATGTATTTCCAGTGTAATTAGCAAGGCTTTTTTGATATAGCAATATTGAGAGTGCTAGCACGGTGAAGAGAAAGCCCAACTAAATTAGCACTAAGTCATCCCTATGAACTAGTTCACGTTCATACTCTGCGCCCAACGCTTGAGCCAATTCTTTGGTGGATCGGCCAAGCATCTGCGGAATTTCGCTGGAGTCGAATGCCACTAGCCCGCGAGCAATGACAAGACCACTTTGCGATGCAATCTCGACGGCATCGCCCGCACTGAATTCACCCTCTACTGAAGTTACTCCAGCAGGAAGCAATGAAACGCCACGTTCGATAAGGGCTTTAACTGCTCCGTCATCGACAACCAATCGCCCGTGCGGAGTTGAAGCGTGGGCAAGCCAGAGAAGTCGTGAATTCGTCTTTGAGGGACGTGCATGGAAGAAGGTGCCGAAATCTTCTCCAAGTAGTGCCGCTGCGGCTTTATCAAGGGAGGTGAGAAGCATTGGAATTCCGGCACTGGTCGCGATTCGAGCGGCTTCAACCTTAGTAACCATTCCTCCGCTACCGACGCCGGATGATCCGACCCCGCCAATCGTCGTCTCATCGAGTGCGGAAACAGATTCAACTTCGCTGATTCTTTTCGCGCCAGGTTGTGACGGTGGAGCGTCGTAAAGAGCGTCGATATCCGAGACCAGAACGAGTAAGTCGGCTCCAATAACGAGTGAAACGAGCGCAGCAAGCCGGTCGTTGTCACCGAATCGAATCTCCTGCGTACCGACGGTGTCGTTCTCGTTTATCACTGGCACAACGCCAAGTGAGAGCAAACGATAGAGCGCCCGTTGGGCATTCTTGTAATGCGTTCTGTGAATGACATCCTGGGTTGTTAGAAGAATTTGCGAGGCGATGACGCGATAGCGCGCGAAGCTCTCGGTATAGCGGTGAATGAGCAGGCCTTGACCCACTGCGGCCGCCGCTTGCTGTGTTGCAAGATCTCTAGGACGCACTTTCAAGCCAAGAGGTGAAAGTCCAGCAGCAATTGCTCCCGATGAAACCACGGCAACTTCAGCTCCACGCTCACGTGCAGCGACAACTGCGTCCACGAGGCGATCAACTGCAGCCGGATCAAGTTCTGATCCTGCTTTTCCAGTCAGCGAGGACGATCCGATTTTGATGACAATTCTTCTTGCGGAAGAGATCTTCGACCGGGTCATGCGTTTTCCTCTGACTCAGCCTCGTCCTCTGCGACATCTTCGGCATCCATTTTGAGTTCTTCAACCAGCGCCGGAGTATGCGGATCGATAACTGTGAATTCCCACTGACGTGCAAGTTCTTCGGACGTGAGTTGATCGCGTTCCTTTTCAGGTCCGCGCCAAACAGAATCAAATCGAACATCTTCTCCGCGAGCGCCGAGTAACTCGGCGCCTGATTCGATAGTTGGCTCCCAATCGAAAATCACCGCGTCATCGCCAGTGCCTACTCGAACTTCACTTCCGGCAACTGCACCCTTCTTGAAAAGTTCTCGTTCGACTCCAAGTTGCGCCATGCGATCTGCCAAGTAACCGATTGCTTCGGCGTTTTTGAAGTTGGTCTGCCTAACCCAACGCATGATCTTTGGACCAGAGATACTGAAAGATCCATCCTTGTTCGCAGACACAGTAAATCCTGAATCATCAACAGCAACAGGGCGAAGGACAATGCGGGTGCGCTCTTCGACAGCCATCTCAGCGCGAGTTTTTTGGATAATGCGAGCCATGGCATAAGTCAGATCAGAAAGGCCCGCACGCGACGCGGCAGAGACCGGATAAACCTCGTAACCGCGGTCGCGTAAGGATTCCCCAACCATATCAGCCATTGCTGCGCCATCGGGCAAATCGATTTTGTTCAACGCTATGAGTCGCGAACGGTCTTCGAGTCCCCCATATTGGGCTAGTTCGTCTTCGATAATTTCAAGATCTGCAACTGGGTTGCGATTAGTCTCCAAGGTGCCGCAGTCCAAGACGTGCACTAGAGCCACGCATCGCTCTACATGGCGAAGGAATTCAAGGCCCAGGCCCTTTCCTTGGCTTGCCCCAGGGATGAGCCCGGGAACGTCTGCGACCGTAAAGCGAGTCTCGCCAGCCTGCACGACGCCGAGGTTTGGAATCAAAGTGGTGAATGGATAGTCCGCGATCTTTGGGCGGGCGGCAGAAATGGCTGCAATAAGAGAGGACTTTCCGGCGCTTGGGTACCCGACCAAAGCGATGTCGGCGACGCTTTTGAGTTCGAGGATCAGGGTGCGCTCTTCGCCGGGTTCGCCAAGAAGGGCGAAACCAGGAGCGCGGCGTTTAGAGGAAGCAAGAGCTAAATTACCAAGGCCCCCGTGGCCACCTTGCGCCGCAATAAAGACCGTTCCGTTGCCGACGAGGTCTGCAATTTGGTTGCCGTCTTTGTCGAAAACAACGGTGCCGTTTGGAACTTTAAGAATGAGGTCTTCGCCTGCTGGGCCGTCCTTGCGATCGCCGTAGCCAGCGCGTCCAGAGGTCGCCTTGCGGTGTGGTGAATGGTGGTAATCAAGAAGTGTGGTGACGTTCGGATCGACGATTAACTTGATGTCGCCGCCGCGTCCGCCGTTTCCGCCGTCTGGTCCGCCGAGGGGTTTGAACTTTTCACGATGCACCGAGACGCAGCCGTCTCCGCCTTTGCCGGCCATGGCATAGAGGGTTACGCGATCAACAAATGTTGTCATTGCCGCCCCCTCTAGTTTCTTGAAAACCTTTAAAGATTAAATTATGAGTCTGTAAAAATAAAAGAGCGGGTCCGCATGCACGGCCCGCTCATTTATGAGAACCGAGATCTAGGCGACGGGGACCACATTTACAACGCGACGACCGCGAGCGCGGCCGAATTCGACTGCGCCTGCAGCCAGTGCGAAGAGAGTGTCATCCTTGCCACGTCCAACGTTTGAGCCTGGGTGAAAGTGGGTGCCACGTTGACGGACGAGGATCTCGCCGTTCTTGACTACCTGTCCGCCGAAGCGCTTAATTCCGAGGTACTGCGCATTGGAGTCGCGACCATTTCGTGTCGATGAAACGCCTTTTTTACTTGCCATTTCTCTCGCTCCTTAGTTAATGCCACTGATGGCGGTGATAAGAACACGAGTGTTCTTGGAACGGTGGCCTTGACGACGGCGATAGCCAGTCTTGTTCTTGTATCGAAGAATGTGGATCTTCTCGCCCTTGGTCTCATCAACGACCTCGGCGGTGACCTTCACGCCGGAGAGGACCTTGGCGTCGGTGGTGACAGTGGCACCATCAACTACGAGGATTGCAGGGAATGTTACGGTCGAACCGGCCGCAGCGTCGATACGATCGACAGTGACAGTGTCTCCGACGGCGACCTTCTCTTGGCGGCCACCCGCCTTCACAATTGCGTACACGTAACTACTCCAGTTCTTTTACAAAGCTTATGGGCACGAAAATCTCCACCAAGCAGGGCCTAAGGGTACGGAAGTTAGACCCTCTGGGTCAAACTGAGACCCTATTTGGCCCTTATTTCAGGCTCCGGGTGTGATCACCCCAGTACTGGCGGCACGTCGGCGACGACGTCCCGGTGTCGGTTCTGGGGTAATGATGCTAGGTACCTCTACCGATATTTCCTCGGCTGGGACGTAATCCTCGCCCAAATCGGGTTCGGTCCCAGGTGCTGAAAGTTCGGCCTGCTCAACTTCGGGCGATATTTCTTCAGGGAAAGCGTGGGTTCCGAGAGCATCGTCTTCGTGCTCAATGGCTTCCTGGGGTTTCATGATTTCATCAAATGGCATCGAAGGTCGTGCCTTCACCGGATCGGTATGAATATGAATTCCGCGACCACCGCAACTCTCGCACGTTGTCGAGAAGGCTTCGATAAGGCCCTGCCCAACACGCTTTCGAGTCATCTGCACGAGTCCGAGAGAAGTTACTTCGGCGACTTGATGCTTGGTGCGATCGCGCCCAAGGCATTCGACGAGACGACGAAGAACTTGCTCGCGATTTGATTCGAGAATCATGTCGATAAAGTCGATAACAATAATTCCACCGAGGTCGCGCAGGCGAAGTTGCCGCGCAATTTCCTCTGCTGCTTCAAGGTTGTTCTTCGTAACCGTCTCTTCGAGGTTTCCGCCCTTGCCGATGAATTTTCCAGTGTTGACATCGATAACAACCATCGCTTCAGTGCGATCGATTACGAGAGATCCGCCTGATGGCAAATACACTTTGCGATCAAACGCCTTCGAAAGTTGTTCGTCAACGCGATAGTTTGCGAAGAGATCGCCAGGGCCCGTGAACTTCTCAATTTTAGAAGTGAGTTCCGGTGCGATGAACCCCAAGTAATTATGGATGTCCTCCCAAGCTTCATTACCCTGAATTGTCAGCTTGCGGAAATCTTCGTTGAAGATATCGCGGATGACGCGGACAGCAAGGTCGGGCTCGGAGTACAGAAGCGCAGGTGCGTGGAAATTGGGGTTGGTCGATTTCTCGACAATGTCATTCCACTGCGCCTTCAAACGTGCGACATCTGCTTCGATTTCGGCATCGCTCGCACCTTCTGCGGCGGTACGCACAATCACGCCCGCTTCGTCAGGAACAATTGCTTTAAGTATCGTCTTCAAACGCGCGCGCTCGGGTTCTGGAAGTCGACGGCTGATACCGCTCATTCCTCCGCCAGGCACATAAACTAAATAGCGACCCGGCAAGGAAATCTGACTTGTAAGACGAGCGCCCTTCTGGCCGATGGGGTCTTTTGTAACTTGTACTAGAACAGGCTGGCCAGTCTTCAACACCATTTCAATTTTGCGAGGTTGTGAATCCGAAATACCGGCTGCATCCCAATTGACTTCAGCGGCGTATAGAACTGCGTTTCGTCCCTTGCCGATATCAACGAAGGCGGCTTCCATGCTAGGCAGTACATTCTGTACTCGGCCTAGGTAGACGTTACCAACGTAGGAAATATTGCTGTGACGATTTACGTAATGCTCAACCATCACCTTGTCTTCAATGACGCAAATCTGCGTGCGGTCTCCAATTTGGCGGACCAACATTTCGCGATCAACGTTCTCGCGGCGTGCTAGGAATTCGCCTTCGGTGATGATCGTGCCGCGCTTGCGGAACGGCTCACGATATTCAGAGCGTGCTTCGCGTGTGCGACGTGCAGGTCGCCTCGCGTCTCCACGTCCTGGACGTTCTCGAACTTCGCGAGGCTCTTTTGGTTCACGTGCCTCGCGCACTTTCACAACAGTTACCACGCCGTCTTCTTCAATGGTTTCGCCTGGGGTGGCGCCATCTGCACTTGATCGGCGGCGACGTCGACGGTGAGTTGCTGCCTTGGAAGCATCATCACCATCGTGGTCACCTAAAGGTTCAATGTTCTCGCCCTCATGTTCCGATGGGCGACGACGACCGCGACCACCACGTCTGCGACGACGACCGCGGCTTTCCGCATCTCCGCCTGCAACTTCTGCAATCGGCTCCGCAACGATCTCGTGCGGCACTTTCTTCCGTGAAGAGGCCTTCTTGACGGCGGGGACTGTCGCAGTTTCCTCTGCGGCCGCCTTGGCCCGAGGGGCTCTGACCGCCTTCACATCAGTAACTGCCGCTGCCTGGAAGATGGGCACCGGAATTGCCGGGGCACTCTTCTTAACTGGGGTCTTTTTTAAGGTGGGTACGCCCGATTCAGGGGCGCTCTCAATAACCTTCTTAGCCGCACGCTTGCGCGGCGTCTTTGGCTCGATAGCCATATTTAGTACCAAATCCTCTATGCGTTCATAAAACGCGCTCTGGCTCGCATAAACGAGCAAATCTTTGTTGAGTTCGCACTTGCTATGCCACTCGGGCAATAACCGCGATGAAATCGCGAGCCGCGCTGAACTTTGGTCTAAGTATGGCAGACCAGAGGCGCATTACCCAATACAGACTCAGTCTGACACCTAAATTCCACCCGTACGTACGAGTAGCCGGCCATATAGTTTCCATGGTAACTATTGCCATGTATACTATTTTCATGAGTTCAACATTTCAACCAACTCCTGGATACCTCGTCTGGCGACTTTCCATGAAACTAAGGACCAGCGTTGACACCTTGCTTTCACCGCTCAACCTCACGCATGCGCAGTACGTAGTTCTCTCATCATTGCGCGGATTAACACGCGGCGGTCAATCACCAACTCAGCGAGAACTTGCCGACCATGCTGGTCTAGACCCGATCTACATCTCCAAACTAGTCCGCACTCTCGAGACAGCGAAGTTGGTCAGCCGCGTTAAAGATCAAAAGGATTCAAGAGCCGTGAGGCTCACGGTCACGAAAAATGGCACACTCCTTGCAGATCGAGCCATTCCCTTAGTTCATGACATGCTAACAAATTTCATGTTGCCCCTCGGTGGTATCGATAGCAAACGGGCACGTGTATTCGTAAGTGAGTTAGAAACTTTGCTGCACAACGACGCCAAGGAAGGCCAATCATGAAAGTGGCTGAAACACTGACAACACGTGATATCGGCGAAGCCGAGAATGCCCTTCGAGCTAACTTGATAAGGGTGATCTCCACGGCGGGCCTGGAATATGGTCATTGGGTCGCTATTCAGATGATCACAAACGGAAACGCATCAATTACAGGTTCAGATCTGTCCAAGCCTTTGAAAATATCGGTCGATGAAGCGCAGTCACTTTTGGATTCATTGCAGGCAGCGGGAATCATCCATCAAGAATTTGATGAATATTGCATAACCGAAACCGGTACTGCGACAGTCGAACGCCTCAGAGTCCAAGTCAAGGCAATTACGAAAGCGGTGTTCTGTGAATTAGATTCGAACGACTTGATCGCCGCTCATCGGGTCCTTTCGATAATCGCAGTACGCGCGAGCACACTTCTCAACGCCTCCTAACCCCGCTGGCGGGCGTGAACGTTCTGTAGCAGGCCGATTCCAATCAAGTTGGCGAACATGCTCGAGCCGCCGTAGGAGATCAAGGGCAGAGGTACGCCAAGTAGCGGCATCACCCCCATGGTCATGCCGATGTTTTCAAATGCTTGAAGGGCAAACCACGCGACGACGCCGATACAGACCAATCTTCCAAATAAATCTTGCGATCTTCGCGCTATTCGAATTCCGCGGAGAAAAATTATTAAAAATAAAATGATGATCGTAGAACTGCCTAGAAATCCCAACTCCTCCCCTGCAACCGTGAAGATGAAGTCGGTCTGTTGCTCAGGCACGAAGCGACCATTTGTTTGAGGACCTTTGAATAATCCCTTGCCAGCGAGGCCACCTGATCCCACCGTAATTCTGGATTGACGAAGTTGGTAGCCACTTTGTTGCGGATCGGCAGCAGGATTTACAAATGATTGCAAGCGCTTGAGCTGGTAGTCCTTTACGACACCAACCTTGACTGCGGTAAATCCCCCAAGGATGGCAAGAAGAAGAAGTCCAACTACCCAACGGGACGGTGCCCCCGATACGGCGATGATCATGACCACGGATGCACCGATGATCATGACCGTGCCCATGTCGGGCTGAAGCAGAATGAGGAGAATCGGGATAGCCGCGATCAATAACGCCGACAAAACATCTCGGTGACTTGGTTCGTCTCCGTCATGCATGCGTTCAGAAAGTAGCAAGGACATACCAACGATGATGGAGATCTTTGCCAATTCCACCGGTTGCACCTGGAAGCCGCCTGGAAATGCAATCCAGGCTTGGTGGCCGTTTACGGATTTCCCAATACCTGGGATAAGGACGGCAATAAGACCGAGCACGCCCGCCGCCCAAATCACAGGTGTGTATGCGCGCAAAAGCCTGTAGTCGATGACAGTTGTTCCGAGGGCGAGAGCAATACCGATGACAATGTTGATGACGTGACGTTTGAGGTAATACTGAGGATCCAATCCTGCGGATGCGTACCAGGCTTTTGTCGCGGAATAGACCAACAAAGTCCCCATGATCAAAAGACCCACGACAGCGGCAGAAAGTATCGGATCAAAACCGCGCGTCAATGAACCGCGTCTCTTACGCGTCTTCGTCGAATAAAGAGAACTCATGGAGTAGTAACCGTTTTCATCGTGGGGGAAATTCTAGGCAGCGCGGTTGGTGGGCCCGAAGGGAAGAGCGCTTTTCCTGGAACCACCTTATTCCCCACAACGCCAAATAGCGTTTCGTAGATATGGCGAACGCCAACGGCGCTGATGTCGGAACCAAATCCACCCTGACTCACCATCATCACAACCTCATAGCGAGGATTCTCACTGGGGCCAAAGGAGGTGAACCACGAAGTGTTTCCCTTTTTCGAGCCGTTCTTATTGAGTCCGAAGACTTCTGCAGTTCCGGTCTTTCCGCTGACCGCCACTGGAAAACCGCTGAATGTAGCTGCGGCGGTTCCGCTTATTACAACTTGGCGAAGAGCACCTTGTAGAAAAGTTAACGTTGATTTGCTGGCGGGCAATTTGCCAATCACCTTTGGCGCAAATCTCGCGATTACCTTTCCATCGGTGGTCTCAATCGCCTCACCAACGGTGGGCTGCCAAATCTTTCCTCCGTTAGCCACAGCCGCGTACATCTGCGCCAGTTTCAATGGAGTAATTACCGTGTCTCCTTGACCGATGGAGAAGTTGACCGCGTCACCGCCTCGGATTTTGTCACCGTCGACGCAATTCTCCTTTGCCAACGCCACAAGGAAAGCCGTCTGTTGACTCTTGGGCGCGCGCTTTGTGTAGTTGCAATAGTAATTCTTGTTCTGCTGGTACCACGCCAAACGCCAGGCACGGTCGGCCAATCGACCGCTAGATTCGGCAGGAAGATCTATCCCCGTCTTCTTGCCGATTTGGAATCCTCGTGCCGCACTAAAGAAATAATCGTGGGCATTTTTCTTTGGGGATAACCCGCCATCTTTGAGCCATTCATCAAATGCAATGCGATACCAGATGGTGTCGCAGGAAACTGCGATTGCATCACGCATAGTGATCGTGCCCTGTGCTCTGCTCTCAAAGTTATGGAAGAGGGTGGTACCAACTTGAACACTTGCAGGACAACTGTAAGTACCGTTCATGTTGTATCCAGCATTCGCAGCTGCAACTACAGAAACGGCCTTGAAAGTGGATGCAGGTGCATACAAACCTTGTAGCGCACGATCAAGTGCGGGAACGCCGGTTGCCTCGCTGAACAGATCACTTGCTTGCTTGACAGTTAGACCCTTCTCCCACATATTCGGGTCATAGGTGGGATAAGAAGCGATCGCCAAAACTCGGCCCGTCTTAACGTCGAGAACAACGGCCGCACCACCATCGGCAACATTTCCCGCAGCCCTGGCGCGTGCAACTGCATCGGCTAAAGCCTTCTCTGTGGCAGCCTGCAAACGAACATCCAGACTCGTAACCAAATGATTTCCCGCAACTGGCTTCACAATCCGCGACTGACGCGTAACGGCCTCTTGTCTGTCAACGATAACTGTTCGAACTCCGGGCTTACCGCGAAGGTAGGAGTCGTACTGGTATTCCAGACCCGCTTTTCCAATGGATTCACTCCGGTAGTAATGGGCGCCATTTACCGACGCTAAATCTGCTGCCGTGAGTGGGCCGACATATCCGAGAAGATGTGCAGCATTTACTCCATCAATTCCTGGGTAGCTTCGAACTGCCACGGGCATTGAATCTATTCCTGGGTAGAGATCGGCACGTTCAACAATTTGAAGAGCTTTCGAGGGATCGGCATCCTTCGTTATAGGAATGGGTTGATATCTAGTACCCGTCCAGCATCCCGCCTGTACTGTCTTGGGCATTTCCCCGCACAAACGAGTATGGAGATATACATCTGCGTATTTCAATCCCAAAAGTGTGGCGGTCTTTTTAAGAACTCCGACGCCTTTATCAGGTTGCTTGTCCAAAATACTTCGGTCTGCGGTCACAGCCAGACCGACTCGGTTGAGTGCCAAGGGAACTCCCGACGAGTCCACGATGAGGCCACGAGTAGCAGGAGTGACGATGTCACGGCTTTGGATACTCAACGCGGCGTCCTTGTATTTTGTCCCCGATCCGATTTGTAGATAGAAAAGGCGCCCAAGTAATGCAAGCATGAGTGAAATGATCAGAGTTTGCGTGACGAGCAAACTCAAGCGCGAGCGCTCGTTCACTGAAATTCCCGCGTTTCAAAGACCGCATGGTGAAGTCGGGATGCAACTGGAAGAACGAATGGCGCGATTGCCAACGTCCAGAGACCATTTCCGATGACAGTCCGGATAAGTTGCGAAGTCCGACCGACTTCCAATCCGAGCAAACCGTTGAATCCGATGTAAGCGGTGACCGCAACGACCACAGCTGCAGCAACGAATATAACAAGACTGAGTGGATCGCTGCGCAGACTGTCGTCTCCGTATCGAAGAAAGGCGATTCCAAAACCGATTGATGAAAGTATGAGCGCCCATTGACCAAGTGGCCCATTAGAAGCAGGCGCCAAATCCAGTAGTAAGCCCGCAAAAAATCCGACAATTGCTCCGACTTCGGGTGTGCTCAATGCCGACCAGCAAAGAGTGAAAATAAGGAAGATCGAAAATCCCCCGAGAGGGATGTGCACCTGATCGAAGATCATCACCTGCACCAAATAAACGGCTAAGAAAATCGCCACGGAATTTATGCTGCGCCTTGTATACATCCCGAGCTACTTTTTTGTCGTGGGTGTAGGGGTTGCTGTTGGCGTAGCACCTGGCGTGGCCGTCCCGAGAGGCGGCGTCGCATAAATCGTTACGGTTGGAATAGGCGTTGGGATGGGTTTCGGCGGTACAAGTGCGTCGCGCGGGTCGTTGATCGGCGGCGTTAGAACCACAGACACAATTCCCAGCGAATGAAGGTGCGTGAAGAACTGCACTTCCGCCAGCTGCGAAACTTGACCGGCAGAATTTGGCACTGAAGTCACTGTGCCAACGGGTACTCCCGGAACAAAAGGCTTTCCGCCTTCGCTTCCTCGAGCGAGCAATACATCTCCAACTTTCACGGTGGATTGGGTGTCAAGCAATTGCATGATTGCTCTATCGGTTCCTTGTCCAGTCAAGATGCCGATCTCTTGACTGCCTGCGATACGCACACCTACGCGGAAAGAGGGGTCTGATTCCAACATAACCAGCGCAGTCGAGGAGTAGACCTCTTTGACGACACCGACAAGACCATCACCGCAAATCACGGTCATGTCACGAGTCACATGCGCGTTCGCGCCGACATCAATAGTGATTGACTGACTAAAGGACGCACTTGTCCCCTGCGAAATAACTTTCGCGCTAACAATCTTGTAACCACCCGTACCTGCAAGATTGAGTACGGACTTGAGTTGCTTAATTTGCGTTTCTATATCTTTTCGCTGAACCAACGCGGTTCTCAATTGCGAGTTCTGCTCTTGCAGGTTCTTGAGTTGCGCGCGCGTTCGACCAAGATGTGCAATGTCCGAAAAGAAATTACCGACAGGACTGAAGGCATCACTTGCTGCTCGTTGAACCGGACCAAAAACACCTTGAGTGCTGTGGCGAAGGCCAGTAACCAGTGAGACACCCCGCAAATCCAGAGTGATCAGGAAAAGCGAGGTGACTATTAAAGTCACGAACAACAGGCGACTCCGATTGTCCCCGCCGTATCGCATTTAAGGCTTGCCTATCGACGTGGTTCGGAGATCAAGACTTTCTCTAAAGCCTCAAATTCTTCGATACATTTTCCAGTGCCCTCGACGACAGCGTCCAACGGGCGATCTGCGATATGGATTGGCATTCCGGTCTCTCGGCGCAAACGCTCATCGAGTCCTCGCAATAACGCGCCACCACCTGTAAGCACGATTCCACGATCCATAAGGTCACTTGCCAACTCCGGTGGAGTCTTATCAAGTGTGCTCTTTACGGCGTTGACGATCGCATTTACTGGCTCTTCGATGGCTTTTCGAATCTCGGCGGCCGTGACGACGATGGTCTTTGGCAGACCTGTAGCAAGATCACGACCTCTGATTTCGGCATCTGGCTCGCCTTGGATTGGATAGGCCGAGCCAATTGCCATCTTAATTTCCTCAGCAGTGCGCTCTCCTAGGAGAAGGGAAAATTCGCGCTTTACCCAGTTAATAATGGCCTGATCTAGCTCGTCGCCGCCAACGCGAATCGACAACGCGGTGACAATGCCACCTAGCGAGATGACCGCGACTTCAGTTGTTCCTCCACCTATGTCGACAACCATGTTGCCGGTCGGTTCGTGGATCGGGAGACCCGCACCGATCGCGGCAGCCATAGGTTCCTCGATGATGTAAACCTTGCGAGCGCCGGCTGCATATCCGGCATCCTTCACCGCACGCTGCTCGACACCCGTGATGCCAGAGGGAACGCACACGACGATACGTGGCTTGGCCAAGTAACGACGACGGTGCACTTTCTGAATGAAGTAACGCAACATGCGCTCAGTAGTATCGAAGTCCGCGATAACGCCGTCCTTGAGAGGACGAATGGCAACGATGTTTCCAGGCGTGCGACCGATCATCTTCTTGGCTTCGTGGCCTACGGCAAGGATCGCGCCGGTGTCTTGATTGACTGCGACAACACTTGGCTCATTAAGGACAATTCCACGCCCGCGTACATAAACGAGGGTATTCGCCGTCCCCAAGTCGATAGCCATATCACGGCCAATAAATGACATTCTGTTGCTCATGTATTCCTCTCAATTGAAAAATCCTTAAAGAAGATTTGTATTTCGCGATTAGCAGATTCAACTGAATCGGAACCGTGAACGATATTTTGGACAACCGTTGTTCCTTGATCACGGGCAAGGTCGCCTCGAATAGTTCCGGGGGCGGCAACCGTTGGATCAGTTGCACCTGCAAGCGAACGAAATCCTTCGATCACTCGGTTGCCCTCTGCGATGAGAGCAACAATCGGACCGGAAGACATGAATTCGACGAGAGGCTCAAAAAAACTTTTACCAGCGTGCTCGGCGTAATGTTGTTCGAGCAATTGACGATCAGCTTGCATCATCTTAAGCGCAACGATTGCGTAACCTTTAGTTTCGATCCGAGAGATAACCTCTCCAATTAGTCCGCGTTTTACGCCGTCGGGCTTGATTAATACCAAGGTTCTCTCTGTGATCACCCCCAGAGTGTAATCGGTCTACTGACCCTTGCGACCCTGGGTCTCTCCCGCCTTTAAGAGGGCAGCCCGGGTCGCTTCGCCCTTTCGACCCACCACAATCGCCGCGATCCAAAGCCCGGCGAACAGGGTTCCCAGAAAGAAGAGCGGGGTCGCTACAAATCCGTAACTAATGAGGGCAAGTTGAAGGATGGACCCAAGGACCCAGCCAACGAAAGATCGCAGTGTTGCCGCTGCAATTGCCAGTAGTGCGGCCACTACCCCACCCCAAATAAGGGCATAACCGCTGTGATTCTTTGAAGCAAAAAGCACCGCAAAGCCCATCACCATGATTTCCATGGCCAGGACCGAAGACGCTAAGACCTTCATGCGAAATTGTGTGAGAGTCGCTTGAGAATTGCCCGTGATTGCCCGACGGTGACAACAGAACCGGTGATGACAACACCAACTGAATCATCCGTGAGTGGTCTGCGTGCATCGGCAATTGCTCGTTTGATTGCTTCTTCAAGATTGTCTACAACCATGACTCGCTCTGGCCCGAATATCTGATTTGCAATTCGTTCGAGATCTCGCACTGGCATCGCGCGAGATGAATCACTTGCCGTGACGATAAGCGAATTGAGTACGGGTTCTAATTCATGGAGAATTCCCGCGACATCTTTATCGGCGAAAGCGCCGAACACACCAATGATTTCATCAAAGGTAAATTCGGTTTCAAGAGTTTCTGCCAACGCCTTCGCGCCATGCGGATTATGTGCGGCATCAAGAATGACTGTGGGATCGTGGAAAACAGTCTCGCATCTTCCGGGAGATGTAACCGCAGCAAAGCCCGCCTGCACCGACTCGGGGTCGAGTTCTTGGCCGCCAAAGAAAGCTTCCACTGCAGCAAGCGCGGTAGCCGCATTCGATGCTTGGTGCTTCCCGTGAAGAGGCAAGAAGATGTCTTCATAGCGCCCGCTTATACCCTTGATTGTGATCAATTGACCGCCAACGGCGATCGCGCGACTTTCGAGCGAGTACTCGACACCTTCGCGGGCGACTTCTGCTCCAACCTCTGCCACGCGTCGCATAAGTTCAATTGCCGCTTCCGGCTCTTGTCGAGCAAGAATCACCGAGGATCCTTCTTTGATAATGCCGCTTTTCGTTTTCGCAATTTCGGTAAGTGTGTTGCCCAAATATGCGGTGTGATCAAGTCCAATTGGCGTAATTACCGATACCGCCGCTTCTACAACATTTGTCGCATCCCACTCCCCGCCCATACCCACTTCAATGACCCCGATATCAACAGGCCATTCAGAGAAGGCCACGAAAGCAAGGGCCGTCATGGCTTCGAAAAACGAAATGGGATTTTCGAATTTCTGGTCCATGAGTTCCAAGTAAGGGGCAACATCGTTGTAGGCAAATATGAAAAAGGAAGGGTCGATCGGCTCGCCATTTATTGCGATTCGCTCGAGGAGGCTTTCAAGATGAGGGCTGGTAAAGCGACCCGTGCGAAGCCCCGTGGCGTTCATCAGCGAATCGACCATACGAGAAGTAGTGGTCTTGCCGTTGGTACCGGCAATATGAATGGTGGGATAGGCCAACTGAGGCGATCCCAGCATGTCCACTAGGACTGAGATTCGCTCGAGCGAAGGGGCGATGCGAGTCTCGGGCCAACGTGCCTCCAGTGCGGCTTCAATCGCGTGAAAACGAGCTTGGTCCTCTGCGCTGGTCATGCCGAGGGAAGCTTGGCTAATTGCACGGTGATTCTTTCGATATCCGAATCCGTCTTGGCCAGGCGCTCCCTGATTTCAATAACAACATTTTCAGGTGCCTTCGCCATAAAGCCTTCGTTCGAGAGTTTCACTATCGCAGTCTCGCGATCTTTCTTGGCTGCCACGAGATCCTTGGAGAGCCGAGTCCGTTCGGCCACATGATCAATGGCCTGGCTCAAATCCATTTCAATTGTGAAAGATCCAAGTTCCAGGGTTTTGCTCGGCGTGAACAGACCTTCTTCCGGATGATCGATACGGAGTACAAAACGCATTGCGCTTTCGTATCGAGCAAACCCTTCTGGTGCATGGAACTGGCCGGGAATTCGCTGGCTCGACTTAATTCCTTGGTCATTTCGGAAACGACGCACTTCGGTTATGACTTCCTGCACTTGGAGAATCAGTTTCTCCCCGTCGGCGTCATGGTGTGAAGGAATTGACTTTGGCCATTCCGCAATAACAATGGATTCACCGCCAGTAAGCGCAGTCCAAATCTCTTCAGTGATAAATGGCATGATCGGATGCATAAGTCGCAATAGTTGATCAAGCACAAAACCAAGAACGCGCTTTGAATCGCGAGCAGTTCCTGACGCGAAAGCCTCTTTGGATAGTTCCAGGTACCAATCGCACAATTCGTCCCATGCGAAGTGATAAATAACATCGCAAGCACGTGCGAACTCATAAGTCTCAAAAAGTTGATCAACTTCTTTTACCGTCTCATTGAGTCTGCTCAAGATCCATCGGTCGATCGCATTGAGTGATTCGAAAGCAGGAAGTTCGCCCTCGACTGTCGCACCGTTCATAATTGCAAAGCGTGTGGCATTCCAAAGTTTGGTACCGAAATTTCGCGAACCAGCGATCCACTCTTCCGCCAAAGCTTGATCCGCGCCGGGGTTTGCACCTCGGGCCAAGGTGAATCGAATCGCATCGGCGCCGTAAACATCCATTAATTCCAAGGGGTCGATAGCATTTCCCTTGCTTCGGCTCATCTTCTTGCCGAACTTGTCTCGAACCAAACCGTGAAGAACGATGACGTGGAATGGTGGAATTCCGTCCATGGCAAATAGTCCGAAGAGCATCATGCGAACTACCCAGAAGAAGAGAATGTCGTAGGCGGTTACCAGAACGCTTGTCGGATAGAAGGCTTTGAGATCTTCTGTCGAACTCGGCCAGCCGAGCGTGGAGAACGGCCAAAGGGCGGATGAGAACCACGTATCCAATACATCTGGATCTTGCACGTATCCCTGTGGTGCTTTCTCATCAGGACCAGTTACGACTACTTCGCCATTAGGACCGTACCAAACTGGAATCTGATGACCCCACCAAAGTTGCCGCGAGATACACCAGTCGTGCATGTTGTCGACCCATTCGAAATATCTCGGCGCTAAGGATTCGGGTTCGATCTTTACTCGACCATCTCGAACCGCGTCACCGGCAGCCTTTGCTAAGGGAGCAACTTTTACAAACCACTGCTTGGACAGACGCGGTTCGACCGTAGTTTCACAGCGTTGGCAATGTCCGACGGCATGAATGTAAGGACGCTTTTCGGCGACGATACGACCTTGCTTGCGAAGTGCTTCAACAACGGCTTTGCGCGCTTCGAATCTGTCGAGTCCGTCGAATTGCGTTCCGGTACCTGTTACAAAAGCTTCGGGACTCAATACGACAATGCTGGCAAGTGAATGGCGTTGACCAATCTCAAAGTCGTTGGGGTCGTGTGCGGGCGTGACCTTAACGGCGCCAGTACCAAACTCGGGATCGACGTGTTCGTCGGCGATGATTGGAATTTCGCGATTGACCAGCGGCAGCAAAATCGATTTGCCGACGAGGTGCGCGTAGCGTGCATCATCAGGATGAATTGCAACGCCAGTATCACCCAACATTGTTTCGGCACGAGTCGTCGCCACAACTATGGAGTCTTCGCCTTCGCCATAGCGGATGGAAACCAACTCGCCTTCGTCATCGCTGTGATCAACTTCAATATCCGAAAGCGCAGTCATGCACCGAGGACACCAGTTAATGATCCGCTCTGCGCGGTAAATGAGTTCTGCATCGTAGAGACGCTTAAAGATCGTCAAAACCGCTCGGGATAATCCTTCATCCATTGTGAAGCGTTCGCGTGTCCAGTCGACGCTATCGCCGAAACGACGCATCTGCTTGAGTATGGCTCCGCTTGACTCTGCCTTCCATTGCCATACACGTTTGATAAATTCTTCGCGACCCAAATCATGTCGCGATAGACCTTCGGTTGCGAGTTGCTTCTCGACAACATTCTGCGTCGCGATACCAGCGTGGTCTGTACCAGGAAGCCAGAGAGCGTTGAATCCCTTCATGCGCTTCATTCGAATGAGAATGTCCTGAATTGTGTGGTCCAAGGCAGTTCCAATGTGCAGGACTCCAGTCACATTTGGCGGAGGAATCACGATGCTGAAAGGCGGTTTGTCGGATTTAGCCTCCGGCGTGAAATAGCCGGCTTTCACCCACTTTTCATAAAGGAGCGCTTCAACCAGGTCTGGAGTGAAACTCGAAGGCAGTTCGCGTTGACTCATGGAGGAGAGTCTAGATTATGCGCTCTTCTCCTCTGGACCTTTCTGTCCGCGGACGATCCTCTTAGGAATATCGCCAGTCCGAGCAACAAATGTCGGAGGTGCCCCATCGGCGATGCATTCTCTCGTGACGATGACCTTGGCAACGTCGGTTCGGCTCGGTACGTCGTACATGACCGAAAGCAGGACGGATTCCATAATCGCACGAAGGCCACGAGCTCCAGTGCCCCGCAAAAGGGCCAGTTCTGCGATTGCATCGAGGGACTCCGTTGTGAATTCGAGTTCCACATCGTCCAAATCGAAAAGACGAACATATTGCTTGACCAGAGCATTTTTTGGCTCGGTAAGAATTTGCATCAAAGCGATCTTATCAAGTCGCTCGACGCTGGTGACGATCGGCAAACGTCCGATGAATTCTGGGATCATTCCGAATTTCAAGAGATCCTCAGGCATTACATCGGCGAAGACATCTTGCTTATCGCGATCGGCCTCGGTTTGCAGAACGGCATTGAACCCGACTCCGGCCGAACCCTTTCGTCCTTCGATAATCTTCTCGAGGCCGGCAAAAGCACCGCCGACGATGAAGAGGACATTCGTCGTATCGATTTGAATGAATTCTTGGTGGGGGTGCTTTCGGCCTCCCTGAGGCGGGACGGATGCGACAGTGCCTTCGAGGATCTTCAAAAGCGCTTGCTGAACTCCCTCGCCAGAAACGTCACGGGTTATCGATGGATTTTCAGATTTGCGGGCAACCTTGTCGATCTCGTCGATATAGATGATTCCGGTCTCTGCCTTCTTTACATCGTAATCGGCAGCCTGAATAAGTTTGAGCAAAATATTTTCTACGTCTTCGCCAACGTAGCCGGCTTCGGTTAATGCAGTGGCATCTGCAATAGCAAACGGAACATTGAGCATGCGCGCAAGGGTCTGAGCAAGCAAGGTCTTACCGCAACCAGTTGGGCCCAGTAGCAAGATATTGCTCTTGGATAATTCGACCGAGTCTTCGCGCTTTGTATCGCCGCTTTGAACGCGCTTGTAATGGTTGTAGACCGCGACGGAGAGGGATTTCTTGGCTCGGTCTTGACCAATTACATACTGATCCAAAAATTCATAAATCTCGGTGGGCTTCGGCAGTTCTTGCAGTCCGAGTGAATTAGCTTCGGTAAGTTCTTCGACGATGATCTCGTTGCACAGATCGATGCACTCGTCGCAGATATAAACACCAGGGCCTGCAATAAGTTTCTTGACTTGCTTCTGCGTCTTGCCGCAGAAGGAACACTTCAGCAGGTCGCTAGTTTCGCCGATGCGCGTCATGACACTCCTTCACGCCCGTGAAAAGGGAAGTTGGGCACGAGCCAAGGGTATGTTCAACAGTTGAAATTTGGCGGGCTAATTAGCCGTATGCCTGTTCGCCCTGAGAAGAATTTGTACTCCGAATC